>JAGXNS010000025.1 GCA_019894855.1 Promethearchaeota archaeon
ACAATAATCCCAGGCGTGAGAATATTTTGAATACCCGTTAATAAAGAAACCATTCCTACGTACAAAAAGATTATTGTAATCGTATTTAAGCTTGTATTTATTACATTTTGCTCCTGATTACCCTTCGCCATCCACCCCCACACTAAAACCATAGCCGTACAAGGCGAGCTTGACAGTAAAATTATCGCAACTTTTAGTTGTTGTATAGATTCAGTTGTACCCGGTAGAAATATATTAATCATTGCCAAGCCCACAAAAGGAGCGATGAGCCAATTAGAAATTAATGTTAAGATTATAGGTTTCGGATTTTTACGTAGTTTTTTCAATTCTGATACTTGTAGATTTAACATCGCAGGGTACATCATTAAAAATAAACAAATTCCAATTGGTATAGAAATACCTCCAATTTGCAAAGAATTAATTGCTTGACTTATCTCAGGTATAAACTGGGAGAGCGCGATGCCTATTATGATACAGAGTACCACCCATATAGGGAGAAGCTTTTCGAAGTAGTTAATCTTTCTTGACTTTTGTTTTGCTTCTTCTGAATTATTGATGTTGTCTAATATCTTATTTTCAATATTTTCTTCAACCATATCCATCAATTAATTTTTAAATTTTCTTTTCTAACTCTATATTCATTTTTGATTTTAGTTATAAAATTAATATTCATTATCGATGAAACTTGAGATATAATATTATTAGGTAAATTTAAGGTTATCGATTTGAGTAAATATGGGGCTCTAAATCCTATAAATTTATATTTATCGATTTATTCATTACATATATACAAGAGATATTTTTGAAAATTGGTACGATATGAAGCAAAAAAGAGCTCAGGAAATTAAGAAGATGTTGTGCACCTGTAAAGATTGCTCAGATTCAAATCCTGATTTCGATAATTTACTAAAAATGGGTAAAGGTTTAGAAGAGAATGAGGATTTAGACATTATTGAAAGGTTCACATCTGCGATCGCATCAAAAGAACGACTGATCATTATTAATGCTTTGAAACAGCAAGACAGGTGCGTTTGTGAGTTAGAAACTATTTTGAATAAATCACAATCAACAATTTCTCACCATTTAAGAAAGTTAGTTGCTGTGGGGTTAATTCAAGGATATAAAAAGCAGAAATTCACCTTCTACCACCTATTTAAAGAAGAATTGAAGCATAACTTAACAATTTTTAATCAAAATTTAACTTTAGAATGAATTATTTCTAATCATTATTTGTGTTGAATACCTCAAGGAAGTAATCAATACACCTAAAAATTAATAATCTATAAATATCAAATTTAATAGCTAAAAAGGACATTTCGATAGTAATTAGAATTTTAATAAATAGTAAAAATACTCTATATGAGAAAAGAGGAAAAATAAAATGCCACTACCAGTCCCAGATAACGAAGAATCCATGGCAGTATGTCGTAGATTCTGTGGTCCTTGCCCTTCTTTCAAACCAAACAAACTCAACGAGTATGAACCGCATGCGCTCTTTTGTGCACGAGGAAAATCTCAAAAACCAATGTCAGAAATTGAAAACAAAGGTTGTAGTTGTTTTGGATGCGATTTGTTCCCAAAGTATCAATTAGAGAAGGGATATTTCTGTATGCCTGATAAAATTTAAATATGCAAACCTTATTTTTTTTTAATCTACTTATACATTTATAAAATTATCGCCTCTCTTTATTTATATTAAATATCTTCACTTAGTTTTTTGATTACGAAGTAATACGATTGATAAATGAGATTTAAATGTATGTAATATTGTCGGGGGATAACCTATCGCTAAATATATATGTGATAATTATCTTGAAAATAATGTTTAAAAATTATAAATAAAAAATTGATGATATTCTGAATGGATGAAAAAACAGACGATTTGAAATTTTCTAAGTTTTATCAGTTAATCGCACCAAATGAAATGGATATTGATAAAGAGGAGATTTTTTATCGTGAAAAATATAACGATATAATAAATTATTTGAAAATTGTTTTAACAAATAACGAGGAATCAGTTGCTCAGAGTTATAATAAGTTCATTCACCTTAAAAGTGCGATATTGATAAAAGTAAATCCTGGAACTGATATCGTAGATTATTTAAAACTAATATCTAAAAATTTTTATTTAAATTTCTTCGAATTGAATCATAAAGAAATCGTTAAGGCTCCTGACGACTTTATTTCTAATTTTATTAACATTTTAGAGAATATAATAGAACTGACGCTAAAGAATATAGAAAATGAAACAAAAAATAGTGAAAAACCTCAATCAAATCAACACGATTCTAAACAATCTAAAATTAAAGGATTATTAGTTATAGACCAACAGAAATTTTCCAGCATTAACTTAAATGGGAAAAATTTATTAGAACTTTTTATGGTATCCTATAAGAATAGGGCACATCTTGCAAAAGACGGATTGATATTAATCTGGATAAATAATACAATGAAAGAAATCAAAAAAAGTTCGCAATTGATTTTTGATGTATTTGATCTCTTCATCAAAGTTCCAATTTTAGATAAATCGGAAAGAGAAACGATACTGAGAACTTTTTCTGAAAAAAATCCGAAAATTGTGTTTGATATCAAGACTTTAGTAGATTACACAGCAAATTGGGAAGTAAAAGACTTAATTCAACTATTAAGAATAGGGATATTTAAACATTTTCTCAATTCTGAACTAAATGAGTCGAGTAACGAAATTACAGATGGTTTAATTAATTTAATTGAATCAGGAGAGTATATTCCTACTACTCCAGAAACGAAACGAGATATAGAAGACTCAGACTTCTACAAAAGTGATGATTTTTCTAACAAAAATTCTATGGAGCGAAGAAATACAGAAAGTAGAAACATTTACGCTCAAAATTTAAACAATGAAATTAAAGAGGAAAGATTTACAGATTTTATGCTAAATCAATTGTACGAAAACGCAGTATCAAAAAATTATAGCGAGCTTGTGCTGATAATTGATAAATTAAACAAGAACGAGCATTTAGGAGAAATTGAGAGAAAAATATTGGCAAAATATGCATTTATACTAAATGATAGTCCAAAGATGGCTCAAATCAATTTAGAAAAAGCAAAGAAACGTATCGATAATTTAAAGAGAGCTTTTGGGCAGTATTAAGTAAGTAGGTGAGATAAAAGACGGCTTTATCCAGTAAAAAAAAAACTATTGACTCCTCAAATAAACCATTAATCGAGACTGGTCCCTATATACGCAAGGTTATATTAGAGAATTTTTTATCTTTCCAAAGGGATGAAGTAAATTTTTCAACCGAAAAAAATAAGGGCATCCCTCGTTTTGTTTTGATAATTGGCCCTAACTGGAGCGGTAAGACTTCAATTTTTCAAGCTATTAAATTTGCTTTAGGTAGTAACGAAAGAGATGAGAGATATAAGAAATGGTCTGATTTTATAAGAAACAACCAAGCACATGCTATGGTAGAGCTTCATATTCAATATCATACAGAGATTATTAAAATTCGTAGAACTGTAGTCAAAGGGAAATCTCCATTTTTTGAATTACAACTTGATAAGGACAAAGAATTCAAGAAAGCTCACGTAACTGAAGTTCAAAAACTAGTCTCCAAGTTAGATATTAATCCTGATAATCAATTTGCGTTCGTAAGCCAAGGAAAAATTGATGCTATAAAGAACTTAAAACCCATAGAACTTTGTTCATTTCTAGAAGAGGGTATTGGATTAAAGGGGCTTAGAGATGAAATCCTCCAACAAAAAAAAGGCGTATTGGCATTAAACGCTGAATTTCAATCCTTAATTTCAAGAAAAAATGCTCTAAATATTAACCTGGATCTGTTGACACCACAATTAAAACGATTAACCGAGAAAAAAAAATTATTAGATATTAAAAAAAAATACACCGATGAGTTACTTTGGGCAAATAAAGGCGAATTACAAAAGGAAATTGAAGAATTAGAAGTCAGCCTTAGTGAAATCGAAAAACAAATTGACATTATCAGAAAAGATGTTGATAAATATCAAGATATAGTCAATGAAAAAGATAGAACTATTCTTGACATTGATAACAAAATTAGTAGTTATTCAGAAAAGTTAGGTGAATTAGGGTATAAGAAACAGGAATTTATAAATGAAATTAGTGCTTGGCAAAAAGAGAAAATTAATGCTAAGAGTGAGTTGGATAAATTAGTAGAAGAAATAGCAGAAAAGAAGAAAACATTAAAGAATATTCGAAATCAGAAAAAAAATGTTGATGAGAAAATCGATGTAATAAAAGCAAAAATAGGTTTTCTTAAAAACGAAATCGATGGTATTATCAAGGAACAGAGTGATTTAACAAGGAAAATTAAAGAGAATGAAGTCTTTTTAGAGAAGTACAACAAATTAACACAGCAGAGGGAAGCTATTCTAAGAACCATTCAAGAAAACGAAAATAACGTTGAAGATATTAAAAAAGATATTAACGATATTTTTCAGAGTTTGAAAGATATTGACCATAAGTTGTCTAAAAATAAATGGTTTTTAGAAAATCCTTCAGAGAATCTACTAAAACAGTTAGACATAAATCTTAAAAAAGTGACAGCGGAACTATTAAAATTTGAAACTGAAATTGAAAGAATAGAATATGATAAATCAAAAAAAATAAGAGAATTTAAGCGAATACAAACTGCGTTAAGAGAACGAAAAATTGTGCTCTCACCTAATATAAACATTCTTAAAGAAGAAATTAACAAACGAGAATTATCCGATCGGGTTAAGGGTCCTATAATTGAATACTTAAAATACGACGACAAGTTAAGCTACGCAATTGAATCAGTTTTTGGAGAAAGATTACTAAATAGCTTTATCACGAGTGATTGGGATACTTTAAACTTAATGGAGAGGCTAAAAAAGAAATATAACGCCTATTGTAACATTTACATTCCAAAAAAAAGCAACATTACAGCATTTCCAAAAATAGCTGCGAATGGTGTAATTGGATATTTAGTCGAGTTGATTGAAATTGTCAACGAAGACTTCGATGTTCAAAAAGTCATTTATTCAATAATCAAAAATTGCATTGTAATTGACGACTACCGATCCGCTAAAGAAATTTATAGAACCAGCGGCTTTAAAGGAAAATGTGTGACATTACAGGGCAAACAAATTATATCTTATAAATACGTCTACGAAAGTCCCCATGTAAAAAGGTTAAAAGGATTGTTGAGCGCAGGAACGCAAAAAGAGCAATCAAATTTCTTGGAGAAAGAAATTAAATCGGTAAACAACAAAATTTTAGAATTAAAAGGAGAACTAACTAAACTCGATAAGAACCAAAACGAAATTCTCAGAAAAAAAGAATCATTTACCGATCTTCTATTCAATTTTAAACAAAAAGAAAGGTTAACTACTAAGAAGAATGCGCAATATAATTTGATTTATGCTATAGAGCAACGCAATAAAGAAATTGATGACAACCTAAGCGAATTGTCCAGAAAACTCAACGATTTAGAATCCCAGAAAGACCCCGAATTCTTCGGTTGGAACAAAAGAATGAAGGAAATTCCCAACGAACTAAATAATTACAACAACGAATTAAAAAAATGGGAAGAAAAACTTAATGAAAATCTAGAATCTCTAAAAGAGATCAATGAAGAAATTAATTTTTATAACAGCGATTTAAAGTCATACGAAGATAACTATAACTCAAAAAAAGATGTGTTTGAAAAGTCAGATAAAAAAGCTTTTAGAATTTATAGAGCCTTGGAAAACCTTGAAGAAGAATTATTAAATGTTAACAACATCATCTCAGAGTTAAAAGAAAAAAAAAAAATAACCCTAATTGAAAAAAAGGAAATTGATAAATCTTACATTCAACTAAATTTAAGATTAGAACAAGAGATTTTTAAGCAGGCTTCAATTTCACGCGAATTAATGATCAAAAAAGATGACTTAAAGCGCGTTATATCTGAAATTGGTCTGTTAATTGAAGAAGAAGTAATAACACTCCGACCTATTCAAGACATAAATCAAGATATATTGAACATCGACAAAGACCTCTTGAAATATTTTGATATTGACGATAGTATCTTGGTTGAAAAAGAACAAATTATAAAAGGTTTAAAAGAGATAACAAAAAACCAGAGAGTAATAGAAATAGATATAAAATCGGCTATTAAAACTGAGAATAAATTGGAGGACACTTATTTCGACAAATTTCGTATAGTATTAAAAAAACTAAATTCAAGAATCAATGATAAATTTAAGTCTACAGATATTAAAGCCTATTGTACGCTTGAATTAATAGGGGATTTTGAAGATTTAGGAATTGACATTAAAGCTGCTATTTCTAAGGATCTGCTAAAATCGTGCAAAGCTTTAAGTGGTGGTCAAGTATCCATGATATCGATTGGTTTAATTTTATCGCTTTTAGAGATTAAAAGCTCTCCTATTGTAATGCTTGACGAAGCCGGTATGTTTTTGGACGATAGGAATTCAGAAGCTTCCTACATGATGATAAAATCAACTCTTGAGAATAATTCTATTCAAATGCTATTATTCTTACCAAAATCATCAAATGCACTATATCTTCTTGCCGACAAGTTAATCGGAGTTGCTAGAGTAGGAAAAAAGGAAGTGTCGACTATTTTTAATCCTAAAATCGTTAAGGAAGGGTGAAAGTGGAGGAATTAGATTTATCAGAGAAAATTAATAAAAGGATAGCACTTATAAAAAATGAAGTCCTCTCAGGTAAGATTAACTTACTAGAATTACAACTTAATCCTATTTTTAGCGAAATTAAAAACTCAATTAGCATATATAACATCGAAAATTATTCGCAAAGCTATAGAAATGCAGTTGAATTGCTCAACGATAAATTCGAAGAGTTAAAAAATTTGTTAAGTTCGTTAGATATAGAAAAAAAGTTCGAAGATTTTTTAAAAACTCACCCCAACGAGGACCAAATATCAGACCTTTTTCGAGGCTGTTGGAGAGAAACATTTCTTCACGAACCATTTTCGTTGAATTTTTTAGAATACGCCTCTGATCGTTATATCAAAGAAAGGATAACCAATTTTCCTATTGAACACTTAACTAGAGAGGAAACTAAAGATCAATTTTTATTAGAGGTTCCAAGGTATAAATATACTGAAAAAATTAGTGCATTTTACAATAAAATTAAAAAAAAACTCCCTTGCTTTTTTGAAGATGTGTTCGATAATGAGTTGGATCAAATAGAGATTTATGAGCAATTCGTATACTTGCTACATTTACTTCAGTTAGGGAAAGTTAAATACCAGAAAGATACAAATACGCTATATATGTGAGGTTATCTAATAAATGAACGAAATTTCGATTTTAATGTATATGTTAAGCAGAAAGAAAAGCATCCATCAAATAGGAGCAACCAAAAAAGAGATTTTGAAGTCATTAAATATTAAGAATAAGAATAAATCAGTTTACTTCCAAGACTTATTAACGGGTTTATCCAAATATCTCGAGCCATTGGGACTTCAAATAAACTTCAACTCGTTAAATTCACATTGGTTTATAAATTATGATAGTGAACTAACAGAATTAATTTCTGCTAATCCATTTGAAGGTAGGCCGAGTTTATCAGCAACTCTATTATGTGTTTTAACTTCCTGCCTTAAAAATTCAGGTCATACTTCAATGCAGGAAGTTAGAGCATTAAGAAATAAAAAGGATGTCAAAGATGATATAAAAATTTTAGAAAAAGAAGGATTTTTAGAGTTAGACAAAAAAACTACTAATATTAGATTAACTCCTCTTATTGGTTACAAACTTGATTTGCAAAAACTTTTTGTAAGGTTAGCTTTGAAATTAAAATAATAAGAGATATAAAATTTTTTAAGATAAATTAACGAGATATGGTTATTCCTAATATCATTTCGGCAACGCGATTATTGTATTCCTCAACTTCAGGAAAATCTTTAATGGTTTCACCGCAGGTTATAAAGTATTCGATAACAGAGATTTTCCTCTGATTAAAAAAGGTATCTATTTTATTTTTTACTTCTTCTATCTTTTTTTCTTTATCTCCTTCTACTAAATCAATTTTATTTATACATACATAAATTTTATCAGGGAAAAAGCGAACATCGTTGAAGAATTCGAATTGTCGTTCTAATTCGCGATCTAAAGAGATAACAGCTACAATTTGGGTTGCTATACGGCTGATAGTAATGATCCCCATTTTCACTACCGCTCTTTTACGGTCTCCTCCTGGTGCGAAGATTGTATGGGCTCTACCGGATTTGTCTTCTCTAAATACCACACGATTCGGATGAATTGTTTTAGTTTCTTTTTGGTTAAGCCTATCTTCTTTATCTCCACCGGGAACAGTTGCTTCACCTGAAAAGTCTGTTTTAACAACAGTGCATTTCTGCCCACCTTTTACTTGTTCTATATCGCCAACTTTTAAGTATTTTACAAATAAGCGAAGAATACTAGTTTTACCAGCACTTATATCGCCAAGCAATCCAATATTCACCATGTTAGAGCTCCTCCGATTCAAGTAATTTATTTAATAATAGTTCATAATCTTCAATTAAGTATTGTCCGAGATAAGCGTTGTTATGAGCTTCAATGAGTACGATCAGTACTTCCTTTAAGTTTTTAGCATTATTTGCATATTTTTGAAGGTTTTCTGAGGTTGGTTCTCCTTCAAATTCTCTCGCTTTTTCTTCAAATCCAAACTTTGTACGTTCAGGTAAAGAATCGAAAAATCCGAAAGCGGAATAGCCTAAATATTGAAAGAACACAAAAAATCTCGTTTTTATTGAAGATATAACTTTTGTTAAATATGCCGAAGGATAGATTTCCCCGAGCGTAAGATCCTCGTCTTGTTCGATCACAAAATATGGAGATATTGGAGACACTTGGTTTCCATACATTTCTTTTGGTGGTAATGAAATAAATGGAAGTTTTTCTGAAACGATCGCCCATAGATCTTCTCTTCTTTTTTCTAATAATATCTCTTTTATTTCATCATAGGCAAAGTAAAAATCTGATTGAAGAGCAAGTAAAGAGCTGAGATAGACGGATAACGATGCAAATGTAGCTTCTAGCAAGGGTCTTCTACCCTCGTCTCTATTTGAAGGTTTTGCGGCCCCTTTCCACGCTCGAAGTCCGGTGTAAACAAACCCTTTTACATCGAAAAAACTTCCAGAGAGAAAGATGAAGGATGGGGCGACTGCTTTCTTTTTTGTTAAAAGATTTCGCGATTTATTGATGAGCGAATCTTCCAAGTCTTTATCGTTAAATTTCGAATGAATTATAGGCATCATTAAAATTTTCTTTTTCTTAGCCATTGTTTTTACGCTCCAAATTAGTAATTAAAAATAATATGAAAATTTGTATAATTAATTCTTTGTATTTTAATGAATCAATATATTATCTTTATATAATACATCGTATTCAAACTTTATCTAATCCGCAGTTTATGGGTAGATTACATTTCACGAGCTAATAATTCTCGTATTTTTGTGGTTATTAAATCGTAATCATCGATAGAGCTTAAATTAGAAATAGTAATATATTCGATTTTATCAGTATTCTTAAAGCGATAACTAATACTCAAATTAGGATTATTTTCTTTTATTTTGATTAAGGCGCCTTTAAGAAAAACATTAATAAACCTTTCTGAAGTTTCCTGAATAGCACTTTTTTCAGGATCAATGAATTTAATTTCTACCCTTTTAAAATCGTAGAGGTTAAGTACGCACAATAAATCTTCCTCCTTCTGGTTTTGATTTGAGAAGATTTTTCTTTTTATATTTGTTCCTTTAAATGCTTCTTCTGAAATTTCTTCTTTGAAATAGTCGTCTACTGATTTTTTTTCTAAAGTTTGTAACTTTGAATATAGCTCATCTGCACTGGAAAACGATTGATTTGATAGTAGAGAGTTTATTTGGCTTAAGACAGATTGCAAATCAGAAATTTCTAGTTTTAAATCTTCCAGTTGCTCTTTTTTTTTGTAGTAAAGATTTTGAACTACTGAAAGGATGTGTGTTAATTTCTCCGTTTCATTTTCCTTATTATTAGAATCCATCTAATTCTACATATATATTTTTAAGAACTTAAATTTATTTAATAAGTGTCAGTTGAATTAAGTAATTTCTAATACGAGTGAAAAAAATGCGTTCTATGATAATAACTCCTAATCCTAACGATCCCGAAGTTCAGGTGTTATCTGAGGAGTTTAAAAAACGAGGATATGAAGTAAAATATTTTATTCCATCAAAGGTAAAAGTTAAAATAGACCATAAGCAATTTCAAGAACAATTTGAAAAGCTCGATCCATATGGTGCTCTTGTAAGAGGTTTTGGAGCCGCTGCTACTCAAAAGATCTTTTTTCGGCTTGATCTACTGAACGCGATGGAGGAATATGGTCTTAAGTTAATAAACTCTCGTGAATCACTAGAAATAGCTAGCGATAAGTTTTTAACATCAATTTACCTCGATCGGCATAACATTCCTACTCCGAAAACAATAATATGTGAAAATTCTAACGATGCCTTAGATTCCTTTGAGGAACTTGGTGGAGATGTTATACTTAAACCGTTATATGGCTCTAAAGGTATAGGAATTACAAGAATAAATGATAGGGGTTTTGCAGAAAATGTAATATATTCACTAGGGCAATTGAACGATGTTTTTTATATACAAGAATTTATCAAGCATAACAATCGAGATATTAGAGTATTAGTTTTAGGCAATAAAGCGATAGCGGGCATGTACCGAGTAAGTAATAATTGGAAAACAAATATACATTCCGGAGCAACAATGGAACCGATAGAACTCACAGAAGAGATAAAAAATTTAGCAATTAAAGTGGCTAAAATAACAAAAACCGAAATTGCGGGTGTAGATATTGTAGAAAGTAAAAATGGTTTATTAGTTTTAGAAGTAAATTCCATCCCCGGATTTACAGCCCTTCAAAAAGTAACAAAAATCAATTTGGCAGAAGAAATCGTTTCATATTTCCTTAAAAATGCAACTTTATAGTTCTGGTGTAATAAAAAAGAAAAAAATAAGATGTTTATGTTTAGTTTAGACTTAAAATTCTTCAATTAAACCAACTATCGCAGCGATGAGAACAAGTATCATGGCATAAATTCCGGCACTAAAAATCACCAGCAATATCGCAAGGATTAATAATACAAGCCAATGAAACGGAAGTGGCCGATTTGGTTTTAAAGCTACTAAAAATGTTAAAATAACAACTACGAGTCCAATAATTAAACTGATTATTGCATCTAGAAGTTGAATGCTGATTGCAGGAGGTAAAAAACTTGCTCCAGCTAAGCCAGCAAAACCATTAACAATATAAACTAATCCCACTAATGCTCCTAGGACCGTCAAGATTTTCATTATTTGTTCATTCTTGTAATGTTTAGTCATTTTACATCAATTCTTTTAGTTAATTAATATTAATAATTGTATTAAGAAACTAACCAATAAAAGCATTTAAAATTTTCATTTCAGTAATATTAGTTACGTTATTTTTAAAGGAATTTTTCATAAATAGTTCTAATATTAATTCTATATCATATTAAGTTCAGAATTCCAGAGGTATTATCGAGGTATTTCTTTATTATTAATTACAAAGGATTTCAAAAAACTATGTGATTGAGGATAAAATACTAAGATATAAGGATAATATAATTTTAGCTCGAAATCTGGCTAAAAAACAATACGCTGATCACGGCTACTATGAAAAAATGGTTAGCAGGCTTGAAAAAATGTTAAGTTTTTACGAAAATTTAAAAATTTGGAAGGAAGAGTTAGAAACATAGAAACTCGAGCTTCTTTGTTATAAAATCCAAATTTAATTCTGAAATAAATTCAAATTAAATTCCGTTTTTAGAATTTTGAAAATCTTGTGCATAGGCAAACCTATTACATTTGAAGGAGAACCTCGAATTTCTTTAATAAATAAACTAGCTCTGTCTCTAATAGAATAGGCACCGGCTCTACCTTTCCATTCTTCAATTTTAACGTAGTTCCGGATGTCTTCATCGGATAAATCCGTAAAAGTAACTGTGGTAATATCGTAATCAACTATAATTTTAGAATCACCTACACCTGTCAAAGCTATCCCCGTTATGAGGTTATGAGAGCGATTGGCTAGAGATTTTAGTATTTGAAATGCTTTTTCTTCATTTTGCGCTTTTCCAATGATTTTACCTTTAAATTCCACGATTGTATCAGCAGCAATGATAACTGTTCCTATCTCTTCGTTTTTTAGTAGTTCTTTTGCTTTTAATACTTTAGCCTTAGCTAATTCTTTGACCAAGTCGAACGGGTCAGAATATCGATCTTTGTAATCGCTCTCGTTAATGTTTGTGCTGAGAATTTCAAAAGAAATATTCAGCCTATTAAATATCTTTGATCGATCAATAGATTTTGATGCCAATATGATTTTCTTCATGATTGTAATTGTAAAATAGTTTATTTAAAGAATAAAACCACTATCATTAATATAAGGAATTAATTTAATAAATTTGAAATACACATGACAGAGTTTTTATTTTGGTTTCTATTAATGGTATTTTCATATTTCATTATATTATTTAGTTATATGCATTTTTCATATAAAAAAGAAGTGCTTAACAATTTTTTAGGGTTTGGCGCTTTATTTTTAACTTTTCTAATTATTATAATTGTTGTATTGTTAATGTTTCAAGATGCAACGCTATTTTTTTCTACAATTCCAATTTTTTCTCTTTCTTTTGGACTTCCTTTACTTGTAGTTGGAGCGATAATCTTGATCTCATCGGTTTTGCTATTTTCATACAAAAAAATTTTTAAAAATAAGGATTTATCGAAGTTTTGGAGCTCATTAGAGGAAAAAAAAAACAAAAGAAGTAAATTAAGAGCGGATACTTATCGAAAAATTCCTCACGTTCTTATTTTTATTGGTTTATTTTTCGTTTGGTATTTAGCGGTAATTATTGTGAAGGATCTAACAGGTTCAATTATCGGGATGATTCCAGATGAGAATAACATGTTCCTGTTGTTTTTAACAATAATGACAGAACCAAATAGTATTAGTGCGGTTTTATTTTCGTTAGGTTGGTTTTATTACCTCCTATTTTTTTTTTTCTATGGGTTTTGTCTTATTATATTAGCAAATGAATTTACCAGAAAAACCAAGAGCCTTGGATTCCCCTTTAATTTTCTCTGCAATGTTCTACTATGTGATGAAGAAAAAAGAAGTTACGGCACATATCTATTGTTTGCTATCGGTCAAATGGTTGCTGCCTTAATTACGCCACCTATGGTATTTTTAACGATTTTAGGGATGAGTTCCCTCGCTGATTTAGCAACAAGTCAAGTGGGGATAAGATATGGGAAAAATAAAATTAAATGGAATAACGATAAATCTTGGCAAGGAGCAATAGCGGGAGTAATTGTCTGTTTTATTCTATGTACGTTGTTTGTTGGTATTTATTGGGCTATTATTTTTACTTTCGCCTTCTTTATTTTTGATGTTCTTACAAATGAACCTCTCAATATATCTGATAATTTATTAATCCCGTTTGGTAGTAGCCTTATCTTTTTATTTATACGGGGGTTTTTTAATTTCGATTATTATACAATAATTTTAACATGGATTTGATTAGAGATAATAGGTTTTTTAAAATTACTCACTTTATATGATTAAACATGAATTACTTACCAACTTCTTTGATTTTCATTGGTTATTCCGTTTTAACATTCATTTATGTAATAAAAAATAGGAACGAGAAAATCAAACACCACTTATTCTTAAACGAAATATTGATAGCTATATTATTTTTAGCAGCAGGATTTTTATTTCCTTTTATGCTTCAGTATCACTCGCCGTATTTGCCATTGGAGTCATTGAGTTTCTTATGGTTCTTGACCTCTTTAATTTTTTTAATTGAGATGAGCGTATGGATTACCACTTTACTTTATAATGCAATTGTCTCTAAAAAAAACCCTGAAATTATGGCAGAAAGGGATTATAATAATTATCGTGTTAAAGTGACTGATAGATGGATTGACGATTTTAAGAGCGAATTCGGGAGGAAATTTCTACATTTATTTACTACATTTGTTATTCTTTTTTTTTGGTCGCTAGGAACCATTCTTGAAAATTTAGGCATTTTAAGTCAATTTAATTTAGATAATTACAGCTTTTCTCATTGGTTAATAATTACTATAGGATTTGGGTTTGTTATAATGTTTCAGATTGCTGATCTTACCCGTCTAAATAAATTCTATATGCTTCCAAATTGGGCGAAGCGCTGGTTTTTATCGATAAGACCTGAGGAGCTCAATACTTTTGTAGCATCTACTCCCCTGGTTTTGTCATTAATACCTTTTATTTTTGCTCCATTTCCAATCCTGGCTTCAGTAGCATTAATAACTACGGGGGCGGATGCTGCTGCCTGCCTAATAGGTAAAAAATACGGATCTCATAACCTAAAAAAAAATTCTAATAAAACCATTGAGGGATTTATAACTGGTGGTGCAACTACATTTTTAATTGTTTTAATAATAATGAATTTGTATCACGTTTGGATGCCGGTGAGTTTTGCAAAAATCTTACTTATGGCTATAGTATCAACAGTCTTATTCTTATTAGTCGATTTCTTTGCAAACCATGTTTCGGATAACATTTTAAATCCGATCTTAACGGGTTTTGGCATGTGGTTAATCTTATTATTATGATTTATTCTTTAAGATTATCCGCCAAAATAAAGATATAAAAAAGCTATGTCGTCTCCATCTTTTAACATCTTTTCTAGAAAATGCTTGTCTCTAAAACTTCGACCATTAATGATAATAGAAAGGAAAGAACTAAATTCATCCTTTTTTTTTTTATCCCAGAGTAATTCGTAGAATTTTTCGCCAAAATGTTCTTTAAAAAAAGCTAACAACTCCTTAACTGTTAATTCTTGATCGAATTTAATGATTTGATTTGTACCCTTCGTAATTTCGTTAAAAGGTGGTTCAAATCTAAACTTTAAGGATATCACATTTAAACAACTACTATACTTTCAAGAACTACTAAGAAGATTAAATAATTACCAATATTAAATATTGTTGGTAATTATATATAAAATACTTAATATCTAATTGGATGCACTCAATTAACACATTTCAATTTAATCGGGGGGTGTATAATGGGTTTGCGTAATGGAATAAAATTAGCTTTGTTAAGGTTTTAACAATTAGATTCTAATAGAATAAAAATAAGGTTTTAGAATATGGCTCAAGTAATTTTTATTTCTGAAAGAACAGTTCGGGACGCATGGCTTTCAGCCGTAGCTCAAGTTTTATACAATGGAGATGACATTAGAACTGAATACGATAAAAGCGAAGACCCCCCCTCCAAAGATGCTACTGTACTAATCGAAATAGAAAACCCTATGAGCAATCCTATTTCTCGGAAAGATAAAGTAATTAAAATCAAATCAAAATATGGAAATTCATTCGAAGTTTACGGTTGTATGGCAGACACTTACTTAATAGGATCTATTCAAAGCGGCTATATTGAAGAAATCATGGAGGGGGCAAACGATCACTATTTATGGGACTCGGAAACGAGTTTTCCATATTCATACCACGATAGAATATTTAAATATACACCTTATTCTTTGGAGGATTCTATCCATATAAATTACGATTTAGAATTTGTTGATAATAATTTCGTAAGGAAGCACAAAAAACTATTGAAAGCAAACAAAGTTCAAATATCTGATGATTCTATTATCTGGAAATTAAAGCATTTAGTTGATTTCAATTTAAATAAAAATATATCAGATCAAGTAGGAATTCAAAAAATACCCATCGAAATAATTAATTTCCCAAAAATAGATCAAATTGAATATATAATTAAAAAGTTAAAAGAAAAACCGTATTCACGTAGAGCTCAAGCAATAACTTGGCGACCACTTGTCGATCCATTTCACATTGATCCTCCTTGTCTTCAGAGGATTTATATGCGAGTAAAAGATGAAAAATTAATCATGCAAACAACCTGGAGGAGTAGAGATTTGTTTAGAGCGTGGGAAGCAAATGTAAATGGAATGATTCGAATCCAGAAATATGTCGCTGATCAACTTGGATTAGAAATGGGACACTACTTAGATTTTAGTAATTCTTTGCATATTTATGGTAATACGATATCTGATGTTAAGGACATGTTTACCAGAATGAAAAATAGAGGAGAACAATTTCCTGAGGATGTAATTGAGTTATTGGAACAAAAATAAAATTGTAAGGGATTTAAATAAAAATAAAAAAATAAAGAAAATTCTTTATGCATGACATAGTCTTTTGAGCAAAGTTGGATCAATTATTTCTTTTGGTTTCCAACCTTTTTCTTTCAAAAATGTTACAATTTCGTCTTTCATGTTAATAGGAATATCCGCTTCTACTCGAATAAATTTCTCTAAATCGTTTGGAAAGTCTACTCCCTTGTATTTCCGCTCTAAGTCCATCCAATGAGATAATTTAATCATTCTTCCTTTTGAATTATCAGCAGGTCTTAAACACAGTTTTGCAACTAAACAAATAGCTTGTTCAATAGATTCAGCAGTAACTAATAAGTGTTCTGGTCCTGGTCCAACTATATGGTCAGCAGTTCCGTCTCTTGCGTTATATACTTTCCACGAATCTTCGTTGTCAGATCGACCAACATATGCACGTCGATATTCTGCAGCATGTGGACCCACTACGGCAGGCACACCTAATCCATTCGCCATACTGGCTATACTGGCAGCTTTTTGAGACATAGCGCCCCACGCAACGCCAACAGCTCCAACTCTATGTAAGATGTAATCGGCAATTTCTTCGAAGTTACCTCGTAACGGACGTCTTGCAAAAATATTTGCTACTTTGATTGCCGCTCCAGTAATGTGCGGATTTGAAACGCAAGAACCAACATTAACCAGACATCCTCTATCAAAGTCCCCAGGAAATCTATCATAGAGAGTCTTGCCGTCTTCATCCTTTACTAAACCGATATCCATAGCCCCACAACCGGAAACTACTACAATGTAATTTCTTATGCAGAATTCTTCGGCGAGTTTATATAGTTCTTGGATATCCTTTCCATAACTTGCACATCCAATAATTGCAATTATCCCAGGTATTTCTCCTAGTACGATCGGGGCTCCAACATTTCGAATCTCTGTATCTTGTATAGGTCCTCGTCCTACTCGAACATTAAACCTCTCATTTCTAATTTTATCTCTTCCCGCATGCATTATAAGCGTTAGTGGAGATACATCTTTCATACAATCGGCTTCACAGCGCCCACAATCTAAACAATCGTCAAAAACACTCTCTAATAATGAAAAATCACCATCTTTCGCTAATCGGACTCCTTCAACAATGGGTAAATCGTTAGGGCAATTACGTTGACAATTACCGCATCCATTACAATTGTAGGCCATTTGGATGCAACCATCTTCGTCGGGAACGGCGCTTCGAGATTTTCTAATAGGGTGGACTTTAATTGCAGTTTCAGCAGCAACTATACCGGCTTTAATCGGGTCTAAGATAAGGACTCCAGGAAATTTACCACTAACTAGATCGTCTATTATTTCTTCTGCAGGATCGTTTGTTCTATTTGGTAAGCCCCCCATATTTTTTTCGTTAGTAGCAATAAATGGAGCTCCTACTAGTTGGGCTTGCTCAAAACTTCGAAGATTAACGCATTGTTCATCGACCATGATTAAATCCGCCAAACCAGAGCGGATAAAGTGCATTTGTCTAGACATTGATCCAATGACTTTTGCTCCAGCATAATACCTAGTTAAATCGTGAGCAGTACAACAAATCGCTCCAATATCAAGTTTTTCTTCAATTCCTTTCTCTCTGATGTAATCTACTAATTCTATTCCAGGCGCAACATTATGCCCTATCATTAATATCGTTGCTTTATTTTCGGTGTCCATGGTCCCCATACCTAGTTCAACTATAGGTACGTCTGCTTCTCCCGCAGGGAATCCATATGCAGCAATTTGAACGGCGTCTGATATCTCCATTCCTACTGAATCTGCTAATCCTGCAAGGAAACTTTTTGCTTCGTAATCTAAATAAGATGACTCTTGTCCTGTGTGCCCTGAGGCTAGTAAATGAGTGATTGTATATTGAACCCATTCCATTGCCGTTTCTAAATCCTCAAGAGTTTCAGGCTTCATACCTACAACAAGTCGAGTATGTGGCATTTCTACAGCAATATTATTACCAAAGTTTATTGGAATATTACCATATTTCTCTTTGAGCCAGTGAAGTAAATGATCTCCGTGTGCAGAATGACATGAAGCACCTATACAACAAGCAATTTCTACTATCCTTGCTTGCTGCGTTTCCATGTTAATTCCGCAAGCACCTGTTCTACCCTTCGAAAGATTACACTTCCCATATGTACAAAGACAACACATGTCGCAAATAGGCATGTAGTATGGAGGATATCTATCCATGAGTTTAAAGAACCAGTCTCGCAATGTGGGAATATGAGGTTTTGGGGTTGGTCCCATTGGTTCCCATTCTGTTTCGTCTCCCCAGCTAATCTTCCCAGTAGTTAATTCAAAGCCTTTAATTGAACCCAAAGGTCCTTTATATTCGTCGATTTTTATTCTTGCTCCTTTTTTACTCATCCTTTTCACTTCTTTTTTTTATAATATAGATGTGAATAATGATTCTTTGTTATAATAATCTAATTAATCGTTGTCTAAATCAATTAGAACGAATGCAAAAGGATTAAATTTAGAATATCTTAGGAAAAATCTTTCTTGTATTTTCTTCAATTTGTTTTTCTAATTCATCTGAATTAATTTCTTTTAACTTTGAAATAGAATTTAACACATTTTTAACCATTGCCGGAACACCTATTTTTCCGGAATATTTCACTGGACCATCGCTTTCCAAAAGAAGGTGTTCTTTATCAACATTTAAAACGACTTTCTTTACAACTGGTGAATAACTAATTGCTGGTGTAATTGAGAAGTAATATCCTCTATCCATACCAAGTTTTAAAAAATTCTCTGGTCCTGAATACCAGTGAATGTTGACATTGGGGATTTTATAAGAGGGTAAGGTATCAAAAACTATTTTTTCAGCACCTTTTGTGTGGAGATTAACTGGGAGTTCCAAATCTTGAGCAAGCAATAACATTTTATTAAAAATAGTCTTTTGAAGAGGATATAACGCCTTATCTTTAACGAAGTGGTGATCTAGACCAATCTCACCAATAGCGCATATTTTTTGTTTATTTTGTTTAATTAAGTCAATTATTGAATCTATTTGTTGTTCTATTTTCTCGTTCATTTTCACTTCTTCAGGATGGATTCCTAATGAAGCATAAATCTCAGAATGTTTATTAGCAATCTCTAAAACTCTCTCTTGGCTTATCGAACTCATTGCTACAGCAATTATTTTCTCAATCCCAACTTCTTGGGCATTTTTAATAACTTGATCAACCGTTAGATAGAGATTGATATGGCAGTGAACGTCAATTAAAATTTATTATCACCATTAGTAGATAAAATGAGATTTAAAATTTTATTTTTATTATATCCGATTTATTTCAGCTCTTAAGTGAACGATTTTTTTCACTAAATCAAATTTACCCTTAGGATATTTTTGATTATCTAAATAATCCATTAATTGTTCTAATTCCTTCAATAAGTAATTCTTTATATCAGCTTTAGTTACATTACCCAAAATTTTAGGTAATGGTTCAAATTTTTCAGTTCTTTTTATCCTTAAAGCAGAGATCGTTTTAGCTAACGAAGCCTGAAAACCTTTTGATTGAGATGGATCAGCTCCATCAAGCATATCTAGAGACGTTTGTAAACCGCTAATAAACGATTCTAAATCGCTAATGTCAATCTTATTATCACTCATGAAAATAAACGAAAATGATGGGGTTAATTTTTATATTACCTAGAAAGAGTTTTATTATTTATAATTCTTCAAAATGGTGTTGTTGGTTTGGAAAAATTAAATATTTCAAGGAATAGTTTGGGATTTTTTCTTATTAAAATCTCTTATTTTGCTGTGGTACATTCATTATAGAGTAGTTGAGCTAATACATCTAGTACCTTTTCTTTCAAAATATTGTCCTTTAAGCGTATTTTGTCTGAAAACTCTATCTGAATTGTTTGACTATTTTTAATTTTTCTTGCTCCGTAATTATTGACTATATATCCTCCTGTTAAAACATATTCTCGCCTTCTGGGATGACCCGGTGCGATTGCGATGTCTAATTCATTAAACTTCCTTATAATATTACCGCGAAGATTTTTACCCCAGTCTTTTTTTGGTAAAACAGTAGAAAACATTGATTTTAAATTGTTTGTCCCTAAAACTAGTTCTACATCTCTGAATCCAATAGGTCTTCTTTTTTTTTCAAAACCATGAATATCTACTAATACTGATCTGTTAAACTTGCCTAAATTATAGGAGATTAAATCTAATAGTGTTTTATGGAAGGAATGATATATCATTTTAGCCAAATTTGACTCTTTATTAAACGCTTTTGATGTTTTCCTATTAAAATCAATTTTGATTCTATGTACTTTGGAAATAATGTATGATGGAACCTTCATTTTTTCTTGATTTATACCGTAAAGGTTACTAATTTTTTTTCTTAAAGAACAAGCTATATCCACTGTATTTCTATCTATTCCGTAAATTCCTTCGACTCTGTCGGGAATCCCTTCTACCATGAGAGAACCCCCATGAGGGACTGAAATAATGAGAGGAACAGTACCTTTAGAATATTCGATATGAATATTATGTGCTAATGTATTATCTTTTTCGAATACCATTATTATAATAAAAAAAGAAATAAAATATAAAAAAATAGGTTTAGGTATATTATGTTATTGTAAGAGCGCGTAGTATCATAAACACAACGATCCAAACGGTAAATCCTAAAATACCGAAAATATAGTAAGACCAAATATTTTTGTCCTTTACAAAGACTTCATGGCAAAAGATCCATGATACAATACCACCGAAAATCCCTATTATTAGATCAGTTGTCATATTTTGCCAACTATCGGCGCGACCTTCAAACTTCCAACCGAGATCGATAAATAAGAAATGTTCTAAAACTTCCCATAGGATTAAAATCCCCAAAGTCAAGATGAAAACAAAGAGTAGTGAAAATATGGGTGTTTTTCCTTTGTGTTTAGGGATAGTATAAAACAAGCTAAAAAAAAGGAACACGCCTATTCCAAAGCAAAGATGCCCAATCGAATAAAAATCAAACCAAGCAAGACCAACCATAGAAGGATCTGTTGCAAATAAATCTACAAAAAGCATAATGTTCTCACACTTTATTTTATTACTTTTGTTATGTAATATTATTATAATTTATGATAAATTCAATATTCTAAATATTAAATCAAGTATAACATTATTATGTGTTAGCTTTGCGAGAAAAAATTGAAAAAATAGCATTTGTGGTCTATTATCAAAAAAATAATATTTACAGTTTCAATGCATTGATAGGAGCATTAGAAACAGAAGAAGAATTAGATGATATCAAATATTATTTCATTAGAGGCTCCGAAAATCTAGTTAACAAATTAGAAAGTATTTGCGACAATCATCAAAAAGTAGTACTAGGAATCTCCTTTTTCACACCCCAATTATGGGAAATTAATGAATTACTCAAATCATTACAAGTTAAATATAAAGGGAGGGTTTTATTTATTGCAGGAGGTCCACATCCAACGGGTGATCCAGAAGGAACTCTTAAAATGGGATTCGATATAGTTGTAGTGGGAGAAGGGGAAGAAACATTAATTGAGATTCTTTCTAATGTTAAAAATGATAAAAAACTTGACGCAATTAGAGGAATCGCTTCTTTTAATAAAGATAAAATTTTAATTACAACAAAAAGGAGAAAATGGATCGATCTGGACAAGTATCCTCCTCTTCCGGTCAAAAATGTAAAATTTGGAGCGATCGAAATTACGAGAGGTTGTCCATTTGCTTGTTATTTCTGTCAAACTCCTTACATTTTAGGAACGCTTCCTAGACATAGAAGTATCAAATCAATTTGTAATGCGGTTAATGTCATGAAATCGTACGATAAAACAGATATTAGGTTTATAACTCCAAATGCTTTTTCATATGGCTCATCCAACGGAAAATCACTTAATATCCCTCTTTTAGAAAAATTACTAATCGAAGTAACGAAAATAATTAAACCGAAAGGAAAAATTTACCTTGGTTCCTTTCCGTCAGAAGTTCGACCAGAGCATGTAACGAAAGAAACTTTAGGTTTAATATTAAAATATGCTGCTAACGATAATATCGTATTAGGTGCCCAATCTGGAAGTCAAAAGGTGTTAGATTCATGCAATAGAGGCCATTCCATTAAAGATGTTTACAACGCGGTTAATTTAACATTAGAAGCAGGACTTATCCCAAAAGTAGATTTTATTTTCAACTTACCAGGTGAAACGGAAGAAGATATCGAACTTACAATAGATTTTATGTATAAGATATCTGATATGGGAGCAAAAATTCATTCCCACACATTCATGCCTTTACCACTTACAAGGTTTGCCTACGAAGATGTGAAAGATGTTGACGAGAAAATAATAAAAGCAATTTCAAAATTAAGTTCGCAAGGTCTAGCTTATGGTGAATGGAAAAAACAAGAAAAAATCGCAAAGGATATTTCTAAATACTTAAAGAAAATGAATTAAGCTATGAAATATCCATCCTCATTACGATTAATGAAACCCTCTTGTGTTAATTGATTTAATATTAATCCTACTCTTTTAGGTTCAATTCTTAAATACTTGAGAATCTCAGCTTCGGTCAAAAGTTTTCTTTCGATTAAGAGCTTTAAAATCTTACCCCTTGATTCCCTGTTCGATCCTTTAAACTTTGACTGTTTTCGATAATGGGCGCTTCTTTTGTTCAATTCGGGATGTGTTTTTTTTAACATAACTCCGTAATCCATAAGAGCATAATACCAATTACGCACATTAGTAAGTTCTAGTGTTTTTCTTACAAGTGGCATGATAACTTTGTCATTAACTAATGTTTTACCCGGAAAAAAGAAATAGATATAAACACGTCTGACATTTACCTCAATAAAAAAGGTGGGCATATTGAAAGCGAATGCTACTATTGATGAAGCTGTATTGTGTCCTATCTGAGGAAATGTCTTTAAAATCTCAACATCAGCAGGTAATATTCCATCAAATTCGTTCACTACCTTTTCAGCTATTTTTTTTAGAGCCACAGCTCTACGATTATAGCCTAAGCCTTGCCAAAGTTTGAGAATTTCGTTAAGAGGAGCATTATTCAAAGACTTAAAATCAGGGAATTTCTTAATGAATTCTTGGAATTTTTCGCTAACCCTATTAGTTTGGGTTTGTTGTAGCATCATTTCGGAAACAAGCACATTATAAGGTGTAATGTTTTGTCTAAAAGGAAAATCTCGTCCGTATTGCTTGAAATATGAAAAAATAAACGATTGAAACTTTTTTATGACTTCTTGATTTAATCCTTTCTTTTTATAAAATTGATGGAATTCTGTAATTAGAATATATTAACACCCATCCTATTCAAAGATTTATTTGTTTGAATTCACCATTAGATCTATAATTCGGTTAATATACTTACTTTTCTGAATTTTACAGATTCGAGCCGTTTTCAGATAGTTAAAAGACTCTGCTAAAGCATCTATATAAGATAAGTTGTACAAAATCGACATGTTTTCATTATTACGCATGAAAAGTTTTTCTAATTCATCCTGAATTTGCTTTTTGCTCAATTTAACAGATCGTTTTTTAGCTCTTGTAGTAATTTCCCGTATTGAATCGTTAAATTGAATATCTCGTATACTTGTTGTTAATGAACTGACGACGATTGTATACATAAGTACAACATCAAATTCGGTACCATGCATTGCTGCCAGCTTAATTTTAATGTCTTGATCGATTTCTCGTATGTGGTTCTTATCCATTCCTTTTATTCTCATAAAAGGATTAAAAAATTTCAAATATCGTTTTTCTAAGAAATAGTGAAGGTTGTTAGTAAATAAGTTCTTATATTTTTTGATAATTTGACCCGAATTTTTTATTTTAATTGAAATTTCGGGCGTTCTACCTATGATTATGTCGCTTCCGCTCTTATAAAACTGTTGTTTTATGAGATTATCTGTTGCGTCGTATAAACTTTTCAGCTGAGTATCTATAGTAGAACCACCTAAACTAAAATTGAAAATTTTGTTGAAATAATAATAAAGTAATCCATTTTATTCTTTTCGATATCTGTCTAAAATTGCACACTTACAAATTCAAATAGATAATATTATTTATCAAGAACGGCTTGGGTATCATAATTATTTCATTTTAAGAAATAGAAAATATATCAAAAAATTAAATTTTTAATTAAACTTTGAGTTGAATAAAAAATGGGATTAAAATTAGCATCTACGCTCGCTGTAATGTTTCTTTTTGCACTTATGTATGCTGTTGTTTTCGTTATCGGCGTCTGGTTTTTACCTAGTAACCTTTTCGGTCTTTTGTTAATGATTGCATTTACAGTTGGGATCGTATTATTGCAATACGGCATTTCTCCATTAATAGTTGGGTGGATTTACAGAATCGATTGGATCACATACGAGGAGTATGCCAACAGATACCCTCATTTAGCTGAAGCAGTAGAAAAAGTCGTGGCAATCAGGGAAATTAAACCCCCAAGATTGGGAATAATTCACGATCTTAACCCTCAGGCATTCACATTTGGCTGGACTAAGAATAGCGCAAGATTAGTAATTACAGATGGCATCTTACATTACTTAGACGAGAACGAGCAAAAGGCAGTGGTAGCCCACGAGCTAGGGCACATCGTACATAACGATTTTATTTTAATGACGGTAGTATTTGCAATTCCTTTAGTATTGTTAACGATAGCCAGATGGTCTTACTATACAGCACGGTTTTCAAGTTTCAGAAGCTCTAAAGATGACGACGCAGGAAGTTATATCGGTTTAGCTTTAATTGTTGTAGCTGTGGTTTCTTACATTTCTTATTGGATTGGATTTTTAATATCTTTATTCGTAAGCCGAATCCGTGAATATTTCGCAGATCAACATGCTGCTGAATTAACTGAAAATCCAAATTATTTGTCAACAGCGCTCGTGAAAATTGCTTACGGTCTGTTAGCAAATGGAACTAAAAAAGAGATTAAACAGAAACAAAAATCTAGCGTGAGAGCACTACGAGGTTTAGGAATTTTTGATCCAAAGAAAGCTAAAGATGTAGCGGTTCAAACTATGGATAAGAGCGGGAAGGTTTCAAAGTACGCGGTTGAAGCTGCAGCAGGGTGGGACCTCTTTAATCCTTGGGCAAAATACTTTCAAGTTTTCAGCACTCATCCATTACCTGCAAAAAGAATTCAAAGATTAAACGAACAATGTGCAACATATGGCGTTCCTATTGAATACGATTTTTCCGAAGCTAGAAAAATTAAAGAATTTCAAGTCGGTAAATCTATGGCTGGCGAATTTATAACCGATCTTTTCGTAAGCAAATTACCTACGATAGTATTCGTACTATTAATCGCACTTTCAGCTGTATGGATTTTCGGATTTCTAGGTTTTTTACCCCTTGGAACCTTAACTACAATTAACACCATAATCCTTTTATGGGCCATTGGATTTTTCGTTATGGGATTTGGCGTTATTGGGAGAACATCCTTTATGTATCGAAGCGGATTTGAGCCTAACAATGTTGTAGAATTAATTACAATCATAAATGTGTCTCCAGTGCGCCCCAGACCCTCCATCATTGAGGGCGTAATCGTAGGAAAAGGTATAGCAGGATATTGGTTATCGGAAGACTTGTACTTTCAGGACAATACTGGCTTAATGTACATCGATTACCGGTTTGGGTTCAGACTTATGGATTTCTGGTGGGCACTCAGGAGAGCAGATCAATTAGTAGGACAAAAAGTAAGAATCCAAGGGTGGTACAGACGAGGTCCAAGTCCATACTTTCAAGTAGATAAAATTTGGACCGAATCCGGAAAAAGCTTTCGTAATTATTCTAAGCACATGACTTACGTTTCAGCAGTATTATTCTTTATAATAGGCGCTTTCCTCTTCTATCTATGGTTTACCGTTCCTTAATAAAAACAAGCAATTTTTTTTATTCTTTTTATCATTAATTTTTATGGAGTGTAAATTAATTTAATTCTAATTTTGATAATTTATTTTTAACGATTAATAACAAGAAAATGCCAGAAACAAAACAAAAAAAAGTGGAACTAATGGTACCACTAAAAAATGCCAAATCTTTAAACGCAGTTCTAGGTAAAGCTGACGCAGTTTATTTCGGTGTTGAAGCCTTTAACATGAGAATGTTTAGCGACAATTTCAGACTTGAAGATTTAGAAAACATAGTGAAAAAGTGTCATCAGAACAATATTAAAGCTTATATGACCACGAATGTAATAATGTATGAAAACGAATTTAAACTCCTTAACAAGGTTTTAGATACTGCTGTTAAAGCAAACATAGACGCTATTATCGTTCACGATATCGGAGTAATTGAGTTGATTAAAAAAAAAGGTTTATCTTTCCATATCTCAACTCAAGCAAATATTTCAAACTCTCGAACAGCTGAATTTTACGAAAATTTAGGAGCAGAACGGTTAATTCTTGCTAGAGAGTTATCCCTGGATCAAATCAAAGATATTAGAAGTAAAATTCACAAGGCTGAAATTGAAACATTTGTTCATGGCGCACAATGTACGTCTACTTCAGGGCGATGTTACTTTTCGGCTGAAGTTTGTGGCTCTCAGGAATATTCTGCTAATAGAGGCAGATGCGTTCAGCCATGTAGAAGAAGGTGGCGAGTATACGACGATCAGTCAAACGAGTTCCTCTACGATGGAGTTTTTTTCATTAATGCCAAAGACTTATGCATGATCGAATATATCCCCCAATTAATTGAAGCAGGTATTGACGCTTTTAAAATCGAAGGACGAATGCGGGACCCAATATACGTAGAAGAAACGACTTCGTGCTATAAAGAAGCGATTGATGCTTACTACCAGAAGTCCTTTACACAAGATAAAGCCAATGAATGGGTAAAACGCTTAAGTAAAGTTTATAACCGAGGATTTTCAACGGGTTTTTACTTTGGGCTACCTAAGGGTAGCGAAATTCAAAGAGAACATGACGGTAACATTTCTGATTTTAACAAAGTGGAAATTGGAAAAGTACTCTCTTACTTTCCCGATAAAAAAGCTGCTAAAATCTTGTTAACCAGAGGAAGTTTAAAATTAAATGACGAAATATTTATAATTGGCACACATACGGATACTTATCTTAGACAAAAAATTACCTCATTACAAATAAAGCAAAAAAAACACTTAACTGAAACACTGCAGGTTAAATCCAAAAATGATCGATTAGCATTGGGTATTTTAGTGGATAAACCGGTAAAGAAAAATGATAAAGTCTTTAGAGTTGTGGCTAGAAAGAATAAAAATTGAATTATAAAATAATTAAAAAATAAAAAAAAATAGATAGAGATTTCGCGTAACGTTTTATATTGATTAAATTATAGCCTATTTATAAATCTTCAGCCAAATCTTCGTAAGCTTCTAAGGCTAATTCAATAATCTCTTGAAAGGCCATAGCATCTTGTAAATTACCTTCTACGGTAATATCACCGGCCATGTAGGCGGAAGTTGCATCAACTTCGCCAAATAACATACCGGAACCTACTTCTTTTGTAGCGGAAAATGTAAACGATGGGTTTTCCACATCACCTTCGCCGAATTCAAGCGTACCTTCTTTTGCCTTCAACCAGAATTTCTTGTCTTCGTCCGTTATATTCATCTGGATAGTTATATCCATGTCTTCTAGCTCTTCCTTTAAATCTTCGTTCTCTACGGCAATCTGTTTGAATAACTCAAAAACTTTTAAAGAATCCATTACGTCCGAGGCAGCCGCTCCGGCGTCAAATTTTCCTTTCATTTCTTTAACTAATGCTTCATCAACCATGATTTTTCAACCAATTTTTGCTTTTTTACTTTTTTGATTTAGTATTTTATTTACGATTTTGATCGATTAAACAAATACTATAATGTATAACTTTTTACTATATAAAAAGGTTTTATTTCTCTTATTATTTATAGTGCGAAATCCGAATTTATGGCATTTTACCATAGAATTATTTTACCAAATTTGTCGCATTTCAGTTAGTATGCAATTTTGGATTTAACACATAAAAGAAAAAAAAATAATTGAATATAAAAGAAAAAGTAGATTTTGATATAGGATTAAAGAAATTGGTGGATTTTTATAACTCTTCAAACATATCTTCAAGAGCTTCTAAGGCAAGTTCAATAATCTCCTGAAATGCCATAGCGTCTTGCAAATTACCCTCTACGGTAATATCACCGGCCATATAAGCGCTAGTTGCGTCAACCTCGCCAAATAACATTCCTGCACCGATTTCTTTCGCGGCGGAGAATGTAAATGATGGATTTTCAACTTCGCCCTCACCAAATTCCAAAGTGCCGTCATGAGCTTTTAACCAGAACTTAGCATCAGCGTCAGTTATATTCATCTGGATAGTGATATCCATATCCTCTAATTCCTCTTTTAAATCTTCGTTCTCTTCAGCTACTTGCTTAAAGAGCTCGTAAACTTTTAGAGTATCTTTCACGTCAGACGCGGCAGCGCCAGCATCTATACTAGCTTTAATTTCTTTTAATAATGCTTGATCAACCATTATTGATAACCTCTTTTAAATTTTTAACTTCTTTGTTTGATTTAGTATTTAATTAAATTATGAATATAGATAAGATATTTAGATTTAAAAACCTTTAATCGTTTTCTCTGCAATCATCGTAAAGTATTTATAAAACTTTGGAGATTCTGGCTTAGATTTGAATAATTTTGTCAGTTTTTCAAAAATATAAAAAGTGCTGGAATAAAGTAATTAATTTTAAGAGGATTTAAAATGGCGCCCACACCGGGAGTTGAACCCGGGTCGAAGGAGTGACAGTCCCTAATGCTAACCGTACTACACTATGTAGGCAGTTATAAAAATGTAATAATTACCACAATTAAGTGTTAATAACCAAATAAATAATTCTTTCCATAAAAATTTTATTCTATGGCTTTGGTTTAGCGATATTTCAACAGAAAGATATAAATACTCGTGAATTCAAATATTTTATAGGGTAAGAATAAGAT
>JAGXNS010000026.1 GCA_019894855.1 Promethearchaeota archaeon
CTATAAAACCAAAGTTAGAAGAAAAATCTGTTTATCGTTCAGTTGTACTATCAGCCGTTATTGGGGGAATACTACTAATAACATCAATTTTATTAAACGGGGGTTATCTATCTCAGTTTATAAGCGCAAATGTTATATTCCAAATTCTAGATATCACGATTAGGGTTTTAGTAATCCTATTTTTCTTCATTTTTATGACAATAAGTATCGGGAATTATAAGGAATTGACGGGTAAACCTTTAGATTTTAAATTTATTATGCTTATTTTTATCTTTTCGTTAATCCAATCTTTTAGAGATTCTATAGTTTTTTCTTTCACTCTCGTAGGTTTATTGCTAATAATAGTTTACTTGTTTTTTGTTCAGGAAAACTAACAAAATTAATACTTTTAAACTTTATTTCCTTTAATGAAAAAAATTTCGCTTTTTATCGGTCATAGAGGGACTATTGTAGATTACGATGAAAACACTTTGGAAGCGTTCGATATTGCAATTAAAGCTGGGGCAAATTGTATAGAACTTGATGTCAGAAGAACAAAAGATAGAAAATAAATCGTATTTCACGATAAAAAGTTAGCCAGGACCACTAATGGTAAAGGAGTAATAAAAAAAATAACTTACAACGATCTTAAGAATCTTAAAACCAAATATAGAAACCGAAAAATCCCTCTTTTAGGAGAATTCATTGATTACGTAAAAAATAAAGCGCAAATGATTATCCACTTGAAAAATGAGAGAACTATGAGAGAGGTATTAAGCTAAATTGCCAAAAAAGGAGTTCTAAAGAATTGTATAATAAGCGGAAGAGACTTTAATAAATTAAAAAGATATAAGAAAAAATTTAAACCGATAAAAACATGTTTTAACATGACTAAAGGTAGAGGTTTAAATTTAAAGGAATTTATAGACCGTCGAAAAAAACTTAAGAACATTCCAGATATGATAAACCTTAGATCAGATTTAATTTCTAATCAATTTATAAAAGTATGTCATATTAATGGTATTAAATCATTTGCTTGGGGCTTTATGGGTTATAAACAACCTTTACAAGTGATAAACCGTTTAATTAATGACCAGATAGATGGTATAATATTCGATAATTATCATAATCTTAAAATAATAAGAGGAAATTAACTGGGAATAATAGTTTTAGATGTACCCGTAGGTAAGACTAATATAATATCGTCTATAGGTAAAATTTTAACCCATTTTTTCATCTCTGCTTCTGAATTGTTAAGAAAATATGCTTTAATCTCTTTAGCAATCTGTCCCTTTGTTTTCCCCGATTTTGAAGGTTTAACAAATACTAAATTGCTTTCTTTATTAGTAAGGGCATTAATAGGTTCGTACAGTACTTGGGGATAGAATAATTTTGAATCAGAAATGTTTTCATTTTTTATTTCATGGAAATCTAGTCTAAGTGCAATTTCAGTTTTTGCTCCCTTAATGATATTTTTTTTCCCTAACATCATGAAACTACCTTTTGGTAAATATTCACCTGTAGGTGGCGTTTTAGAAATTTGATCGGCAAAGACATAAAATACATCGACAATACCCCAATTCTCTTTCCAAGCTACTGAATAGCTAGCTACAAAGTTTGCGGCTTCTTTAATTGTCTCTTCCGGAATCTGTTTATTTTCTGGATTCTTGATTATAGTAAGAGGGGACCCAGGAAAGTTTGTGTGAAAAATTATATCGTTGGCTTCTATATATTTTTTAAATATCGTTTCGTTTGAGCTAGCGTCGCGCCCACCGATAACTAAAAATCCATCGGAAGAAGTAAACCATCTAAATTTTTCATACCATTTCTTTTGTGGTTTCCTTACTAGAAAATCAATATCTAATTCGATAGATTCTCTCTCAATTGTTAACTTTCGAATATTTTCTTCTGTTTTTTGAATAGCTGGAAGAGTTCCCTTTAATTTTTTCTCTGCTCTTTTTCCTTTTGAATAAATAATGTTTGCGTTTTCTCCGACAGTTTTGTTTAAATCCAAATAAACTTCGCTTTTATCAATTAAAATTACTATTTGTTTAGTCGCAGGTAATATTCTAAGAAAGATATTCAAATCCTCAAAGTTTTCGTTTTTAGCACTAGTTAGTTTTGTGTTTATTTCCTCTAGAGCGTAACCTTTTTCTTTTGCTTCGTTAATTCCATTAAATATCTTATTTAAAGCGTTGAAATTATCATACATAAAACCGCCATGATCGTAGTATAATTTTTTTTTAATTTTTAACTCTTCAACATATTCGAGTTGGTTTTTTAATATTTTTTCTTGAGATTTTATTTTTTGGTTAACGGCTTGATCTTGTGGCGTAAGAATTTTATTAGAATCTAGTTTAGAGAAGAAATCATCGACGGCTTCATTAAACGAATTGAAATCTTGAACTTTATTATTCTTATAAAGCTCTAAACCGAAAGGGATAACTGAAATTTGTTCATTCTGTTCGTTCAATACGATCTTTGCCTTAATATCCCCAAAAAGTAATTCGTTCCTTAATTTTTTGAAGGAATTAAATAGAGTCTCTAGTTCTAAGGGAGTAAGATCTCGTCCTGATCGCTTTTTATCAACTCCGGCCCTAAGGCATATTTCTTCTGAAATAGTTCCTGAGATATTGATATTTCTTGCTAGGATTCTTACGATTTCATCTTCTAAATTACTTGCTATTTCATTAAAATCGATTTGAGAAAGGTTAAGAAAATCTTTGCCGCGAGAACTAGGAAAGTTATATTGTCTGTTAGCTAAAATGTCCCTATCTTTATATTTATTATAACTCTTTGCGATTTTTACGATGTTGTTTTCGTCAAGTAGAATATAATTACCTTTGTTAAAAAGTTCAATAATAAATTTCCATGGATTTCCCTCCATATTACTTATTTCAAAAATAATAATTCTATCAAAATTGTGTTGATTAACTGATAAAATTCTCCTATTTTTTAGGTACTTTCTTAGAGATGTTATATATTGAGAGGGATATTTTGGAATTGGGTATTTAAAGTTAGTAATATTTAAACGAGAATCGTTTTTTACAATTAAATTCCTTTTCTCATTAAGATGTGTTTTTATTTTTAAAATTAGTAGTTCCCCATCAATTTCATAAACATTGTCAATTTTTCCATTAGGAAGAATTGTGCCTAATTCTTTCGTGATTGCAAATACATCAAAATTTGAAAATTTAATATTTTTCTTCATTATTATATTATCGTTTAAAATTATTGCTTTCTTATTTATTAGTCATGCAGTCATTTTTTTCTATTTTTCCATTTTTAACAGATATAAATATAATTTATACTAGAGTTAAATTTCAAAATTTTAATAAAAACAATAATATTAATAATATTAATTATGCCTAAAGTAGATAGTCGGAAACCAAAAAGAGTCAACATTAAAAAGGAACGCCAAAAGCTCATAAAAGAGAAGAGAAAATCATATCCTGAACAAGAAATTAATATAGATAAAAAATCGACAAAAAAAATTGATATACGGCTTGAAAAGGAGACAAAACTTTATTGGGTTAGGGCGATTACAGCAGTTTTAAGCGGACTTTTGGGCAGATTACTATTAGGAATCTTTGGTATCTGGTTATTCATCTGGATGTTGTGTTTTTGGTTTCTAACACCATTTTTTGTTAGTTTTATTATATTAAAATATAAATACGATAAAGAAGAATGGAATTGGAAAAATATAATTAAACCAGGTATAGGCATATTTTTCTTGTTATTTATGATAATTACAGTAGTCACACATACTTTTTTAGCTTTTATCTAAACCATCTTACAGTTCGATTGATTGTTTTACTCTTTTTTCGATTTTTTCTTTGGAACTAAAAACAATTTCATCCAATTTATATATCCTGTTGCAATACACACATTGAATTTTCAATGGTTTTTCTTCTAGAACGTTAAATTCAGTATCAATCGGTTCACCAGAATTTGAAATACATGTGTTACTTCGGCATAAAATCAGACTTTTGATAATATCTGGGAGGTTCACCTTCTTTTTTTCGATTACTTTATAATCTTCAATCAAGGATATCTTTGAATTTGGCGAAAGGATTGAAATTTGTTGAAGTTGAATTTGATTGAGAAAAACGCCTTCAATCTTAATAATATCTTTTTTACTGTATTTCTTTGAATAAACATTAACACCAATTGTCATTAGATTAGGAGATTCTCCAAGTCCAGTTAAATTCAGAATGGTTAAAGCGTAACCGCCATCAATATGGTCGATAACTGTACCTTTCTTTATTTTATCTATTTTTAATTTTTCTTCGCTCATGTTCTTTTAAATAAAATTTTGTGATTGAAAAATTTTGCTAATAACATCTTTCAATTTATAACCCTAAAATGAATAATGAAATAACGAAAAGAATAGTTGAAAGCATAAAATTATATGACAAATTATCATCAACATCTAAATCTAAGAAGTCTATAAATCCTATCAAAAGAGTACCAATAGCGGGAAGAATTATCAAACTTAAAAGGTTAATTGGATATATTTGATTTATAAATAGTAATGTAATAATTCCTGAGATGTATGCTATGATCATTCCAGCAATTAATCCCTCGTAAGTCTTTTTTGTTTTTCGAATGTTGTTACGTCCGAATTTTCTTCCCACCAAATTAGCAGTCATATCTCCAAAAATAGACATAGTCATCGAAATACATATAATAATTGGTCCAGTAGGCTGAAAAGGACCATACATAATTATAATTGAAAAACAACCAATTCCCATAGAAATATGTGGACCTAATCTCATATGTCGCTCCTTTTTCCTAAGAATTCGGTTAACTGGTTTTAAAGGGTAAAGGTTTGGTTTTAAAATTCTAATAAAATCTGCTGTAAGTAGTCCAATTAAAGATACTCCAACTAAAAAAACTACCAAATATTGCGTAAAGATCATTTTGTTAGCTTCAATATTATAGATTGAGAAGAAGAACTCAGAAACAATATCAGGGAAAAGCTCTAGAATATAAATAAAAATGTTTTGAACCAAAAATCCAAGCGTAAAATAGAAAAAAGCGATTCCTAAGACTACTAAATGAGTTAATTTTCTGTAAAGTTCGTATTTAAAAGGTAGTTCCTCAGTCAAATTAGAATTTTCTTCTTCTGTATGCTTCTCTTCTAATCTAACTTTTTTTTTTTCTCTATTCACAGATAATAAAAAATGAGGTAAGAAAAAAATGATAAAAATTATCATAAATAGGTCAAAAGGAAATACTATAAACCCAATATTGGAGATTTTTAGAGAATTTATCACAATGTTAATTGTAATGCTAACAATGAGGATTAATGAATTTACAAGGTTATTAATGAAAGCTCCTTTTTCGTTTCTTTTTTTTGCTAAAAAAGCAGTATAAAGCGAAATCAAGCCATATAAATATAGAATACAAGTAATTATAATAGATAGTGTATCCAAAAATAACAATCTCTTTATGTTTTCTTATAGATATTATCTGAGAAATTTTAAAATCTTTATTAAAAATAAAAAAAAAAAATTAATAAAAACGCTATTTGTTTTATTTATAACTGAGTTTCGTCAATACTAGGCATATCTGGCGCACTTAAAGCCTTTTGAATTTCAACATTTGGTAGTTCGTAATCTACTAAATTACCAACCATATATTCCTTATATGCTAATAAATCAAAAAATCCGTGTCCACTTAAGCAGAAAACGATTGTTTTCTTTTCGGAGTTTTCTTTTGCTCTCAACGCTTGATCAATCGCTTCTTTTATTGCGTGAGCAGCTTCAGGCGCAGGCAGAATCCCTTCAGTTTTTGCAAAAAGTAAACCTGATCCAATAACTTCAGTTTGGTGATGCATGACTGAGGACATTATTTTTTTCTTAGCTAATATCGAAATTATTGGAGCCATTCCGTGATATCGTAATCCTCCTGAATGAATTGGGCTTGGAATAAAATTATGGCCTAATGTATACATTTTTAAAATTGGAGCTTTTTTTGCAGAATCCCCGTAGTCCCATCTATATTCTCCTTTGTTGACACTAGGACAAGCTCTGGGTTCTACTCCCACGATCTCTAAATCAGGATATTTTCCATCTAATTTATCTTTCGCGAAAGGAATCATTAGACCTCCTAAATTAGATCCTCCCCCCATACATCCAATAAGAACATCAGGTTTCACGTTGACTTTTTGTAGTTGTGCTTTAACCTCCTGCCCTATGATAGTTTGATGTAAAAGAACGAAATTCACAACACTACCTAAAGAATATCTCGACTTCTCACTTCTCATACTATGTTCAACCGCTTCAGATATAGCAATTCCTAAACTTCCTGGATGATCTGGGTCTTTTTCATAATAAAGTTTTCCAGAATCTGTCAATTTTGAAGGGCTTGCATGAACTTGAGCATCATAAGCTCTCATCAGTATTTTTCTTCCCGGTTTTTGGATAAAGCTAGCTCTCACCATGTAAACAGTACACTTAATGTCAAACAAATTACATCCGTAAGATAAAGCAGAACCCCATTGACCCGCTCCTGTTTCGGTTATCAATTCATCGACCCCGTCTCTTTTAGAATAGTAAGCTTGAGCTAGAGCTGTATTTGGTTTGTGAGATCCCGTGGGAGAAACCGATTCATTTTTATAGAAAATTTTGATATCTTCACCTTCAATTCCAATTTCTTTCTCTAAACTATATGCTCTATGAAGTGGTGTTGGCCTATAGGATCTAACATAGAGCTCCCTTAATTCCTTAGGAATTTGAATTGTAGGTTCTTGAGAAACTTCTTGAAGTACACATTCTTTTGGAAATATCGCGAATGCAAGCTCAGGAGGTGCAGGTTTCCCATCCATGGGATTTATTAAGGGCGTCATGGGAGCAGGTAAATCTGGTACAATATTAACCCACTCTTTTGGTATTTCATTCGGTTCAAGTAATATTCTTGTATTATAAAAATCTGTCATATTTATTTCCTTTTTACTATTTTTTCATCATCAAATTTAAATGATGTCTCATCTTAAAATTGGAAATCAATTATAATAATGCTTGATTGCAGGTGCAATGCTTGTTATTAAAAAATGATGTTAAAAAGTAGTCAGAGCAAAATTTATGGTTTTACCGTTGAAAAAGCGTTTTAAAACGCCATAGTCCATGCCAACATTTAGAGAGGTTTATTTTAGCAAACATCGATATTAACCATAATATGTGTATTTATAGAAGTATTATTGAAACATTATAAACTTATTCTTCAATAAAAAATCAATTTTTATTGTTTCTGTTCAAAAATCGTAGCTAAATTCTTTGCAGCAACCCTCATTACTTTAACAGTTTTCATCAATGTATCAATGAGAGTTCCTGCACACACGATTACTAGACGACCTGCGTTACTAACAATTACATAACCATTCTCAGCTCTCACAATTATTTCACTTAAATCTTCTTGAAATAGTGTTTTAATTGTTGAACTTCCAGTCATTAATAATGCACTTGCTAGTCCACAAAACTGATCTCCGTCAACTTGATATTGTGGAAGGGCTGAAAAAGCGATCTGATAACCTTCCAAGCTCACAAGAGCGATAGCTTCTATATCAGCGTTTGAAGTGATAAAAGTAATTTGAGGACTTATTTTTTCGATTTCATCGGGCCCAATTCCAAGATCTGTACCAAACTCCAATCCATATCACCATCCACGGTAGATTGCTATTTGAGGTTTTACTTCACTTAAATATTATTAATATAATATTGATACTTTTTATTTCTTTATTATTTCTTCTCCACAATTATTAATTAGTATAATAGAAAAATAATAATAAACAATAAAACACAAAACGCTAAAAAAAATCTATTGCTAAAGGTTAAAATGTATGATTTTTATCTTTTATAAAAATAGATTTGAAAAAAAACGAAATTATGATAACGACACGTGAGTCTATTAATTTTCAATTTTCTTTAATCTTTGGGTACTCTAGCCCTACAGATTTAATAGCGGGAGATGTAATAGGACCAGGAAAACTAACTAAAGCGATGGTTAACGAGCTTTCTAAGGAGGTAATAACATATCTTCGAATGTATAATGCTATATTGAGGGATTTTGCTGGTTCTGAAGTATTTTCAATAGAATTTGAATTGTATAATTTCGACCAAAAAGATGCTCAAATGAATATTTACCCAAAATCGATGGTACTCATTCCCGGTAAATACAAGGAATGTGAAAGTTTATTACTTGCTTTAAAACCGGAAACAGGATATTTAGATCCACACAAATCAAGAGAATCAATTAATCATATAAGTAAATTATTTTACGAAATAGAAGAGTTTTCTAATCATCCATTACTAGAACACCAAAAAAAAATTCAGGTTTATAATAAATTTGCTACTCGATTTAGCAAAAAACTTTATGGAGATTTGATTGAGGATAAATGGAATAAAAAATTAATAGGTTTAAGCGTTTCTTTACCAACTGAAAAAGGAATGTTGTCTACTTATGGATCAATAAGAACGGATGTAGATTATCTTTGGAATAAAAGCCCCATTGAGATTAAATTTTCTGATCAAAAATATAATCGCCTTAAATCACCATATATTGGAAAGTCAACAATAGATCACCTTAAATATGCTATTTCAGAGCCGAGTGCAAACTTTATTGTTGAAAAAACACTAATCCTAGGAACCAATTTACTTAAATTAGCTAATACTGGGACAATAGATGACATCCAAGAAAAGATTATATCATATTTTGTTGCTAAAATCGAGGAAAGTTTTGGTAAAAATCAAGAACTCTTCTCTGGTGTAGAAATTATTTCCTATATGGAAAAAATGTTAACTGATTTTAATATCAAAGTTGATAATTTTTTAAAAATTTCAAAGAACTTCCTAACAACCGGCGAATTAGGGGATGTTTCGGAGTTGTTAGAAAAATATAACTCATTTATAATTGACAATTCTAAAGAAAATCTTGATTTTTATAGTGATGTCAGCAAGTTAGCTATAAGTTCAATGACTCTATCAATTATTAGTGAAGGAAAGCTGAGGGCAAGTGAATTACATTCTGTAATAAATTATTTTGAAGAAGTCGTTAAGAATAGCATTATTTGTATTAGAAACTCGTTTCCACGATACTTATCGCGCCATCGATTAAATACTTTGACCTATCACTTTATTAGAATTTTGCACGAAAAATTTGAAAATGAACAAAAACCTTCTAAAAATTTAGGGCAAAATATTTTGAGTAAATTCGAACAACACTTAATATCGCAGATAGAGATTAATCCAATTGTATTGTTAAAAGTTGGTATTTTTAACGAAGATGTATTGAACAAAGAATTTAAAAAGTTAGTAAATAACAACATCAAATCGTTCTTTAGTAGCATTAATTTAAGTATTAGTGACTTAATTGCCTTCGCCGAAGTCCAAATGGAAAAAGATTCAAAATTAATATACTCACATATAAGGAAATTTGAGCGTTTCTCAGATGAATTAAAATATTTATTAAGTTATATTCTGAGATATACTACGATAAATCGCTTTCTTAAAGAAGAACCAGATGGAGAAATTAGTGATCCAGTAACTTTTGCAAATAGATTCCATCGCTTCTTAGAAAAGCGGATAGGAGCGATAAATTTTACTTGGAAAACATATATATTAGAATGGATAAAGGATTATGCTAAAAAATTTTTTAGTATTGAAGAAATACGAGATTGGTCTTTAGACGAAACTTTATTTGAATTTATAAAATATTTAGAAGAACGAGAATCAGACGAACAAGAACCAGAAACATTCCTCAAATTTTTAGACAAATATATTTTAAGAATTTCAAATGATATAGAAAAAGAAATTTTAATAGATTTCTATAAACAGTATGAGTTTTGTATTGGTATCAAAACTGAATTTCCAAAGTATATCCAAAAAAAAGTTGAAAAAGAAATTAACTTATTTAAAGTTGAACAAGAAAAAAAAACTCCTAAAAATTATCTTAGTTTTGATGAACAGAACAGATTTTATAATTATATAAAGGAAAAGGAGCTCAGATATTTCTCAAAATTAATACCTCGCCCAGTTTCTTTGATTTTGAAACAAGAACTAACTGCGGAAGAAGTTGACTCATTCAACGCTGACTTATTTCATGTTTTTGAGTTTAAATACTGGCACAATAAAGCAAAATATGATATTGCAGACAATTTTAAAGAAGTTTATAGAGAGTGGATAAAAAATTTATGATAAGCGGAGTAAAAAGAAAATCTACAGCGACTGAAAGTGCCTCTAGGTTTTTTCAGACTGTAGATTTAATAATTTCCCATTTGAAAAGAGAAGCTGATAAAGAAAAAATTTTCGAATTGATTCGTAAAGAACCTACTTTACGCTCTCTTCTAATCGCTACTGCAGCAGTTCATTTGTATCATTATATGGGTATAAAAGTAGATGAATCTTTAGATAATAACAAGTTGACAGTTGATTCGACTAAACAACTTGAAATGGAAGAGAAACAGATTCTAATGGAAGAAGTTGAGACTTTTTTAAAAAATTCTTTTGAATTAGAAAGAGCTCTATTTGATGAAATAATTAATTTAGAAAATATGTTTATATCATTGTTAATAGAAGACAGGCTAGGTAATCTACAACAATCTCAGAGAAGAAAAAGAATAGAGGATATTGAAATTCAAATTGAACGAGAACTATTGAACATTATATCCAAATCGCCATCCTATTATTTTTACGATTTTATTGGCGACATAATTGGCTTAAATGAAATCGTAAAACAGGAAATTTTAGAAGAAAGCGCTGCGTTTAAAGGCATCTCGCTTCCAATTGAAGAACAATTAGAAAAGGAAGAGAAAGAAGACAAATTCATTGAAGTTTTTACTCTAAATAGAGTAATTGAGAGGATGCAAAACCAATTTGAATTTAAATCCTATAAGGAATTACAAATCCAAACAATGCCTATCCGGATGATAAAGAAACGCATAATGGAATATGAATTAAATAAATTTCCTATATCTATATCAGGATTAAAAACTTTTATCGAAGGGAATAATTTAAAAAAAGAAACTATCAAATCAATTGAAAATGCGTTTAAAGAAGATCTAAAATATGATGAATTTGAAAATAATATACTTTCAGAATTAAAAATTGCTCTAATTAAGCAGTTAAAAAGAAATCCAAATGATTTTATCTACTTTCTTCAAAGTTTAAATGAATCAAGTTTTGAGGATGCTATTTTTTTACTTAATAAGAGAGGAATTAAGGATACCTTACACTTAATTAATGTTGATTATGAGTTAGCTGAAAATGTACAGAAAAGCATGATAAGATATAATATAAAAAAACAAGATCTAATCCTATTAAATGACAATCAAAAAAATTTGATCAATGTGGCAAAAAAAGCATTATGTAGCATGAAATTTCCGTATCTTGAGAAATTTATTACCAAAGTTGCTGATAATGTTGAATTTGATTTATTTAAAATTCTCTATAGAAATGAAATAGAATATGACGAGCTATGGGATATTTTAGAAAAAAAAACTGGATTTTCTATAAACGATCTGAGAGAGTTTGTAAGGAAAAAACAAACTGTTGACAAGATTTTCTTTCAAGGTTTGAATTTAAGCAACTACTCTCAAATAATTCTTCTTCTTAACTATGATGAGATACTAAGTAATATAGTAACAGATTTATTTTACAATTTATTGTCGAAAATTCTAAGACAATTAAGTAGGATAATAGAAATGTATGGTATTATTTCAAATGATAAGGCGATCTACTCCCGTGCTCTAATGACGGTTACAGAAAACGAAGGGTTTGAAGATTGGGTTCAAGTTAAACTGGAGGAATTAAGTATCGAGAGAACCATGAAAAGACAAAAAGAACTATCAGTAATTTTTAATGCTGTTAATCAGGTTTTTCTTATAAATGGTTTTATATTATCGCGTTTGAAGATAAAATCTCTAAAAGAAAGTATGACAGAGTTAGAGAGCCAAGAAAGTTACGTTTATAAAGGCATATCACCTTTAAAACTAAGAGCGGATTTAGTATCTCCTGTATCCTATTGTATAGCTTACGATCTAATAAAAAGATTTGAAGAATTAGCAGAATTAGAAAAACTTAAAATTGAAAGTGCGAATGTAGAAAAAAAGAAAATAAAGGACGATAAGAAAAAAGAATTGATTAAATTACGTCAAGAAAGCACATTTAATTGGATTGAACGTAAAATTACATCAAATTTAATAGGAATTAGCCGCCGTGGAATGAATCCACATCAATTTTATTGGAGCGAAAAAGATACAAAAACACTTACCGAACAAATTCAGTTACACAGTGGATTAAAGGGTGATCTTTTTTCTAAATTCTGTGAGTTTTATTTGTTTGCGGTCGAAAAAATTAAATATCTCGTTCCAGATATGAAATTACCCAATATGGAAAGAATAGAACATGAAATAGCTACTATTACTAATAATACACTTTCTGAGAGGCTAAATCGACCTCCGAATCCTGAAGAAATTAAAGAGATGATAGAAGGAGAACGCTACAAAATTTCTAACGATGTTGCCAAAAAAATTGGGAATATCCTAGATAAAACTCTCTATTACAAATTTAAGAAGAAACCGAAAAAATAACAAAAATTTTAAAATTACTATTATTTAATTTACTTACAATTTTACACTAAAACTCTATTTAAATTCATTTGATATACTTATGTCTTGGTTAAAAAAGGAATTAGGATACATAAAATCTTCGTTTTCACAGATTTTACTTGGAATGCTTCTAGTAGGACTTACAATTTCTGGCTTAGGTTTTGCAATATTCCTAAGATTTGTTGGTTTTAATGGAACTATAATCGCTTTTGCTGGAATTACCATTGAAGTTATTGGTATTATTATAAGTTACTTCTTACTTCGAAGATATGTCATTCCAAAAGAAGAGGGGCGTAATAAATCAATCCAAAAAGCTAAAACAAAAATGAAGTAGATTTTACCTATATCAAGAAGTCTTCCCAATTTCTATTGTTAACTCTCTGTGAGATTAAGTAGTTTTTAACATCAGACAATAAAATATCTGGATCGTATTCCCAGGCCTCCTTCTTATTAAAGGAAACGCACTTAATTTTATGTAAATTGAACATAGACTTAATTATAAGACCGTATGTGGCAACTTGTGGTAGAGAAATCATAAATTTTCCTTCTGGTTTATAATCTATTACCTTGACTAGATTGTTTTCTATTTGGATGAGATCTATATGTCCGGTTACTACTTTATTATCAATTTTTTTCCATATGGGTATTTCAATCGCAACAGAATTGCTATCTTTGATTAAAATATTCTTTAGAATTGGTTCGTGTCCAGGTTTTTTACCAATTTCGTTAATTCTAAAATTTTCATAAACATTATTGGCATACTTAGGTAATTTTGAATCTGAACCATAATGCGTTATTTTTCCCTCTCGAATTAATCTTTTACTAAAACTATTTATAAAAGCGGGTTTCAATCCTCTGATCTTAAATTGCGAGACGCGTGGAAGGTTTCGTATATTGAATAACTCATTCGGTAAGGTTCCTTGGTAAATCTTCTTAAAATAAGAACCTAGGTTTTTAAATTCTTCTCGATAAGGGTTCTTAGGGGAAATTTTTTGTTTATGGTGTACGATATTCCAGTTAAAGGCATATGGGATATTCTGATGAATAAATAATTTTTTCTTTAGCATGGAATTCTCGGTTTATAAAGGTTATTCAAAAATATTAATTTATTAACTAATAAGCATCAAATATAAAAAAAAACTCATATTAATGATTTATTAATTTTTGTAGAAAAGATTTATCCTTTAAACTTAAATCACCTGCTTACGATGAATCCAAGCCAGATAAAACATTTTTATTTTGAAATTAAGCGGACCCGGCAGGATATTCGTTTGAATTATTTTTTAATTCATAATTTCGAACCTGCGACATTCGGATTAGAAGTCCGACGCCCTATTTACACCATTTATACTGGAGTAAAAACAGCCATGCTAGGCTACGAGTCCTGAGTTTTAAAAAATGTATTATTTTGTTTTAATATAATTAAATAATATGCAATTAATTAAAATTTTACTTTTATTACTAAGTAGATAAGACAAGGAATAATTGTGTGGTATTAATTACTTTTCACTTAATATTATTTCAGTAAAAATTGTGTTGTTTTATTATATCTTTTTTGAATTTTTATTGTAAGTGAGTAGATTTTAAAGTATTGTTTAGGTGAAAACAACCATGCCACACACTGGAGGAGTAGTTCCGTAAGTTTCTCTTAATTATTAAAGCTTTGAAGAAAAGAAAAAATTAGAATTTTTTTTAAGGGGAGTAAGTATTAAAATTAAAAGTTACTTGCCACGCCCCTTATTTGCACCTAGGCTTGGTCGAGTTTTTTCAGAGCCCCATCCCCTCTTATTTAACCCACGTGCTTTCTTTCCAGAAGCAGATAAACCACGAGTTACTCTTCTTGTGTGTTGAGGTTCGCAAATCCAATTAATTTTTGGGTCTGATTTAATAACCGGATGATTTTTGTCCACCATAATAACTTCATAGTACCAATTCCTTCCATCGGCATATACTTTATAGCTATTCAGAACCTCTAAATTTGGATATTTTCGCTGTACGCGTTCTTCAGCTACCCATTGTAAATTTTTACCGGTTGTGTACTTAGAGACTCCCATTGCTCGAGGTTTTCTCCCTCTTTTAGGTCTAACTTTATGCATCCCACCTTTTCGGATTCTAGCTCGAACAACGACATATCCTTGTTTTGCTTTATACCCTAAAGTACGTGCTCTATGCAATTTAGTCGGTTTATCAACTCGTTCAATAGATTTACCTTTTCTATATTCAATTCCTCTATTCCAGTGATTTGTTTGATATCCAGTTTCGTGTTTTTCGAATGTATCTTTTACATAACTATATCCAGACTTCAAGATTTAGGCAAACTCCAATAGTATAATAAATGTTGAAATAATGGAAAATTAATTAATTTTATTATTTCATCTTTTTATATGATTGTCGATAATTTTATAGTTTTAAATTTATAATTATACCTAATACAACCTTGAATGTTTTATCACTTGGAACATGGAAAATAAGAAAAATATCAGAAAAAATAAAATAGCAAACAAGGAAATGAAAGAAAAAGAAGAAGAAAACAAAGCGAAAAATATTCTAGAAATTAAATTGGAGAAAAACCTTGAAATTAACGATGAAGAGGGATTGAACCTTTCATACGATAAAAGCGATTTAGAGGTTCAATTCCCTCAATTAATGCATGAATTATCTGTTAAAAAAAAAACTCTCAAGATCGAAGGAGTGTGTGATGATATCGAACCGGAACAGGCAGTGATTGAAGAGCTTCCAAAAGAACCCTATTGCGAAGATTTAAAAAATCCTGGAGCTATTGACTTCCTCAGAAGATGCACAGAAACCAAGGAAGCTTTAAAAATATTGGACTTTCTTTTAGAACAAAATAAATTAAGTCCCATGGATTATCACAGAATAAAAAACCGGTTAAAAGAAGAGGGGGGATTAAAAGAATTAATTCTTGAATATGGTGGTTTAAAAACGCCAGGATATTACGAAAGGAAATTCCTTAGGAAAAAAAATTTAACTGACGGTGAATTATAAAACATTGAGAATTTAAATTAATGATGAACTTATGACAATCGAAAGAGCTTTGCTCAAAGCGATGACGGTGTCGCCCCAAACTGAAATTTAAATTTATTGATTAGTCGTTTTCGATCTTTTTCTTAAAGCTCAAACCCTTTTTCGTTAAAATATAACCCTCGATATCTTTTTTTACAAGCTTTAATTCGAGGAGAACTGGTACCCGTCCTTTAATGCAAGCCATTGGTAATCCTGAGAATATTTTCATACTTTCATAATCTTTAGCTCCCTTTTCGATTGCAAAAAATATTTCAACACCCATGTTCCCAAGTAAGCATTTTAAATCTTGAAGAGATTCTTCCCCCTTACTCATAGACTCCTATTCTCCTTTTGGTTTATACTTTTTTGCAATTACTGGTTTAGATTCCTGAGGCAATGATTTTCTCAAATACTCGGGAAAGGCCGTACTGATCTGAATATCAGTTTTTAAAAAAATATATCGTTCGTCTTTATATTTTAATTCTTCAATTACATCATATTTTTTTAGGAAGGACAATGAAGAGTTGAGGTGGTCAAGTGCTCTTTTTGAGACTAATTTTGGTAATTTATCTTTTGAAATTAGCCCATTTCTTAATTCTGAAAGCAGATTGTATTTTTTTGGATCAGAAACAATCTGAAATAAAGCAAATGTATCTTCCTCCAATTCTTTTTGATTTTTATTTTCATAAATACTAAAATACTCTTGTACTTTTGGAAGTAATAATTCAATTAGCTCAAGTTCAATTAAATCGGGATTTTCATCAATATATTCAATTACACTATCAGGGGGTATTCTTTCAGCATTAACTTCCTTCAATAATAACACGTACTTTTCTACAATCCCAATTTGATTTATGAAAATAAACTGTTTGGAGACTAAAGTATCGATTAACTCTTTAAAATCTAATTTTGGAAACGCGGTGTTATACCATTCTCTTAATCCATCTAAAGCAATTGGCCCTTTTGAAAGTTTCTTTAACATTAAAAAGACATGTCTTTTATTTAATAATGTTGCAATCTTCTCTTCCTCGCTTTTTTCTCTTGTATCTTCAAGTGCTGCCCAATATAATTCCTTAACCCATAATTTTATTAAAGAATTGTTTTTATATATAAGGTCTTTGTCATGTTCCTCAAAATTATTTATATCATTTACATAAAAAGCAGTGAAAATTTCCTCGTTAGAGTGCAATTTTTCAAGGAATTCAGTGCATAAGATGTTTACATTTTGCTCTATTTCCAAATTTATTTGTTGATCAAAAATTATAGAGACCATTAACATTTCCTTATTTCCACGGGCCCAATCAGAATGTATTTCAAAATAATAGTTGTTTGAAATATTCTGTTCAAAAGAATGAGTAAAAAATCCTTCGCTTACTGTTTGATCCATTATATTTGCTATTCTCGTTGAAAGATGTTCACCTAGCATATTTTCAGGATACGAATAAAACACTAGTGGACCAATCTTTCGATGAAAATAAGATAATGCGACAATAGGTTTCAATTAATGAATCTCCGTTATATATAGTTTTAAAAATCTCTTCAAACTAATTTCAGTTTTACATAGAATAAATTAATATTAAAGGTTATATATTCGTAAAAATAAATAAATTTATTTCAATTAAATGTAATAATTTCCTAAGAGCTTATGTGTCCTATAAAACTTGTAGGATTCGACCTCGATGACTGCCTTTTCGATTCAACAGGTCTTTCTCAAAGAGCAAGAATTAAGGGTATAGATGCGATGATAAGCTTAGGCTTAAAAATTAAGAGGCAAAAAGCCTTGATCTTAATCCAAGAAATCGTCGCTGAATATGGTTCTAATTCTTCAAAGCACTACAATTACTTTATTAGGAGATTAAACCAGCATGAAAATTACGCAATTAATTTTAATGAGCAAGTTAGATACATAACAGCAGCGGTAATGGCTTACCATGGTCAAAAAATTAAGCATATTCAACTTTACGATGATGTTTTAAATTGCTTGGAAAAACTTAAAAAATCTTCAATTAAAACTGCTATTATAACGGATGGAATTCCTATCAAACAATATGAGAAGATTTTACGACTTGGAATAGACGATTTAATTGATCTAGTCGTAATATCTGACGAAATAGGAATTAGAAAACCAAATCCTGAACTATTTTCTTATTGTTTAAAGAAATTTAAGGTAAAAGGACACGAAACTATTTATGTTGGAGATAACCTTTACAAAGATATAATACCTGCTAATTTTAATAAAATCCATAGCGTTTACATACATCGTGGTGGAAAATATGATATCAATGTTACAGGTGAAACTATTTCTGAGGAGAACAAACCTGATTATGAAATTTCAAGGCTAGACGAACTTTTTAATATTATCAACGAAATAAATAAAAAATTTTATATCGGAAAAGTCTAATGATACGTCTTGCTTGTATTCAACCAGAGATTTTACCCAAAATAGATAGAAGTTATTCTGAAGTTGAAAAAATATTGAATTCTCTTATTAAACACCACAATAATTGTGACATTATTTGTTTACCAGAAAGATGGATATCACCTATTAATAAAAAAGAACTTAACATTCAAAAGGAAAGGGGAAGCACTTATAAATTTATAAAAAATTTAGCAAAAGAATACGGAATAGGTATAATATCAGGAGCTCTGTGGGAAAAAAGAAAAGATACGATTAAACCGAGAATCACTAGCTATTTCTTTGATAATAATGGAGATGAAATCTATAGACAAGATAAAATACACCTTTATTCATATGAAAAGCTTAACTTTGAACCAGGTAAAGAATTAATAGTTTTTTCATTTAAAAAAATTAGTTTTACAATTTTAATTTGTTTTGACATGGCGTTTTTTGAAACCCCTAGGCTAGCTGCTGAAAACGGGGCTGATTTATTGTTTTCTCCTACGCAAATCAGCGTAGACGGGATGTCAAATTGGAAAACATATTTAAAAACTCGAGCTCTAGAAAATAGGATACCCGTTGTAGCATGTAACACTTTTGGAACGATATTAAAAAGGAAATTTACAGGAAATAGTAAAATAATATCGTTTGAAAAAGATTTTATATCACCTTCAAAACTAAGGGTAATTGAAGGCCCCATTGATTCAAGTGGATATATATATGATGAGATTGATTTAGCATTTCCAAAAAAGCTGAGAAAATTGAGATTTAAAGAAGTTATAGAAAAAAATGCAATTATCATAAGAAAAACTAATAAAATATGAAAAACATAAACTTTTCTTAAATTTGGTTCTAATTTTTTATCAACTTGCAGAGTGCTTTTCAAATTTAAATTGGAGCAGTTTTAGATCCAATGACCTATCTCCGGGGGGTTTAAATATGAATTTTTAAACTAATAATAAAAAATAAAAAATAAAAAAGAAAATGATTTCTCCACAAAGGATAAATAGTGAATTTGTTGGTCCAAGAGCGTTATTTGATCAATCCTATATCCCTCCTAAAATATTACATCGAAAAACAGAAGAAAAATCGCTTTATTCTATTCTTAAAGATTCCCTACATGATGAATTTCAACTTAACATATTATATCAAGGAATACAAGGAATTGGAAAAAAGGTCATTGTAAATTCGGTCTTGAACGACATATTTACTTTACATGCCGAACTTATAAAAATCCAGATTGATTGTTCCGAAAAAAGTGTGGAAGAGATTTTAGTTTCGTTAATAACTGAAGTTGGAAGGAAAAAGAACTTCAATTTTGATTATAAATCTTTCCTAAATTCTTCCATCTTGGATTTATGGAATTTGTTTAAACTTACATGTAGAAAAATAGATCATAATATCACACTAGTGTTTAATAACATCGAACACATACAACCAGAGGCTCTTAAAAAATTTTTAAAATACGGCAAGGAAAACAAAATTAATGTAATATCTACGGGTAATCAAGTTTTAAGATCGTCCATCCTGGAAATTTTGAGCGAATTTGACTTTAAGAAGAAATTAGACTACTTTTCATTCTCCGAGCTTAACGATATTATAAAGCAAAGAATTTCTTTGGCGTTTTTTAATGAGTTCGATAAAGAGTTAATAGATTTAATTACTGATTTAATTTTCGAGCACCACGTACCTGTTCCAGGAAAAGGTATTGAAATTTTAAGAGAGCTTTATCCTGTTGTAAATCAAAAAATGACTTTAAAAGAATTCGAGATTTATGATATTCTTCAAAACCAATTTGACACGCTTCAAATTACAGATGAATTCAGTATGGTAAGCTATATCTCAGAATCAGATCTGTTAAACCTAATTTTTCTGGATAATTTATCTAATTATTTTCTAAAAAAAGCAAATCTGTATATAACCATCCAGGAATTAAGAGAATTATATTATGTAACATGTGAATCAATAGATTATAAAAAGGATATAGAGGAATTTAAACATTTGATCGTTAACTTACGCAATATCGGGATATTAAACGCTTCAAAAAAAAATGATGTAAATAATTTTCGATACTTTAACGACAATGTCTTGAATTACGATTACTACTTTATGGTTATAAACCCAAAGCAACTAAAGCCTATCATGGATGCTATTTTCTCCAAACACTAATTTTTTTTATTTAAAGAACTTTAATATTGCCTCAAATTGCCTAGATTCAATAATATATTAAAAACAAGAATCCTAACATTCATATCCCGAGCATATAAATAGATGAAATCATACTTTATTTTATAAAAGAATGAATGAAATGGCGATTCAAATTTGACTTACATCAAAAAAATTTCTATGACCGGATTTAAATCATTCGGTGACAGAACTGTTACTCTTAGACTTTCGAGCGGTTTTACTTGTATTGTAGGCCCTAACGGTGCAGGAAAATCTAATATTATTGACGCTTTAACATTTGCTCTAGGTAGACTAAGCAAAAAAACTATGAGAGCTAAGAGTCTTGAAGATTTGATTTTTGCGGGATCCCGAGGTAAAAACCCTTCAAATAGAGCTTCGGTCACACTTTATTTCGATAACTCAGAGGAAATTTTTCCAGGTGGAACAGAAACTTTTGAAGTTACTCGAACAATTCAACGAGGTGGGGGCGGAGGGTATAAGATGAACGGTAAAAAGTCCACTAGAGTTCAGATTCTTAATGCTCTTGCAGCTGCAAATGTAGATCCTGATGGAAGTAATCAATTCGTTCTGCAAGGGAAAATAGTAGAATTAACTCACATGAACCCAGTAGCACGTAGATTATTTATAGAAGATCTTATTGGCCTACAAAAATACGATGAGATGAAGGATGGAACTATGAAGGAGCTAGAAAAGGCTGAAAGAGATCTAGGCCAATTTGAAGCAATTTTCAAAGAAGTTTCCTCTCAACTAAAAAAAGTAGAAAAAGAAAAGAATGATGCTTTGGCATGGAAAGAGTTAGATGAACAAATCAGCTTATACAACGCTCAATTATTAGCATTAAAGATAGAGAAATTAAGGAAGGATGAAAATGATCTAGAAAAAAGTATTGAAGAATCTAATACAATCTTGGAAGAATTAAAAGAAAAATTAACAAGGCAAGATGATATTTTAAAACAAGAATCCTTAGTTATGGAAAATATACAAAAAACTATAACTGAAAAAGAAAAAGAAAGGGAAATAATCACAGAAAAAATTACTCAATTTAAAACGCAACAATCTTCAAATCAAACATCTCTAACCCTCGCAAATAAGTCAATTGAAAAAATTTCTCAGGAAATTAATACTTTGGAAAAATTACAGATGGTTCTTGATGAAGGTCAGACATTTGATTCTTTAATTGAATCAGAAATGAAGCTAGTAGCAGATACAGAAAATGAAATTGAAGCATCAAAAGCAGAAATAGAAAGTAAACACCAAAAACAAGCTGACATTGATGCAAAAATTAAAGAACAAAACGATGGAAAAACAGGATTTAATGGAGAAATCTCCGTTATAAAGCAAAGTATTTCATCGAATAAAGCTCAAATTAAAATTCTGAAAAAAAATATTAAAAAAAACGAAGAAAAAAAACAGAAATTAGAACTGGATCTTAGCAAATTAAAAGGAGAATCAGAAAGCATTGAAGATGCAATAGCCAATACAAAAAATGAAGCTGAAACAACAAGAAAAGAAATTTATGACTTAAATATAAAAATCTCAAAAGAGAACGAAAATCAACAAGATCTAGAGAAAATTATTGTAACCCTACAGGAAGATAAGAACAAACTTAATTCAAAGTCAGCAGATTTCAAATCTATGTTATCGTCACTAACTACAGAGATTAAGATGAACACCGATAGGATAGAAAAGTTGAACTTAGATAAAATTAAAACTGAAGAAAAAATCAAAGAATTAAGTAAAGGGAAAGACACAGAAGAGGCGTTAAAAGAGCTATTAAAGGAAAAAGAAGCTATAACTAATGAATTAAACAGTTATCGCCAACAATTAAAAGATGAAGATTCTATTTATAGAAAAAATGAACAAGAATTAGAGTTATTGTTAATGAAACAAGATTCTATTGAATCAGAAATTAATGATAATAAAACTAAAATTGATAATATTAATACGAGGTTAAATCTATTAAAAAAAGAATCTACTAATCTTGAGAGAGAAAAACAAGATTTAGAATTAAAATCATCAACTCTAAACGCAAATTTAACTAAAATTAGCTCTGAATCAGAAGGGCTTAATAAAAAAAAAGATAATATTCAAAGACGAATAGGAGAACTAACCATTGAGAAAAATAATTTATTAGCTAAAATAGAAAATACAGAAAAAGAATACGAAAGAAATACCGAAGATATAACCGGAATCCTCCAAATACTGAACATGCTCACTCAGAACATCAATATTTCCGTCGAATCTATCAAGAGCAACATTCAACAGTCTAATGCTGAGGCAATTGATACATCAGCGGTCAACTTTAAACAATTTGTCCTTGATATTATTGATATTATGAAGACGATTGAAGATGTAAGCTCTGAAGCTGAAGCAGAAGCAGAAGCAGAACAGAAACCAGAGGATGCTGAAATGTCTGAAACTCTTAAGTCTATACTTCAAACATTAACTCTTTTTACTGAAAATGTTGATACCACTATAGATCAACTAATTGATTCTGTAAAGGAAACTGCTGATGTAGAGATTCAACAATCTACATCAACTTTTGATAGCTTCGTCCAAGATTTAATGGAAATACTTGAGAATGTATACTTATCATTGCGAAAACTCACCATGTCAAAATCCCAAGAGCAGTATAAACAGCTTGAAGAGATCACTGAAAATATTACATCTCAAAATGGGGATCTAAACAAAATTGAGAAAGATTTAACTCGACTAAATACTCAAGAAAAGCATGATTCTGAAGATTTATCAGTTACTAATAAGAGATTAGAAGAAGTTAATAAGAGAATCACCGAATTGCTTGAAAAAATCGAAAAATCTGAGGCTGAGGTTAAGCAGAGGAACACTGTAATAGGGGAAAAACAAAAACAAAATTTTAATGAAGAAATAAACAACTTAAAACAACTCAAAGAGGACTACTGGGATAAAGTTTCTAACATCAAACAAAATATAGAAATAAAGCAGCAAGGATTAGACGATCTGCAAAAAAAACTTCAAGAATTGCAGGGAATACAAAATTTTTATGAAAAAATCATTGATATTGAAAATAATATCCAAGAATTAAATTCAAATATAGAAAATAAGAAAAATACAATAATTAACACTGAAGAAAACATTACAAATCTCAATTTAGAACAAGAAACTTTAACATTAAAAATCGATTCTCAAATTTTAGAAAAAAATAAGTTTTGGGAGAATACAGAAAAATTAAGAACTCATATTGGTGACCAAAATAAAAAATTAGAGCGCATAATGGATAACCTAAGGGCACTTGAAAATGTTATGATGGTTATCAATTCAATCGAAGAATTAGCTAAGGAAAACTTGGAAGCTAACGCAAATATTAAAACTTGTACTATAGACGTTGAGAGTTTTAATACCCAAGTAGAAGAGGTGCAAAAGAAAGTCAACGAAATACAATTAGTCGTAGATACTTTAAGAGAAGATAAAAACAAAGAGTTGGAAGCCCAAAAGAAGGTTCAAAAAGAATTAAATAAATTCAATAAAGATCTTCAAAAAATACAAGCAAAATTAAACGAATTAAATAAAAATAAAGAACGAGATCAAAAAATAATAATTCTTAACCAAGACATCAAAGAAACTGAAAAACAAATAGAATTAATCGCGAAAGATATTGAAAACATTGAAACTGAATTAAAACAAGAAGAAGACAAAAAGAATGTAAAACAGGAAGAAATTAATAAACAGGTTCAAGGAAAAGATATATCCTGGCAGAAACAAAAAAATTATCAGAAACTAATAAACGATCTACGCTCTGATCTTTCTATGGAAAATGCTAAACTAAACAATTTTGAATCAAAAAAGATTATTACTACAGATCAGATAGAAACTCTTTATCAGAGATCGAAGGATTACGGTGCTTTGCCAGTAGTGACTGACGAGCTCTCGGAATCCGGATTACAATCAGATATTTCTACAGCTACTAACAAGAAAAAAGCTTTAGAACCAGTTAACTTAAAAGCTATTAAGCAATATGATACTGTAAAAGAAAGATTTGACGAAATAGATATGAGAAGGCAAACGATACAACGTGAAAGAAAAGCAATTCTCGACGCTATTGAAAAAATCGAATTGGAAAAAACTCGAACATTCATGAAGGCTTACCACGAAATTAATCGTGAGTTTGCTCGCATATTTCAGAAGCTTTCACCGGGTGGATCTGCAAAAATGATTCTCGATAGACCAGATAAACCTTTTGAAGGAGGATGTAGTATCGAAGCTAGACCCCGTGGGAAGCGTATTTCTAGTTTAGAAATATTGAGTGGCGGAGAAAAAACACTAGTTGCTTTGTCGTTTATATTTGCGGTTCAAGAATTTTATCCTGCCCCATTTTATATTATGGACGAAATAGACGCAGCCTTAGATGGGCCCAATGTTCATAGAGTAAGTATGGTAATCAAAGAATTTGCCAGACAAGCGCAATTTATGGTGATAAGTCATCGTGAAGAGAATATAGTTAACGCTGATCGTATATACGGTGTCTCCATGCAACAAAGTGGAATTACCGACATTTTTAGTGTCGATTTAGAAGAAGAAGCAAAAAGGTTACTCGAACTTCCGGATGTGCCTCCTACTATTGAAGAAAATTAAAAATCATAAACTTAAGGTGTATAATCGTTCCAGAAAATGAGAGTGAAGAGAAAAAATACAACTTCAACGAATGGTCTGTAAAGCAACTAAGGGATTTTGCAAGTAAAAACAACATAAAAATACCGTCTAAATCAAAAAAGAATGAAATTATTAAACTTATAGAAACAATAGCTTCGCATCCAGAATTTGTAGATAGAACTCAAGATGATGTGGATGTAGAAGAGTTGGAAGAAGAGTTAGTCGCCGGCGATGAAGATGATCCCGCCTTATTGCACAAAGAAAAGCTGGAATTAAAGTTCTGGCAGAAACCACCTTTTTCAAGTCTTCTGGATCCAGAAGTTGCGAAGGAGTCAAATGTTGCCTTTTACGATCTAGCGTCGTTAGTTGACAAATTCTTCAATAATATGCTTCATGAAGATTTTATTAATTATAAAATTTCAGGAATCGCGCTTAAAACTTCAGCAGTATTACATCATTACAAAATCTCTAGCATAATACGAGATGAAGAACAAATTCAGAAAAAGGAAGAATTGGCCCAATTCAGAGAAAAACACGGTAGATCAATACCCAAATCTTTACCACAACCTATTCAACCTAAAATGTTAATTTCCACTAAAGATGAATTATTTGACGCTATGAGATCTGCAATTATTGAGACTATGCAAAAGAAAGAAAAGTTAAAAAGGAGAAGGATGAGGCGGGATGAAATAAAAGAACAGCGAATTCAAAAAAAATCTAAAGCGCAATTGCCAAGAGAACTTTTAAAACACATTAGCGGGAAGGAGCAAACTGTAGAAGAATTACACAACGCATGGTTTAACAGAATAAAAACTAAAATAAAACTCGACGATAAAGAAACCTCTTTTTATGATATGGCAAAAATTATTAATATCGAAGAAGAAAGCGATATTGGTAAGAAGTTCGCTTTTGTTCGCATGTTTTTAGCTTTAATGTTCCTCTCAACAGGTAATAAGTTAGAATTATTTCAAGACGAAGATTTTAAAGATTTCTCAATAAATTTAAAAAGTTAAATTACAATCCTAATTTTTGGTGATTGAAACTGAACGAAAATAATGAAAAAGACCAGGAAAATCAATTTGAATCAGAAATTAATGAAGAAGCACCTTTAGATGAGACTAATGCCGAAGAAATTCCTCAAGAAGAAAGGAATTCAGAAGATATTGAGATTGAATTTGAGACCAAAGAAACCATAGAAGATTATCTTAAACAAGAATTTGAAGAAGAAAATATCCAAGAGTCTTTTGAAGAAGAATTGAATATTGAGGAGGGAGATTCATCGAGTTCCGAATCCTCAGAAGAAAATTTAAACGAACAAGAAGCCGAATTTATGGGAGCTGATATAGATGAATCCCAAATACCTCAAGAACTCACGAAAGAAGAATTAGAATTACAATTAAAAGTTCTCCGGAGAAATTTAATCGAAGGTGCTCTTTATGCGTCCGGTAGACCTCTGGATGTAGAAGAATTATCAACTAAATTAGAAATTCCTAAAAAAGAAGTCGAAGAACTTGTAAATATTGTTGCTTTTGACTATTTAGACCGCGAAGGCGCATTGATTGTCGCACAAATTGGAGAAAAATATCAGATGCAGCTAAGACCTGAACTTACCGAGACAGTCTCCAAATTTGCTAAAGGTGGTGCTATTGCTGAGCGCTACTTAAGAACACTTACTGTAATTGCGTTGAAACAGCCAATTTTAAAGTCAACTGTTATTAAATTGAGAGGAAGTGGCGCTTACGAGCATGTAAAATACTTAATAGACAACGGTTTAATAACAGCGATAAAAAAAGGAAGATCCGCAGAATTAACAACAACCGATAAGTATGCGGACATGTTTGGATTACCTAAAAATAAGGAGGAGCTGAAGAGAATGATGATTTCACAATTAGGAGTTGGAGAAGATACAATTTAATTTTTTTTTAAAACGTAATAGTGGACCTGACGGGAATTGAACCCGTGGCCTCTTACATGCGAAGCAAGCGATCTGCGACTGATCTACAGGCCCTTTTTAACACTATTAATACAATAAAAAAATAATGGTAAACTAAAAATTTTTGTCATTTTGGTTCGAGAAATATATGAATTAGATTTGAAAACAATTAAAACTCCGTTCGACCAATAATCTCGTCTTGTGCGGATTTAGATAATTCTGTAAACAATACGGAATAACCAGCGATCCGTACAACTAACCCTTGATATTCCTTTGGATTTATTTGAGCATCACATAGAACTTCTTTTCCTACTACATTAAATTGGATGTGATAACCTCCATTTTCTTCAAAATAGGTTCTAATGAGTGGAAGGAACAATTCTATCTTTAGTGTGTTTGGATGAAAAGCTAATATTACCGAGTTTCCATTTGTTATTAACTCATTATTCAGCTTCATAATTGAATTAAGTATCGCGGTTGGACCATTTTTATCCCTTCCGTTAGTTGGACCAACTCCATTTGAGAGCGGTTCTCTTGCCTTCCTTCCATCAGCGGAGGCTGCTGTAAAAACTCCAAATGCCAAGTGAAAAGCTGTAGAATAAATTCCTGAATGATACTTTCCGCCTCTATAATTTTTATATTTAAGAATTTCCTTACAGAACAAATTTGCTACATCGCGAGCTATATTGTCGACATAATCGTTATCGTTTCCAAACTTAGGGACTTTATTAATAAAGATTTGTCTTATTTCTTCTCCCTTTTTCCCATTATAAGTACCCCGGTAATTCTTTGATACTATCTTGATTAATTCTTCCAAAGAGAACATTTTTTCTTCGTAGACC
>JAGXNS010000027.1 GCA_019894855.1 Promethearchaeota archaeon
GAACTACTTATGTGGGAAATTTGATGAAATCTAACGATATCGATAAGATTATTGTATTCCTAAGAAAAAATCGGTTCCGAGGGATTTTTGTCCTTCAGCAATATCAATACTCCGAAGGCGTTGGTGAAGAAAGTAAACTTAAGTTTCAAAAACCAGAACATTTTACGCTACTCAATTTACTAAAACCTTATAGAAATATGGATTTACCTTTTCAAATCTATTTAAGAGACGATATAGTAGGATATTGTAAGATAGATAAACTATACGAGTATCTAGATGCCTAAATGGTGAAAAAAATGAGCAAAGATAATAACGAATCCGATAAAGAAAACGACAAGGTGAAAGACGACCCTGAAGACGAATTAGATAAACAATGGGAAATGCAGGACCAAATTCATAAAACCTGTAAAATGAAAGGAGATAGTGAAGAAACGCAAAAAAAGTGGAAAGAAAAATATGGTTAATTTTTAAGTACCTTTGATTTACTTACGAGCTTTTGTTTCGATTTTTGATTTCATTGCGTAAAAAACTACTACTCCACATAAGACAATAATTACTTGGATAGTAATAATCAATAAATCAAATGTAAACAGAAGTCCGAAGCACACAATACATCCTAATAGTGCAACTAGTGGCAACCAACCAATATTGGGTTTTTGTTTAAAGGGTCTTTCAAGCTCGGGTTTTTTCTTACGTAAAACTATTAGGCTTAGATTGACGAGGAAAAAAGTTATCAACACACCAAAAACGGTGGCGTTGGCGACAACAGATATATCCCCAAGAAACAGCGGAATTATCGTTAAAATCATTGTTACTAAAACAGCTAAAACAGGTGTTCTGTGCTTAGGCGACACTTTACTTAATCCTTCTGGTAACGCTTTATCTCTTGCCATACCGTACATCATTCTTGAGGTAACAATCATCATTATCATAACCGTGTTAGCTGTAGCAAAGAGGGCTATAAAAGACATAATAATTCCACCAGTAGGGCCTAACACAGCTGAAACGACACTGTTTAACGGAGCAGGAGAGGAAGCAATATCTCCATATGGTAAAATACTCACAACAGATATAGCAGTTAAACAATATAAGGCAGTTGTTATGATAATCGAATAGATTATAGCGCGAGGAAGATTCCTAGTGGGTTCTTTAACTTCTTCAGCGATATTTGCGATATCTTCAAATCCAATATATGCAAAAAATATCAAAGCAACTGCCGAAAAAACAGCGCCAAAAGAACCTCCTAATGGGAGCACAAAATAGTTTACCGTACCTAAAAATGGTATGCCAATTATAATAATTAAGATGAGCCCAGAAGCTTCAATTAAGGTAAATATAATATTTGTCCATGTAGATGCCCTTATACCTATGAAGTTAATAAGGCTTAGAATAATAATGAGTACAATCGCAAATATTACAACAAGAATAATAAAGGGAATCCCAATTAAATTGGCTAAATAACCAGCAAAACCTAGCGCAACAGTAGCTGCAGAGAGTATTCCTGAAAATATGATTATCCATCCTAGAAGAAAAGATAAAAGCCGGACTTTGAAGGCTTCTTCTGTATACACAAATTCCGCAGCGCTTTTAGGGTACATAGCAGATAGTTCGGCGTACGACAAACCAGTTAAAGCTCCCGTAACTGAAGCGATAATAAAAGCTAACCACGAAAAGTTTCCCGTAATTCCTACTACTTCTCCAATTAAAGCATATATTCCTGCTCCGAGGACATTTCCAATTCCGTAGACAGTAACACCGAATAAAGAGATTCTTCTTTTTAGTTCAGGTTTTTTCTTAACTTCTTCCAACAAATTCACCTTACTAAATATAAATAATTCTATATTTCGCGTAATAAAAAGTTATATTAGAATATGAAATTGCTCGTTAGACTTAAAAACAATGTGTATTACTTAATTTTTTCCGGTCTAATTATACATGCTTGTTGACGATGACGATGTGGTTTAGCGTGTTGTAACCTAATTTCTCTCCTTTTTTTAGCCTCCTCAAAGCGTCTTTTTTCACTTTCAGTCTCTGAAATCAATCCTGGTACTTCAGTTGGTTTATCATCTTTACCCAGAGCTACAAATGTAAGGTAAGCAGACCCAATATGTGTATGAGTGCCAGTTTTAAGGCATTCTGCCTCTACTCTTACTCCTATTTCCATCGAAGTTTTTGAAACATAATTCATTGACGCTTTAATAAAAACTAGGTTGCCAATGTAAGCCGGCGAAATAAAATCGAAACGATCTACCGACGCTGTAACTACATTAGTATGCGTGTGTCTCACTGCCACTATAGCTCCCGCTTGATCAACAAGTTTTAAAAGATTACCCCCGTGTACGTTCCCAGCGGGATTTGAGTGCTCGGGCATCATTACTTGTGCAATCTCAACTTTTGATTGCGAAACTGTTTTGGCTTCCAATTTAATTTACCACTATTTATCTAATCTGCTTTTAAGATACTAATGATAAAACTAATGATAAAGATATCTCTTTTAATTTAAAATATATGCAAAAAGTCAAGCTACTAGCACTTCTTCCAACTAGAGAAATTTATATAGAATTAATTACTCTTCGTATATAAGTACAAATTATGAATAATCATTCATTACAAAAAAAATATTAACAAAAAGTGAAAAAAATGCCAAGCTTTAAAGAAACGTATGAAGCAATAAAAGACGATTGGAGCAAAGGGGAAAAGAATTTCAACATTGAGTGCGAAATGTTATCGGAAGGTATGCAAGTTAAATGCACAATGGGAGCAAAGCCTTTTGAAATATTAATTGACGCGCCTCTAGGCTTAGATGGAACAAACGAAGGACCATCTCCACTACTCGTTATTTTAGCCTCAATAGGCGCTTGTATAGTTGCAGTTACGAAATTTTGGGCTAAGATTATGGATATCAATATCACAGAATTGAAAGTATTCTCTCGTGGTCATATTAATCTAGGAGCGATATTTGGTCTCGACGATAGTAAACTTGCGGGTTACGATAAACTCGAACCTGTTGTCAGGATTAAAGCAGACGCCCCAAAAGAAAAAATAGAGGAATTGATGGAGAAAGTATTTTCTCATTGTCCAGTCATAACTAATTTGGGTGGAGCTTCACCTATTACTCCAAAACTCCAAATAAGAGAATAGGCTATAAACTATTCTTTGTTTTTTTAATTTTATGTTTTCTCTTTTTAAGGCTAAATTTCTTTAGCGTAGAGGGTATTTAGGATCTTTCTTCCCAAAAAATGCAGCAGAGGCTTCGTTCACGTCTTTAGAACTAAAAGAGAGCACAATATTAGAATTTTCCAATTGACAAATTGTTTCTAAACTTGGAGAATCAAGAGTTAAATTTAACGATTGTTTAGTCATTCGCAAACCTAACGGACTCTTCTTTAGCATCTCGTTTGCTAATTCCAACCCAGATTCTAATAGATTTTTTGACTCAACAGATTTTAAAGCTAATCCAATTTTGACCGATTCTTCAGCCCCAACTTGCCTTCCGGTATACATTATCTCAGAAGCTCTCGATAATCCTATTAATCGAGGAAGAAAGTAACTTCCACCTACATCTGCACCTGTTAACCCAATATTAATTGAGGCGTTAATGAACTTAACATCAGCACTTACAATTCGCATATCTGAGGCCATAGCAAAGCCAAATCCACCTCCGGCAGCCGCACCGTGAACTAAAGCAATAATTGGCTGGCTTATCTTGCGCATTTTCACAAAAATCGAACTAATACGCCACTGATGGTACATTTTTTTTTTTATCGGTTCTGAAACGTTTAGAAAATAATATTTCTCATACCCTTCAGGTTTTTTTTTAGTGTTTAAGATCAAGGCTTCTTGTAAATCAGTTCCTGCACAAAATACTCTTCCCTCAGCTCTTAAAATTAACACACGACAATCTAAATTTACCATTAGATGATCGAATACCTCGTGTAATTCCTTTTCCATTTGGAAGTTAATAGCATTCAATTTTTCCGGGCGATTTAAGGAAAGAATTCCAATTCCATTTTCCTTTAATTCAAATTTAATAGTCTCAAAATTCACTTTTATCACTTTTTTTAATAATTTAATAAAAACACTTATGAATTTATAATTTCAGTTAAGTTATTTCTGAATGTAATTATTCTGAAAATTAATTTTCTTAATCGATTTTAAGTCATTCAAGACATACGGGACAATTTTAAAGTCATTCCAACTCAAATCAAGATTTTCAAGATTTGTAAGGTCACTTAAGGTGTTTGGTAAATCAGTTAAATTATTACAACTAAGATTCAAATTACTTAAATTCTTCAATAAATTAATGGAGGAAGGTATTTGATCTCTTAGGGATATACTTAATTCTGATACATGTTGGTCTTGAATTTTAAACATTATATCATCATCGTAGATTAGCTTACTGTTTGAATTCCAATTAAAACTATTGTAAATATCAAGATTAAATTCTATATCCAATAAGAAAGGAACTTCCTCGGAAACAACTTCAAACCTTTCAGCTATTTTCTCTAATCTTTGAAGATAAACTGTATATAGAGTCTTGTATCGATCTATTTTCTGGTCATATAGCATCTCTCCAAGGACTTTAAGTAATCTAGATGACTTATCGTTTAATAGAGCCCATTCCAAGCATTTTTCTCCAATATATAAATAATTTTCTAAAACATTTTTAGCGGAAATTATCCTAATCTCTTCAAATTCGTCAGAAATTATACAATTTTCTAATGTTTTAAAAACAATCTGATCTCGAATTTTCAGGCTATAGAGAATTTTTAAGCTTTCCAATCTAGCGCTAGTCGTATCAGATTTTTCTATGATCGAAATTAGAAATTCAATACCTTCTATCCTGTTGATTTTATTCTGGAGTATTTTCTGGTAGATGGTATTTGGGTTTAGTGTAATTTTCATTTCGAACGATTAGATAATTATTGTTAATAACCTTTTTTCCTTATTTTTTAAAGTTTAAAAATACTTATTAGATTGTTGATTTAAATTAATTACACTTTTAAATTTTAAATTTCAGAGAAGAATTTGACTGTTAAAACTCCTTCCGAACGCATAAATAATCTCAAAAATAACATGCTATCAAGCAAGTATGAATTATGTATCGAACGCATGAGATTTTTCACTGAGATTTATAAACAATATCCGGACGAGCCCGAAATTATCAAAAGGGCGAAAGCAATAGCACTTACTCTAAAAAAAATGACCATTTTTATTAGAGACGATGAATTACTGGTTGGAAACGAATCCAGTAAAAATTTAGGTGAAAAAATCAATCTCGATCTTCAACGCTACAATAACAGTTTAGAGAAAAAAACAACCTATAAGAAGTTAAGAAGAAGAAAACTTCAACCCTTTTTTATCGACGAGCCTGATATTGATGAATTACTCGAAATAATTCCTTATTGGAAAGAAAAATCGCTATTAGAAGGGCGGATTAATAAGAAATTACGGGAAGAAAAACTTCTCACAGGAACGGGAAAAATTACTTCATTAGCTCCAAATATATCTGTTCAAATTGGAACAACAGAAGGCCATATATGTGCTGGCTACGAAAAACTTTTAAAACTTGGATATAGAGGGATAATTGAAGAAGCTGAATCATACAAATCCCGCTTAGATAAAGCGGATAACGATTATCAAGAAAAATATAATTTTTACGAAGCCGTTAAAATTTATTACAGAGCGGCTATAGAATTTTCACGAAGGTTTTCAGCTCTTTCTCTCGAAAAGGCAAAAACTCAAAACGACGAGAAACGTAAAAAAGAGCTTAATAATATCGGAGCTATGATGGATAAATTTACTGAAACCGTTCCAGAAACTTTTTATGAAGCAGTTCAATTTATATGGTTTACCCAAAATATCGTAAACATTACTTACCAGCGAAGCGTTCTAGCTCTTGGTCGGTTAGATCAGATTTTATGGCCATATTATGTGCGAGATCTTAAAAACGGGAAGATTGATAGGGAAAGAGCGTTAGAATTAATCGAAGAATTAAATCTTAAGTTAACTTGGAATGTTACAATATTACCTACAGACTTTACTTTGGTAGCTAACGCTCTTGGTCAGAACACCCAGACAATTACTATTGCAGGCATGGATTTAAACGGTAAAGACGCAACAAATGAGTTATCCTACCTTTTTCTTGAAGCTTATAAGAATGTAAAAGTTTTCACAACTGATCTTTCGGTAAGAATTCATACGAAAACTCCAAAAGAATTCTTTGAAAACGCTATTAAAGTTTTTAAACACACTTCAGGTATTGCATTTTATAACGACGAAGTTATCGTTCCAGCACTTCAAAAGACGGGTTATTCTCTTGAAGATGCTCGGAATTACGTTATAATTGGATGTGTAGAACCTACAGGTCAAGGAAACAATTTTTCCGCAACGGGTAGGATGTTCATAAATCTACCTGGAGTATTGGAATTAATTTTAAACAATGGATTTAGCAATTTCTCACAAAAGACTGATGGTTTAAAAACAGGAAATCCAGGGGAGTTTAAAACTTACAATCAATTTTACGATGCCTTTAAGCGTCAGCTTAGATTTAACATTGAAAAATCTGTAAAAATTGCCGAAATAGGAGATAATGAAGCCATGACCTATTTTCAACATCCGTTTGTGTCTGCTACGCTTGATGGGTGCTTAGAAAGTGGGAAAGATTACGTATGTGGAGGAGCAAAATATAATTATTCGTCGATTACTGCTTATGGGTTTGCTACTTTGGTCGATTCTATGTATACCATTAAAAAAGTCGTTTACGATGAAAAGTTAATGACTTTACCAGATCTTATAGATATTCTCAATTCAAACTTTGAAGATAATGAAGTTTTTCGGCAAAAATTAATTAATAATTACGAAAAGTGGGGGAACGATAGTGCTGAGATTGATTCTTTTGCTAACGAATTATGGAATTTGTTTACGCAAGAAGTAAATAAGAATAAACCTTTAAGGGGAGGACGATATAATGCGGGCGCTTATTCAATGGGCATCCATGTAATTGAAGGTACTATAACTCAACCAACAGCTGACGGTAGAAAAGCAGGAAGACCCATCTCAAATAGTCTATCTCCCGTGAATAGAGTTGAAAAGAACGGTATCACCGCAATATTGAATTCAATCGCAAAATTAAACTACGACTATGCTATGAACGGGGTAGCTGTTAATGTGCGATTACATCCACAAAATTTAGAAAGCCAAGAGAACATCGAAAAGTTTTATCACTTGTTAAAAACCTATTTTGAAAAAGGAGGAATGCAGATTCAACCAAATGTGGTCTCAACTGAAACTTTAAGAGAAGCACAGATCCATCCCGAGAATTACACAGATTTAATTGTAAAAGTTGGTGGTTATAACGCAACATTTGTTGATTTAGGAATTCTAATTCAGAACGACATAATAGATAGATTAGAAAATAAATTTTAGATTTACAACAACATTAACTGCATGAAAATGGAAAAATTATTTCCTATAAGTATAAATCCACAATTTTGCGTCCGATGTGAAAAGTGTTCTTATTCGTGTTCAACAAAAGCAATCTTTTTTAGAGATTCACTTCGATACGTCGATTATAATAAATGCAAAGGATGTCTGAAATGTGTAAATGTTTGCGAGCACAACGCTATAGTTGTAATTTCGTTAGAAGAGGGGCGTTTAATTGATTTTAAAATTGATAATTAAAGATGTACCGTTTGTAAAAAATGTCTAGAGTCAAATTTTTGTTTTCAAAATTTATTTAACCTTTGCGTTGAGTCAGATACAAACAATGAATACATCGAATTTAATAATAAATCGATAGATAAGTGTAGCAATTGTTTGAAATGTTTTAAAGATTGTCCCAACAACGCTATAATCCCAAATATAGATGTAAATGAAGATTAACTCTTATTAAACGAATTTAATTAATACTACCACTTCGTTTTAGAACCCAATTTAATGTCTAAAATTGGTGTTCCATTAATAGCATCGAGATTTTTCACAAATAAAGTGGTGTCTTCAATTTTAACTAATTTAACATTGGTAATCCCTATGCGAGATAACCGATTAGGCGTCCGAGAAGCGAATATACCAACCTCTTTCCCATCTATACCTCGAGAAAAAGTAGATCGAATTTTGTGCTGTTTATGAAAATAATATACAACAGTAATCCATTCATCTTCTTCTAATTTGTAAAGAAAATCTCGTTGAGATTCAAAAAGGTGGATTTTAGAGACATTATTTCTACTCCCTTTCAACCCAAATCCTTCCCCTCGTTCTAATAGATTTTCTACAAAACCGATTGGAAAGATCTTAAACGGCTTATTGTTCTGGTATAAGCACGAATAACACATAAATTGGTCATCAAATTTATCAAGTTGATCTAATTCTTTTTCCTTTTTACATTTCGTACAAACTGGCATAGCTACTCATCAGATTATTGATTAATTTATTAATTTCCAAAAGGTCTGGTTATTGTAAATTACTTTTTTAATCTTATTCTGCGATGCTAGAGTATTCAATTGAAGTAATAAATCTTGCTCATTAAACTTTTTTGAACTAAATGTTTCAAAAATTTGTTCTTGTCTCATTGGATGTCTTTCAAGTAAAATCTTTAATTCCATTTCAAAATCAGAACTAAAAACACTAAATATTCCCTGCTCAGGAAAATTTATATTATTATATTCTCCAAAAACATCGTTTAAAATCGCAATAACGCTTTTATCAGGAATCTGCACCCAACTTTCAGTAGGAGGTCTTATTGGAACATTAATGTCAATTCTATCTGGTTTGATTAAATCTAATTTATTTTTTATTTTTTCTAGTTCTTCTTTAGAATCGTTGATTCCCTTCATTAGCATTATTTCTATCCAGAATTTACCGTTAAATTCTTTCCCAAAATCTATGTATCCTTGAATTATTTTTTCATACTCTATTGAGGGATGTGGACGATTTATTTTAATAAATAATTTTTCATCTCCCGCATCGAAACTAGGCAAAACAACATCAGCACTCGCCAACTCTTTTCTAACTTCTGGAGAATATAATAAAGCCCCGTTTGTAATTACGCAGATTGGTTTGTTTGAGAATTCTTTTGCCTTTAAAATCAGTTTTCCTAAACTTCTATATAACGTAGGTTCGCCGCTACCTACAAATGTTATGTAATCAAATTTTTCTTTGTTTTGCTTGATACTTTCTTCCATTTCTTTATAAATTTCTTCTTTACCATAAAAATCTCTTCTCTCATTTGTAAAATTAGTCGTTTTTCCCAATTGACAATATATACACTGAAAATTGCACGTTTTTGAAGGAATAGGGTCAACCCCTAAAGATCTCCCTAAGCGTCTACTAGGAACTGGTCCATATACATATTTCATTTTCTTTTTTTATAAAAAAATACGATTCGTAAGCAGAATACAGAATTTATTAATTATATCTCTTCTGCTATTTTGAACTCACTAATCCTTTATAATCCGCTATCGCTAATTTTAAAGTTCTATAGGCTAATTCCGCACAATGTTTGTGATCTTCTGGTAGACCGTTCAACGCTGCGTCAATATCTTCTGCCTTTATTTTTTCAGCATCATCTAAAGATTTATTCTCTATGAGAAGAGTTGTTTGACATCCTGTTGCCACTGAAGCTCCGCACCCGTCAGTAAGGAAATTGGCTTTTTCAATAATATTATTTTTTATTTTCAAAAAGAATGACATCGTATCCCCACATGGACCCTCGTAAGATTTAGAAGCGGTAATCTCATCGTCAGAAGGTTTACCCCAGTTTTTAGGATCGTGATATAACTGAACTATGCGTTCGTTATAATCTCTAATTTCTTCTTCGTATATGATTTTTTGAAGATTTTCTACATACAAGTCAAATTTATCTTTAGGCATTTAAAATGAACTACTCTTATTAATTAAAATTCAGTACATGAAAAATTAATGGGTCAAATGATTTTCGATTCATTTCGATTAATGCTGATGGTGATGATGATCGTGATCGCTATTATCGTCTGCGTCAGTGTGGATTTTTTCTACACCATAACCTTTACCTCCACCTGGAGAACAAATGTTTTCTCCACCTTCTAACGTTCCATCTAAAATTTTAGCAATAACATCGTCAATTTGGCCAGTAACACCCCTAATTACTTCAATTCCGTATTGATTAAAGAAATCAACAGCTCTATGGCCAATTCCCCCGGCGATCATACAGGTAGCACCATTTTCGTTAATAAATTTTGGTATGCTCCCAACTTCGTGTCCTGGATTAGGTAACACTTTTTTTTCAACTACTTTGTTATTTTCAATTGAAACAAAAGTAAACTCTGGAGCCCTACCAAAATGTTGCGAAACACTTCCCATTTCTGTACATATAGCTACTTTCAACTTTTAAATCACTTTTTTTTTAACTTATTAATTATAATATTTTATAAGTAATTATTTTGGATAATTATTCATAATACTTAAATATTGTATTTGATATTCTATTCATAGCATGAAATGAATAATTATTCATAATTGAATGATTATTCAAAATCGAAATTTTATAAAAAACAAATTAAAGATAAGGAGATGATAAGAAAATAATGCCCGGTGGAGATAGAACTGGCCCTAGAGGCCTTGGATCAAGAACTGGAAGAGTTTTAGGATATTGTGCGGGATACGATGCTCCGGGATATGCTTACGGTCCAGGATTTGGTTATGGTCGAGGAGGAGGTCGAGGAATGGCATGGGGTTCCGGACGAGGAAGAGGATATGGACGAGGATGGGGGTATAGAGAGCCAATTTACCCCCCAATTATTCATACTGCCCCAGTTTATACTTCAAGAGCCCCTTTAGAGCCAGTAGATAGGTTAACAATGCTAAAACAGGAAAAAACTTACTTAGAATCTGAAGTTAAAGGGATTAGTAGTGCTCTTGAAGACATAACCAAACGCATTGAAGAACTAGAAATAAAAGAATAATTTTTTTTTCATTTTTTTTATTTTTAAAAATTATAGGTCTAAAACATTTATTGAGGAGTACAATGTCGCAAATCAAGGATACCCACGAGAATTATCTTAAAGCAATTTATATTGTATCAAAGAAAAACAGAGGCGGCTGGGTCTCAAATTCAGAGATTTCTAGATTTCTTAAAGTTAAGCCCGCTTCAGTATCAAATATGTTATATAAATTAAAAGAGAATAATTACATACATTGGTATCCAAGGAAATCAGTAAGATTAACTGCCAAGGGCAAAAAAATTGCGTTAATAACAATTAATAAGTATAACCAATTGAAACTTTTCTTTGAAGATGTTTTAGGCGTAGACAATGCATTTAAACTCGACGAACTCTGCTGCAAAATAGAGCATACCATCACGCAAGAAATATCAGATGCTTTAGAAAACTTATCTCTTAAAGTAATTCAAGAAAATATTTAAAAAATAAACTCAAAATTTAAATCATTTAATAAGCACATAAAAATCATGCCAAATGTAAATATAAAAGTAAACGATATTAAAGTTCCTTTAAACGATTTTATGGAAGAAATGTTGAAGAATCTTTTGGTGGGGTATTTAAAAGCAGCAAAAGGTATCCCTGAAGACATCAAATCGATTAATGTTGAAGTAGAACTATAATTCTTTTTTCTTTATTTTCAAAATTCAGAATATATCACAATCAAGAATATCTCTAGATTCTTAATTAAATCTATCTTTCTCATAAATTAAAAAAAAAATAAAAAAAATTATATTATATAATATTATAAGTCTTGGATGGTTTTTTGCCTAGCTAATTTTTCTTCTTCCGTAAGTTCTACTTCGCCTCTTTTTACGAACGTCATCATAACAAAAGCTAAGACGAAGAATATGAATCCGTTAAGGAGTAAGAATTGTATTCCCATTAAATCAGTAAGACCGCCTACGACCATCGGACCTAATATAGCAGCAAAGTAGCTGAAAAAGTAATATAGTCCTGTATACGTTCCAATTTTTTTTTCACTAGGAGCTAATTCCCATACAATTACGATAGAATTTGTGTTAATCATTGCCCATCCGATTCCAAGTAAAGCAAGTGGAATTGCCATTATAGCTAATTGAACTTGGGCAAGCCCCATGAAGAATCCAATTACTAACATAGCCGCCCAAAGTATAAGTCCGATTTTAATTGTTTTTCTTCTCCCAATTTTGCCAGGAAGGTACGATAGAGGATATATTGATATCAAAAGAGGAACAGTAACTATAAAAGGTAAGAATCCCGCAAGACCTTCACTGTATCCTAACACCTGCACTCCGTAAATTGAAATAAGCGCAACAATCCCTTGATATCCGATGAACCAACAGAATATCGCTAATAACATAAAAAGTGTGCTCCTATCTTCCTCGGAGGCTATGTCCTTAATACTCTCGATCAGTCCTGGAGTAGTCTTTTCTTCTTTGACTTTTTCTCCATCTTTTCCTTCCATTTCTAAAATTAACTGATAACTGTATGAATCTTTTTCTTTTATTCGCCATAATAGTACCAGTAGAGCAACTACCATTATTATTGAAATAATAAGAAACATTAGTTGTAGACTAATGATGCCAAGTAAGATACTGAATCCGTATCCGATTGCTACTCCAAGGCCACCCATAAGATTTATTATTGCGTTTCCTTTACTTCTATGAACTGGTCTTACGAAATCTGGCATCAATGAAACAGCTTGTGCTCTATAGAAGCCCATACTTAATCCAAAAAAGAACATATAGATTAATAACATTATAATCGAGGTTTGTGTAGGAATTAAAAAGAAAAACAGCGCGCCTAAAGGAATACCTACAATCAAATATGGCATTCTTCTTCCGAATTTAGTACGTGTGTTATCGGAGATTGAACCCATAATAGGCTGAATTATTACTCCAATTATGTTATCTAATGCCATAAGTAAACCAATTACAAATAATGAAGTAAAGTAATCACTTAATAACAAAGGAACTTGTGCGTTATACAGTGCCCAGGCAATCTCTGACGAAAAAAAGGCCAATCCAATTGTAAAAGTATGTCCAACTCTAAATTTTGATGTTTCTGACATTTTTATCACATTTTTTTTTTAAAGTAGATTTTAATGATAATATACAATAATTTTCTTTTGATATATAAAATTCTTTTTTTTTAATTATAATTAAAAGGATTTATAATTTGTCTACATTTTTTCTTATTATAATACTATAAGGATGTATAGAAATGTATTTAGAACCCGAATGTATACCGTGTCTCATTAATCAAGTATTTAGAGCATTTCAATTGTTGAAACCTGATACGCCTCGTGAGATAATTATAGATACTCAGAGGAAGTTAATGGAATATCTTATTAGTTTTGATTTAGAAAAAAGAGCCTCTCCGATAATCGGTAAAGTGGCGTACAACCTTGTCGCTGAGGCATTAGGCGTAAAAGATCCCTACGCTTCAATAAAAAAACAATACAATAAATTAGCTTTACAATTCTACGATGAGGCTAGAAAAATAGTTACTAAGGCTGAAGATCCTTTATTTGAGGCCATTATTGTGGCGGCTCTTGGAAATACTATTGATTTTGGCACCAGTCATAAAATTGATTTTATACACGACATTAAAAACTTTACACCAGACAAGTTAGCAATAAACGACTACGAAACATTTAAACAATCGCTTCTGGATACTGACCACTTACTTATTTTATTAGATAATGCCGGGGAGATTGTGTTTGATAAGTTATTGGTAGAAACTATGCTTAAAACGTTTCCAGAACTAGAAATTATATGTTCGGTTCGATCAGCACCAATTATCAACGATGCTACCTTGGAAGACGCAAAATTCGTTGGTTTAACTGATTTAGTTCAAGTTATAGAAGCAAGTGGAACACCGGGCATTGATATTCCAACAACTACAGATGAGTTCAAAAAACACTTTTTTCTAAAGGATGGCGTGATTTTATCAAAAGGTCAAGGTAATTTCGAAAGCTTACACGGTATGGAAATACCAAATAAAGAACTATATTATTTACTAAAAGCTAAATGTTCATTGATGGTAAGGTTGTTTTCCGTTAAAGAAGGAAACATAATTTTTAAGAGAAAAACTAAGAATTTTTAAAGTTGTAGAAAGAGAAAAAGGTTTAAAGTTAGAATTTAGGTTAGTTCTATCAGTTTCTCGATTTTGCGATTGCTTCAGTAAAAAATCCAAAGTCTCGAATTTGTTTTTTTGTATTTTCACCATTAACTCGGTTGAAGTACTCAACGATTTGGTCGTACAATATTTTTTTAAACGATTCAAACTGAGAAACATCGGTGGAATCGCTGATTTCGTTTTTGTATAAGTGATAAAACATATCCAGAGCTTTTTCTGCTTCTTCTCTCATATCTTCTTTGGCAAAATCTTTATCCATTATCGCAATTAAAACCAGGTCAAACTTATTCACAATTACCATCTGAATGGATAATCCTTTAATTGTAATTTCTTCAATCTTTCCCAGGCTCTCCGATCCAAATAGGGACAACGCTCCTACAAACGATGAGAGTAACATAGGATTAATTTCAGAATCCAAAATGAGATCCAATAAATATATCCCCGTTTCTTTACAAATTACTATCCCTTTTAAAAGCCTTGAAACATCTGATTTTTGAATTGAGTTAATTTTAGGTTACCTTTACCCTGTTATTATGAAGATTTTCAAATTTTCCAATTAAGTATTAAAATCATATAATTAAATGTTTAAATTCTTTTTTATTTATCAGACTTTATATTATGGTGATAGATACTCCCAAAATTCATAGGACTTTAAGGATTTTTAAGTTTTTGTCGGTTATAACACGTTGTTAATTTTTCTCTATAGACAAAGACTTGATATTTTATAATCGATAACTTTATTGCCTTATGAATACTCATTCAATTAAAATAATATTATAATTGAAGCTGATATAAATGAATCAAGTTATAGGAATTCCTTCCAATGGACCAGAACTATCCGATGCAATATCAGAACATTTTGGTCATTGTCGTTATTATGTAGGAATTGAAATTGACGAAGAAAAAAATGTGAAGAAAGTATTTTCTTTACAAAATAATGGGCATCAGGGTTGTATGGAACCAGTTAATGACATGAAACAAAGAAGCGTAACAGACATGATTGTAGGAGGCATAGGTGGACGACCATATGCAGGATTCACCCACTATGGAATTGGATTATTTAAAGGTGTAAAGGGAACTCTGTCTGATAATATCAAATTATTTTTACAAGGTAATTTACAATCTCTAAATGAGCCCCAATGTGCAGGTAGCGGTAGTGGTCATACAGATCATAACTGCCAATAAAAATTAAAATAAAAAATTATAAAAAAAATTTATTTTTCTAATTCTTCTCTTATTTTAGATACAGCTGCTTTAAATGCTTTAGTACTTTCGCTTTCAGGGTATTTCAATATAAATGGTAAACCCCGATCTCCTTGTTGACTAACTTCGACCTCAAAAGGAATTTGTCCTAAAAATTTTATATTAAAATCTTTGGAAGCCTTTTCTGCGCCACCAGGAGGGTAAAGATCAATATATTCGCTACAATGAGGGCATTTAAAACCAGACATATTTTCAATTATCCCAAGGACATGTCTTTTCATTGTTTTTGCCATTACAATTGTCTTTCGAGCGTCCATAAGCGCAACTTCTTGCGGTGTGGATACAACAACTACATTTTCGTCTGGAATTAGTTGCAATATATCAAGAGTTTCATCAGAAGTGCCAGGAGGTAAATCACAGATTAAATAATCTAGGTCTCCCCATATCGCTTCTCCTAAAAATTGTCTTACTGCTGACATTTTCATTGGACCTCGCCAAATTACTGGAGTATCACTATCCTGTATCAGAAAAGCCATACTAACAACTTTTGTGTTTAAGGGACCATCAACAGGGTAGAACTTCTTTGCGTCAGGGTCAACTCGAGGTCTAACTTCAGGATCAATACCTAACATCTTAGTTACATTAGGTCCCGTTATATCTACATCTAGTATCCCTACGCGTAAACCCACACTTGCTAAACTCATTGCGAGGTTTACTGCTACAGTTGTTTTACCAACGCCTCCCTTTCCTGATATGACCACAATTTTATGTTTTATTTTAGCCATATTATTATTAATATTCAACGTTTGCTGGTCCAGTTTCTCTTCCTTGCCTTGGTTTACCATTTCTTTTAAATCTATATCGGGTATTTCATCTTCTCCCATAATTCATTCACTTTTTTAATTGATTTTAACGATTAATTTCTTTAATTTATGCTTATGATTTTAAATATACAATTATCTCCTTTAATTTATCGCTAATATTTTGAAAAGGCTTACATGCTTTCAATTATATTTCAGTTCAATTTATCCAGGTTTAATTATAAAATCAAAATCACTTTATGAATAATTATTCTTTATTAAATAATTTTTCCATCATATTGTATTAGGAATTGGCATAGAAATTTATTTGGGATCTGAGGTTGAGAATATAATAATCTTTTAAATTTTTAATTAATTATTCAAGTCTATAACCACATTTCTAGTTAAGTATAAATCAAATTAAGCTTAAGATTAGTATATAGAGGTTATACTAAAATGGAAATAATAGCAATACCGAGCCATAGGGACGGTGGATTAAATGAAAAGGTCCACCCAAAATTTGGAATGTGCGAGAGTTTTACTTTCATTACATTAGATAATAACGAAATTACGCAAGTTAAAGTAATTGAAAATTCTGCGGCTGATGAAACCCGAAGTAGAGGAACTTTAGCAGCGAAAATTGTTAGAAATAATGGCGCCGAGAAGTTGATTGTTAAGAAATTGGGGCCAAATGCTTCCATGGCACTAAATTCATTAAAGGTTAAAACATACCAAGCGCCTGATGGAAGTATACTTGTTAAAGATTTATTAGCTCTTTATGTAAAAGGAAAATTAAAAATAACTCCGGCAGAAGATCTTATATTTGATAAAGATCTGGCTTAAACTTTAGTCCTTGCTGAATTTTTATAGATTGCTTGTTTTTTTGAAATCAGAACCTAATAAATTGCATTTTTAAGAAAACAAGTTGGTAATCCTTCTGAGTTTTATGAAGAATGATTATAAGTTATTTGTTCTTCGTAAATTTATTTAGAATAATTATTCATAAAACTTTAATTCTAACAAACTTTAGTTTACTCATACTTTAAAAGGTGATATATAAAGAATGGTAATAGTTGGTATTCCTACCTTTGGAAATAAAGGCTTGAAAGAGGTTATGAATAATCGTTTTGGAAGGTGCAGTAGCTTCACATTTGTTACAATTGAGAATAATCAGATAATAGAAGTTAAATCCGTTGCAAATGATGCGCAAGGTGCGATGGGTGGTGCAGGAATTGCTGCAGCTCAAGTCATTGGTAATAATGGAGCCACAGAGGTCATTGTAGGCAATTTAGGTCCTAACGCAATGAATTCTTTAAGCGCTTTAAATCTTAAAATTTACCAATCACAAGGTGGAAGTTTAACCGTGAAAGAATTGATAGATTTGCATTTAAGTGGTAAATTGCCAGTTCTTACGGCTTCAAATGTTGGAGCTCACGCGGGTATGGGTGGAGGCCGAGGCGCTGGCATGGGCGGCGGTGGCGGTAGAGGAAGACAATAATTTTAATTAAGTAAAATCAATTTAAATAGCTTATTTATTAAAACGCAAGATTAGAAATGCTCAAACCTAAAATTATTTGTGTTACAGGGGGCAAAGGCGGGACAGGGAAAACGTTGGTGGCCGTGAATTTGGCAACGATGTTTAAGAATCATGGGTATAAAGTACTTCTTATCGACGGAGATGTTGAGAACCCTAATACATTTTTATTATTGAACGCAAAGCTTAAAAATAAAACGGAAGTGCTTTATTTTCTACCTAAAATTATTGAAGATAAATGTAATAAGTGTGGGTTGTGCGCAGAAAATTGTGGAACACACGCACTATTATACATAAAAGATTCCTTTCCAATTCCAATATCGACGGTTTGTTCAGGTTGCAAATTATGTTATAAGATTTGTCCTACTAACGCCATTGAACCAGACTTAAAAGTTATTGGATGGACTTACACAGCCTCCGCATTTAATATAGATCTTTTTTTGGGGGAATTAAAGCCATCCGAAGCGCGCTCAGCCGTAATTGTAAAAAAATTGATGGAAAATTTAGAAAAAGTTATAGAAACAGAGCCAGAAAAATATGACATCGTTATATTGGATACAGCGCCCGGAGCTCATTGCGACGTAGAAGAATTAATTAATGGGGCTGATCTTGTCATACCAGTTACAGAACCCACGAGATTCGGAAAGCTTGATTTATTGAGAATCATAGAATTGATTAATTTATTGAAAAAAGAATACAAGGCTATTGTGAATCGATCATCGCTGCTAGGTTATAAAGAGAAATTTTTGAAAGAATTAGAAGAAAAGGGTGTAGAAGTTTTAGGCGACATTCCTTTAGACGAAGAAATTGTGAGTTCGTATTGTCAAGGGATTCCTCTAATGGAAGAAAAAAGCAAATTTGACAGGGATGGAGCTGGCTACAAATCGTTTAACAAAATTTTTGAGAATCTAATAGAGTGGGGTGAATTTTCAAAGTGAATAGAAAGAAGATTGCCGTTATCTCTGGAAAAGGAGGAGTGGGAAAAACTTCGCTCGTAGCTTCGCTAGCTAGTATAGCTCACAAAGATCATGATATTAATCTAATAGTATTAGACTGCGATGTCGACGCCCCTAATTTAGCCCTAATATTACCAGCTAAATCTGAGGAAGAAATAACAATCCAAGACATGTATACTACAAAAAAAGCCACATTCTTAGAGGAAAAATGCACACAATGCAAACAATGTTATGACGAGCATTTTTGTGAATTTAACGCGTTAAATTGGGATGAGGAGAATAATGTTCCTATTATCGACTATTTAGCGTGTGAAGGCTGTGGAGCGTGCAAAGTTTTATGCCCTGAGAGTGCTTTTGAAATTAATCCAGTTAAAAGCGGAGAAATAATATCTTATGAAACCAGTAGTGAATTACCTTTAATTTATGGAAAAACTAAATTGGGAAGCACAACTTCTGGGTTATTGGTTTCAGAGGTTAAGGAACACGCCAATCATCTCGAGAAATACGAAGATACAAACATAATTTTAATTGATGGTCCACCAGGGATAGGCTGCCCAGTAATTGCTACAGTTTCAGGTTTAGATTATGTAGTTGCAATAACAGAGCCAACACCTTCAGGATTACACGATTTAAAGCGAGCACTTGAAATGGTTAACCAGTTTAACATTCCTTTCGGGATTGTGATCAATAAAGCAGATCTAAAAAGCGCATCTCAAAAGCAATTAAACAGCTACATTAAAAAATCGAAACATGAAATTTTAGGCAAAATTAATTTCGATTTGTCCATCCCGGAAGCAATGTCTTACGCAGAACCTGTTGTAGATTATGCCCCAGAATCAGACGCTAGTCAAGCAATTAACATCATATACGCAAATTTAATGCACATTCTCTCAAAATTAAAATAATATTTAAAAAAAAAGAAGAATCAAAATTATTTTTTAATTAGAATCCAAGTTCTTTAAACCTAATGCTATTTTGAATGGTTAGAACAAGTTTAAGTTAATATAAACACTATTCGTTTTCAACTTTAAATACTTTTTATGTTTCAAAATAAGTAATTTTAAATGATGCTCATCAAAATTAAAGATATAATTAGGATTTAGTACGTATTATGACACCTAAAATTGGAGTAATACTCCTTGGTTTTGGGGAACCACCGGAGTACAACGAGCATACATATTATTCTTTCCGTAATCTCGGAAAGAATCTCATAGATATAGGTATCATTCCTAAGATAGTCTTGAAATCAAAAAGAGGTACCATCCTAATGGAACGAAATAATATCTTTTCTGAGGAACCCCATCCAGAACCAGATCTGATAGACGCATGGCTGAAACCACATACTGAGTTTACTGAGTTTATTCCATCCCGTAAAAAGATCATTGGATTGATTCCAGCACCACGAAAAACTCATTATCTTCTCAAAGGAATGGAGCCCGGTCTAGATGAGCCCGATTTCTTTCAATTTTATGGTTTTGCGATCTGCCGAAAATGGTTTCTAATGGATAATCACTCCCCATTTTATGAACATACCCAACCCCAGAAAATTGAGGTTAAACGACGGTTGGAAAAAAAGTATGGCGATCAGCTCTTAATTAGATTTGCCTATGGTAATGATCCATTTCCCGAGAAAGAAATACAATCCCCTCAGCATGTTGTTAAGGAATTAATTAATGATGGATGCGAACTAATAGCTGTAGCCGAACATTTTCATGTAATCTCAGATTCTATGTCTAAATATTATTGTCGTCAATCGATATTAGATGGAATTCATCAAACAGGTAAAGATATTCCTGTAATATTCACTGATCAGATCGGTGACCATAAAGAATTGATTCGTGGTATTATCCTTAAAATAAAAGAAGAACTTTCGACCGTAGAGCAAGGTACTGATGTAGCAATTTTCCTTTCGAACCATGGTTTCCCTATCACCAAAATTGGCGTATACAATGCGGCTTCTGATTGTTATCACAAAAATGCTAAAAACATTTTTGAGAGTACTAAAAAGGCAATCCAAGAAAATATAGAATGGTCTGGCAAACTCATAGTAGTCCAGGTTTTTGCCGAATATACTGAAGAGAAATATAATCCCGGTGGAATCAAAACCAAACCTTTAGATGCAATTAGACACGTGGTTGCTGATGGTTTTCACCAGGTAATTGATATTCCATACGAGTGGCCCGGAGACACGGTAGATACGTTGATCAATCTCCGATATGCCTACGGGATCGATCCACCGTATTGGGACGAGAATTTTGAGACTCGATTTGAGAGTAATGGTATTTTAATTAAGATTTGCTCAGCACTTTTTCACCCCGAGTACCGTATCAATGCGTATTTTGAAAGAGCTTGCGAAGTCGTGGATCAAAGCATAGGATTAATAAAAAATAGATAAAATTTCATTTTACACTTTTAATTTTTTGAATTAAGTAAAGTAAATCTCCTTCTATTGGTCGAGATGAGCAGTAGGAGCGAATTAATTTATATTCAATAATCTAAAGAAATTAATAAGGTTCAAAATATTATTCACTCGTGAGACTCTATATTAATTATACTTATAAGGTGAATTAATTTACCAATCCAAAACTTCATGGAACTTTACAAATACCTACCAAAAACCAACTGTAAAAAATGTGGAAAGCCTACATGTATGGCATTTAGTTTAGATTTATTGCAGGGTAAAGCTAAAGTTGACGATTGTCCTCCACTTTTAGAGCCCAAATATAAAAAAAAATATGATGCATTAAAGGAACTGTTAGGTTCAGAAGAAGGGCAACAGAAAGAGCTAAAAATAAATATAGACGAAGATCTCTGCGATGGTTGTGGAATTTGTGTCACTGTTTGTCCCGTAAATGCAAGATATTGTCCATCTAGTTTAAGTGGTAAAGCTCCAGAATATCCTCCTGAGGAACACCAGCTCTTTCAGGTTATAGGAGGAAAATGTGAGTTGTTAAAAATTGAACATTGTAGAAGGTTAGAATCGGGGGGAAGAGAAAGGGAGTGTCGAGTTTGTGAAACTTATTGCCCTCGCGAAGCTGTTAAGATTGAATATGTTTAATTATTGATTTATTGAGGAATTTGTTATGAAAAGGTATACATGTTCGGGTTGTTCGCTCCTATGCGACGATATTATTGTTCAAAGCGATGGAATCTTTATTAGTGAAGTTATAGGGGCTTGTCTAAAGGGAAAAGAAAGGTTTGATCAAGTGAGTGCTAAAAACAGGATTACTAGCCCAATGATTAGAAAAAACGGTGAATTAATTGAGGTATCTTGGGATGAAGCAATGAATTCAATTGTAGAAATTATAAAAAAATCTAACAAACCACTTCTCTATGGGTTTTCAAATGTAACATGCGAAGCTCAAGAAGCAGGTATGAAACTAGCAAGACAAATCAACGGTTTCATAGACTCAAATGCTTCAATTTGCCAGGGTAAGTTCTTAAGTAAAGCAAAAAGCTTAGGGATAAATTTTACGACAATCACTGAAATTATTAACAAAGGAGATTTGATAATTCTATGGGGAGCCAATCCCGCAGAGACGATTCCTCGATTATTAAATAAACTTCTCTTCTCACGGGGTAAATTTCGTATGACGGGAAGAGAAATTAAAACATTAGCAATAATCGATCCTGTAAAAACAGCATCCTTTGGAGTCATGGGCGTCAGAGACCTCGCATTGATGGTTGAACCAAATAAAGACATTGAACTTATACGAATGCTAAAAGAAGAGTGCTGTTCTGCAGATAGTATACCTTCTGAAGGAGTAGCTGGAATAGATAAAAGCGATCTTAAACGCTTACTACTCCATCTTACTGGTGCAGAAAATGGAGTGATTGTTCTAGGTCAAGGAGTTATTCAACCCCATTCTGATTATAATCTGGTAGAAGAACTATTAGATTTATTACAACTAATAAATGAAAGGCAAGAAAAAGGTCGAATCTCTTTAATGTTATTAGGAGGTCATTTTAACATGGCGGGTTTCGATCACGTAGCGCTCTCTACTTATGGAGTTTCGGGTCATTTAGAATTTAAAGGTAATCAACTGATAAAAACAAAAGAAGGTTTCGTCTCAAAAATTGAAAACGATAATTTCGATTGCTCTATTATCGTTGGAACAGATCCTATTTCGCATTTACCTCATTCTCTAAGCTCAAAAATTGCGAAAAAGCCACTTATACTTATAGATAACCACATCACAGCTACTTCACATATAGCAGAGGTAGTGTTACCAACATCAATAACGGGAATTGAAAATAGTGGATTAGCCTATCGCCTAGATCAAGTACCCATCGAGTTAAGTAAGATAATAAATCCACCTAATAACGTACCTTCAGACGAGGAATTACTTAATCAATTGTATAGTTTATTAAAACAAGGGGGGTCAGAATAACTTGGAATTTATGTTAAACTCGATTAGAAGAATCGATAACGATCAAGTAAAAGAACACGCTTTTGGGACTGAACAATCTTTAGAGGAGAAATTAGCGATTTGTTTTATTAATCCTAAAGATTTTGAAAAATTAAATTTAGTTTCAAGTCTACATATAAAAATATCGAATAAAGAGAAGCACGTTATAGTAAAGGTTGAGAAGGATGATGATGTTCCGGATGGAACGGTTTTGATGCCCGTTTCTATATGGTCAAATCGGTTATCAGTAGTTCAAAATAATGAAATTCTTTATAAAAACATCGTTGTGAATATGGAAGCTACACGCGAGCCAATAATGAAATTTGAAGAAATTATTCAAGAACTCATGGTGAAAAAATAAGATGACAAAACTTCTTGTAAAAAACGGTTTTGTTTTTGATCCCTTTAATAGCATTGAAGGCGAGAAAAAGGACATTTTAATTGAAGATGGTAAAGTCGTAGATAAATTCGTAAGCAGTAGCGATATTAAAGAAATAGACGCGAACGGGAAAACTGTTATTCCGGCGGCGCTAGAGATTCACGCTCATATAGCCTCACAGCAACTTAATTGGATTCGATTACTAGGTTCTAACAACCAAGATTTCCAGAATCTTTGGAACGGCTTGACTTTAAATACTATTGCTAAAGACTACGTTTCTAACGGTTATACTTTTATCCTTGAAGCTAATGTTTTTCCATCTCTAGCAAAGCAAACTGTGTTTGACTTAAAACGATTGCCCGTGTTAGACAAGGCGTTCCTATTAAACACCAGCAATTTATGGGCTCTAGAGCTTGAGTTCCAGAAAGAGCTGGTTGAAGAAGGTGCTGTTTTTTTATCAAATCTATTGGAGAAAGTTAAAGGTTTTGGTTTGAAGGCCTACAATCCTTTCGAAGCGGAACATTGGAATTGGAAAGTGGTTAGGAAAAACTTAACCGAAAAAGGAAGGCTATTCAACTTCGCCCCTATGGATGTGTATGAAAAACTTGCTAGATTTGTTGAGCACTTAGGGTTACCTCATTCTATTCACGCTCATATTGAAGGGTACGAATCCCAATATTCTAGAGAAAACTTACTCACAACTTTGAATAAGGTAAAATCGCTTGGGTTAAAACCTAATCCAAAATACGATCTTGAAATAAAGCGATCTCAAATATTTCATCTTGCCCATGCTTCAAGTTATAACATAGACGGAGATAACTCTGAGTTGATTAAATTTTACAACGAAAACCAAGACTTTGACATGGATTTGGGATTTATAGGTTTTAATACCATAAATCCATTGATAACCTCCGATCGCCGTCTTATAAACAAACTAATTAATTCAACAAATTCAAACAAACTAATTAGATCTTCTGTAGAATCTGAAGGAGATTCGTTTGCAACTATAAGAAAGTTTAGTAAAAAAAAGAAAGAAGATTGCTTAAGGTGGGCGAACGCGATTGATTTAGCATTGAACATATCTCCATGGCAACTACAATTTTCAGTTAATTATCCAAACTACGCCGATATATCAAACCTTCCTGAAATCGCAAGTTGGTTAATAAGTAAAGACGCTCGTGAACAATTTATAAAAGATTTTGACGCTAGCTTTTTAAAAGACAATACTCTCATCAGTAATGATAAAGGATTAACGTTTAACGAATTTATCATTTTCACTCGTTCGAGTCCTGCTAAGTCTCTTGGAATTGGGAGTATTAAAGGAAATTTAGGTTCAGGAGCTGATGGTGACCTCAACATTCTCAATTTGAATTTAAACGACACTGACATTTCAAGAGACTATGAAAAATTCAAATCTGCTCTTGGAAATATTGAATACGTAATAAAAGCAGGTGAAATAATTAAAAACCATGAAAAAATCAATCTGGACGGTTCAGGAAAAATCTTATGGGCTTCTGGTAATCCTGAAAAAGAAGACTCTAAATCAATCTTAGCAAAGAAAGAAGCTTTTTACCAGAAATATTATTCGAATTTCTACGATTCTTACACTATAACTACGAATAAAGAAATGCTGAGAAAATTAGCTTAGAGCTATCTTTGTCTACTCGTTTTTATATAAGACTACCTCAATTATATTTTTATCTAATAATTAAATGAGAGCATTAAAAGCAGAAATAAATGTTTGAATTCCGATTAATTTAATCCTTAAACAAAATTCCATTGTCATGGGTGATATTGATCATTTGTTGTTCAAAAAAGTAAAAACAAATTACTAAAACCAAATATTTATAAACTTCTTTCACCATATTTTACTTGTGTATTTGATAAAATTATGCAATTTTTCAAGTATAATTATTTATTGCATAAATTTGTACTACTAAAACATATATTATACTATTAATTCAGAAAATTAAAGTTATAAATAAGATAATTTGATAACGAAAAACAGTATTAAAGGTGTATTTTGAAAGTTAAAAGTTTTGAAGATTTAATAGAAGAAGTCCATCAAAAAGGAATTTGTCAGCAATGTGGAGGATGTGTAAGCTTCTGTAACTCAATGGAATATGAAGTAATTGGTTATAAAGAACCAAATTCTCCTCCAGAATTTATAAATAAAGAAAATTGCCTTAAATGCGGAATTTGTTATCATATATGTCCACAGACTCATGTGTTAGACGATGATCTCAATAGAACCTTTAACCTGTTAGATTTTTCATCTATGCCTTATGGTAATATTTGCGATCTCTACTCGTGCCAATCAGTAGATTACGACTTTTTACGCAATGGAACTGACGGAGGAGTTGTAAACGCTTTGCTTAATTTCATGTTTGAAGAGAAATTAATAGACGGAGCTATAGTGGCAAAAACAAAAGCTCCTTTCTCGAGAGAGCCTTTTTTTGCCAAAAATAAAGAAGATTTACTTAGTACATCAGGGCTCAAATTAGGGATTTCCCAACAATTAGACGAAGTTCAAAGGTTCCATTCCTATTCGAGTTCGCTTCCTAAGATAAGTAGTACCAAGTTTAAAAAGTTAGCAGTGGTCGGAACTCCGTGCCAAATTTATACGATTAGGTGTATGCAAAATCTTGGTATTATACCATCACATAATATAGAGTTTTGTTTAGGATTATTTTGTTACGAGAATTTCGAATTTGACCAACGAAAAGTGGAGCAATTTGATGGGGTATTCGATATTAAGTTCGAGGACATAGAAAAAATTAAGATTAAGAAAGATCTTATAATACAGTTAAAGGGAGATAAAACCAGAGAGTCATTAATTCATATACCTTTTGAGGATTTGAAAGATTATATGAGGCCAGCTTGTAATGCGTGTAGTGATTTTACAAATATATATGCTGATATATCGTTTGGAGGTTTAGGTTCTCCAGAAAATTACACCACAGTAATTACAAGAACAATAAAGGGGCGTAAATTAATAGCAGAAGCCCTAAAACGAGGAACTTATATTAACTTAGAAATTGATTCTTCGAAAGAAAAACACGTCAAGAATCTTCTTTTACAATATTCAATTTCAAAAATAGAGAGAAAAGAGAACTTCATGAAATCTAAATTAAGAAATTTAAAAGAAATTAAATCTACGGTTTAAAAATTAATAAAATAAATTTTAAATTTAATTCAAAAAACTATATGGTGATGTTATAAAAAGGTGTATTAAATGTCTGATTTACAGATCAAAGTTAGAATCGGAGTTTATATCTGCAGATGAGGAGTTAATATTGGTAATAGCGTTGACTGTGATATCGTAAGAGACATCGTTGAAATGCTCCCAGATGTAGAAATTGCGAGAGTAAACGATTTCACTTGTAGCGATCCGGGACAAAAAATTATTAAAAATGATATTTTAGACTTAGGATTAAATCGGATCGTTGTTGCAGCGTGTACTCCAAAAATTCACGAGTCTACTTACCGAGCGGTGTTAATCGAAGCGGAATTGAGCCCCTATTACTTTCAAATGGTAAATATTCGCGAGCATTGTTCGTTTGTGCACCAAAACGACATAAAAAATGCCACTGAAAAAGCGATTAGAATGGTAATAGGAGGAATAAATCGAGCTCGCCAGTTAGAAGTCATCCCTTACAAGGAGATTCCGGTGAAGAAAGCTGCTTTAGTAGTCGGTGCGGGGATAGCTGGAATGAATGCAGCTTTAGACTTAGCAAACCAAGGTACAAGTGTTTATCTTGTCGAAAAAGAAGTAACTATAGGGGGAAAGATGGCACTATTAGACAGAATCTACCCTACAGACGATTGTGGTATATGAGTTCTGGCACCAATTATGGTTAGTACTTCGAAAAATCCTAATATAACCTTACTTACATACAGCGAAATCGTTGAATTTAGTGGTATCCCAGGGAATTTCAATGTTAAAG
>JAGXNS010000028.1 GCA_019894855.1 Promethearchaeota archaeon
ATCCAGATAAGGCGACTGAGCTCGATATTATCAGAATAAATTTACCAGAGCATTTTGAAATAGAAGAATCAGAATTAGAACTAATTTATTCCATAATAAATGAAACAAGAAAAAATAAAATAGATATTGAAGTACCAGCCTCCATTAGAGCAGGTATTGCAATTGCTAAACTTTTAGGCCGAAGACGTACTTTAGAAAAAAGAGGAGAGCTAAAAGAAAAGGTATCAGTATATGAATATCTTTCAGAAGTTACTCAGCATGTTTTATTAGGCTCCATCAAACCAAAACCGGGCACAAAAGTTGAAAATATAATTGAAAATATAATACACAAAACTTTAGGTTCGTAGGAGGTATCTGATAATTTTATGGGCGTTTTTCCAGAAAATCCTTGTGAATTTGCTGTAGATTTCATTCGTATGATGAGAAGACATCGTGATATCGTTCAGATACCAAGTTCTCGACAAGTTCTATCTATCCCTAAATTACTCTTATCAAGATATTATCGTAAAGGGGTGGTAACTGCTAACGATTACATAGAAATAAGCGCAGTGACTTCTTTTCCAGACAATCAAGAAATAGCAAAAGATATAGCTTTTCAGATTCTCTTTCCTAATTATAAAAAGAATATAATGGATTCATTCTTTCAAGAAGATGATAACTTAGAGGGTGAATTTGGTGAAAAATTAGACGAATTTGATATATTAACAGAACTTGATAAACTTCAAGAAATGATTGATGAAATCGAAGCGACAAAATTACTAGATACGAATAAAATTCAAAAACTAGAGGAATTTTTAGACGAATTAAACGCTAAACGAGAAGAGGAGCCTTATAAATCTGCTTTAAATTTTTTCAATGATGACTCAGAATTGTATAAAGAAGAGATTTCTTCTTTAGAAGAGTTGATACAGAAAGCTCAAAAAAGGTTGGAACAAAAAATTAACTCATTGAGTCCGGAGGATTTAAAAGCTGGTTCCAATTTAGGTTTAGACGACTTGATTCAGCAAGAATCCCTACGAGAATGGGAAAAACTCGCAAGTAAGGCTCTCACTGATCAAAGTATCTTAGAAGATTTAACGAAATTAATTAATGCGAATAAACTTGACGATCTTTTAAAAACAATAAAATTTATTGGGGAAACATCAGACAATCAAAATATACTAGAACAGATAAAACAAGTTAAAAATCAACTACAAAACCAGATTAATAATTTAGATCAACTATTTAACGCAGCTAAAACATTAGGCGAAACGCCTAAATTTGATCAAGATAAAATCCTAAATAACTCCTTAAACCAGTCTTCCTTTGAGCATAATTTCAACCTAGCTGACTCATTAGATCAGTATTTTGGAACCAATTTAAGAGAAGAGTTACTTAATAAGCTCGATCAGCAATCTTTAAATTCTCAAATGAATCTATCATTAGAATCTCTGACAAAAAATGCCTTAACAAATAAAGCGTGGAATAATTTATTTAATCAAGCTCTCGAAAATGCAATAAAGGAGGCAAATAATCAAAACATCAAGTTCGAAGCTCTAAAATCGCTTTCTCATCAGATACAGCAATTAATGAATAGTTGTCCAAATATTCAAAGTAGTCAGAAAATATCCCAAAAATTACCCCATTTAATTTCTCTAACATTAGAGGCTTGTAATGCGCCAGATCAATTAAAAAATGCGACTGAATTCTTAAGAAAAATTGGTTTAAGCCCTGACACTGATGATATTAAAAGAATTGGAAAAGAATTAGGCATGTCAGAAGCGGATATATCTGAACTTGTGGAACCTAATTATCAACTGCTAAAAAAAATGGTTGAAGAAAAATTAGCCGATTTTCAAAGAATTAGCAATATGATTAACCAACTGCAAGATCAATTAAATAAAGAAAGGATCAATGAATTGCTAAGCAGCGCATTAGCCAACGATAATCGTGATGCCTTAGCTGCCATTGGTCATTACAATATGAGCGAGGCTTTAAAAGGAGCTCAACAAATTGGTGGAAAAGAAGGCCAGGACAAAGTAATATCTTGTTTATCTGCTGGAAGTGGCGAAAACCTCCTTAAACAATGGTTTATTCATCGGAGTAGTTTACCTGAAAAAGTTAAAATGAAAGTAAAAGAATTAGCAAAAAAAATGTTAATTGATTTAGGTGTCTACTATTCTAGGGCGCGATTAGGTAGCGCAACAACGGGGACAATACCGATTAATATAGTAAGGCCCTATTCAATCGGGGATGATTTTGAGAATATCGATTTAGAAGAAACAATTTTTAACCTTTTAGAAAAAGGAAAGAAATTGGATCACATCAATTATGACGATTTTTACGTTTACGAGACGGCGAAGGGATTGCGTTCGTTTTGTTTTGAACTCGATATCAGTGGCTCTATGACGGGGGAGAAACTTGCATATATGGCTATTTGTGTGACGATGTTAGTATATGGTATGAGAAAAGACGAAATTGGTGTTGCTTTTTTTGAATCAGATACGCATGTATTAAAGAATTTGTCGGAAAAAATAGATTTAGAAAAATTAGCAGATGATTTACTTACGGTTTCTGCTAAGGGAGGTACCCGGCTTCAAAGTGCTTTAGAATGGGCAAACAAACAATTTAAAGAACATTCTAGTTCTCGCGAAAAATTAAATGTTCTATTTACTGATGCAGAAATTTACGATATTCAACAGGCTAACGAAGAATTAAGAAAATTTCGTTCTTTAAATGTAGATTTCGTAATGATTTCTCCAGAATCTTCCTATAATTTAAAAGAAGCACAAATGATGGTAAAAATAGCAGGAGGACAACTTTTGACTATTAAAGATTGGAATGAATTTCCCAAACTTATCTCAGAGATTATTAAATCGAGATTTTAAACTATGACTAAAAAATTCATAACTGAAATAATATCTGAAAGATTCGGAATCGAAAAATACAAAGAATCAGTAAAGTTCCCAATAAATAAAATTAATATAATCTCGTTGAAAGAAAATCCGATAGAGATAAGAGCAATCATTTTTGATGAGGAACGCGAGTATCATCTCATTATCGATGAGAGAGAAATCTTTCATGATTGCGATGTCTTTTTTTCGGGGATGGATATTGATAAAAAGGCTTGTCCTCACTTAATTAAGCTATTATTAATGGTAAAACCATCAATTTCAAAAAAAATCTTAAATAATATTAATACTTTCAAATTTACATCAGAAGACTATAGCTCTAAGAAAAAAAGTAAAAACTATTTAGAATTAGCCAATACTTCCATTGAAAATAATAATTGTATCGAAGGTTTGAATTATCTCAATAAAGCCATATTTAAAAACAAGGATTGTGAACCTATAATTGAAAAATATCTAAAGACCGCTATAGAAAACAATCTATACTTAGAACTTTTTGAATTTCTCCAATCCGCCTATATCAGCGATTTAGGTTTACATCTTCACGCTTATGACAATATTATCGAAGATGGCTTCAGAAGGTTTTTAAAATCAGTTTCGATCTATACTTTTTATGATCTACTTCGAATTATTGAATTTATTGATAAAATTCTAGATTACTACGAATTTAAAAAAGAATCATTTGTCGTTTCTTTAATTTCTACCTTAATTAGGATGGCAAACTCCAATAAATTTAACGAGAAATATTTTTCATTCTATTTTATTAAGAAAAAATACAAAATTCTAGTGAACCAAAATCCGATATTTAAAGATATTATCACATCAGAAGATTACGAAGCTTTTAAAAACAAACTGTTGAAGTGTTTTTTAGATGAAATTGATAACTTTATTATATTAGACATATTAAAGTTGATGAAAGGACAATTCGATGTATTCGAAATTCCGAAAAAACAGTATTATGAAGAATATAAAACCTATAAAAATGAAACAAGAGAATTAGAAAAGAAAGTCTATTTAAAGAAATTTGCTTTTTTAAGGTATTTTAAGGTGAAATATAACATTAAAAAAACAAAAATAGATTTTCGGAAAAAACGTAATGCTTATGAAGTTAATCACAATAAGGAAAACCTTAAAAATCCGGCTTATAATTATGTGATAAGCCATTTAGGGTTCTACGGTGTGAATAAATCCATAATTAAACCTTCAGAAATAGGTTTAAATTACTTAATATTTGAGGAATTATTCCTAGACGATTTACATAATTACCACGATATTCTCTACTATAAAACAAAGTTTTGGGGTGAAGAAAATAAGTACCAAATTAATACGGTTGATGTTTTTTCATTATTAAGTAAACCTAGGGAATATAACTATGATATTGATCAAAATTACTTGAGTATAGACGATCTTACAATTATTGAATGGGATTTAGCGAGTAAGCCAAGCCAAGGCAGTTTAGTCAATGCTTACGGTGTGCGAATCGTTATACCAGATCAAAATACGGCTCTTTTTCACGATATAAAACCATTTGACTTATGTTTCTGCCAGAAAAATCCTATAAAAATTGAGGGAAATATTGTTAGAACAAATATAGTTAGAACTATCAACATTATAACAAAATGTTCTTTCAAAGATGCTATAAGCAGCATAGAAAAGGGGATGAGTTTCATAGAAGGCTATTACCCTTTGTCTTTAGTTTCATCTGTTCTCGAGAAAAAAATCAGCCCCTTCGAAGCATATAAGAAAGTTTTAAATAATACCGATCGGCAGTTTATACCGAATTACGGGAAATTCGCGAAAGCTTTTAGAATATTCCTATTTCGTTACATTAATAAAGAAAAAGGATACATTTACGGCATTTTAAAAAAAACCCCGAAAGAAAATGCAAATCAATTCATAATCTTATTAAATTTAACAACTGAACTTTCAGGATTAGATTTACCTTATCCTGAAATATTTCATGAGTTACTCAACGAAGAGAGTGACTTACATGAATTTAGAAAAAAAGTTATGAAAAAAATACACTCGATTATAAAAGACATCCTTAAGTTAAGGGAAATCGGAGCAACCGTGGTATTCAATCTTAAAAAAATGCGACACACACCCTTTGTTAAATACTCGAATGAGATTCTAAAAATAAGAAAAGAAGAATTTGAACAATTAAAAGTTTATCGTGATAGCCAGGATGATAAAATATCATATCAGATTTCTGAGCTAATAAAAACCTATTATGGGAGCCAATTATTGGAAATATTAAAATTAGATATGAAAACCGCTATTAACCAAGAAGTCTTTAACAAAATTTTAAATTTCGCTTATAAATTAAATTTAAAGCTAAATGTGTTTGAAGAGAAAATTTAATTTAGTTGTAATTCACCATAAACGCAATCGTGTCCCGGAACAAACCAATAATTTAATATTATCAATAACTCAATCATAAAAGGTTCTCTCATTTTACAAAGAGAGTCAATGAAATGCAATATTTTTAAATTAAACATATTTTTTTATAATAGTATAATTTAATAATAATCGCAGAACCATGGTGAACGAATTAATGAAACACCCCTCAAAAGATATTATCGAAAGCAAGGGAACAATATTAAGGGGAAAAACTATATGTATGTGTTTAACGGGCTCAGTAGCGTGTATTAATTCTCCTATAATTGCCAGAGAGCTAATGCGTTTAGGTGCTGAAGTAATTGTTACAATGTCAAAAGCAGCTACTGAATTAATAAATCCTTCTTTAATGCATTGGGCAACAGGAAATCCAGTCATAACTAAGTTAACTGGAGCAGTTGAACACGTATTTTTAGCAGGTGATAGACCAAATCATTTCGGTAAAGCAGATATAATATTAGTATCTCCGGCCACAGCAAATACAATTTCTAAAATCGCAAATGGCATTGATGATACACCTGTTACTACTGTAGTTTCAACCGCATTTGGATCATCTATACCAATTGTAATAGTTCCAGCTATGCATGCAAGTATGTTTCATCCTATTATCGAGAGAAATATCGCTAGATTGAAAGAATGTGGTATAAATGTATTAGGTCCACGATTATCTGAAGGAAAGGCTAAAATTGCAAAGGTTGAAGATATAATTGATAAAGTAATAGACCTTTTGATTACTACAAGAGATCTTGAAGGTAAAAAAGTTTTGATCACTGCTGGTCCTAGTCGTGAAGCTATTGATTCAATCCGATATTTATCCAATAAATCATCGGGAAGGATGGGTATCGAACTTGCTAAGGAGGCTTCTGCTAGAGGCGCAGATGTATTACTAGTTGCAGGTGAATGCATGGTAAAAATACCTGATTACATAAATACCATTCATGTGGAATCTGCTGATGATTTCACTAAAACGATAAAGGATGAACTTTCATACTCAAATTACGATATGTTTATATCTGCTGCAGCAGTATCGGATTATAAGCCAGTAGATTTCATAGAAGGTAAAATTTCTTCAGATAGTGTAGAAGAACTGAATGTTAGCATGCATCTAACGCCTAAAATATTGAAAGTAGCACGACGAAAAGACTACAAACTTTTCGTAATTGCTTTTAAAGCAGAAATAAATGTTTCAAGAACAGAATTAATCGATCGTGCTTATAGTCGACTTTTAAAATCCGAAGCAGATCTTATAGTTGCTAACGATGTAGGTCGCGAAGACATAGGTTTCAATAGCAAAGATAATGAAGTATACATAATTAATAAAGAAAAACACATAACTCATATCGAAAAGCATACTAAAAGATATGTAGCGTCAAAAATCATTGATGTGGCTTTAGATAATTACAAATCAAGAGAAAATTAAAAATCTCTACTACTCTTTAAAAATTTTTGTCGATTAAAGAAAAGATTTAAATAGTAATTCAATTTCTGTTCAAAATGATTGACCAAATACATTTTGTAAAATTGATTGATTTGTGTAAGTATTAGATTTTTCGTGCAATATTAATTATAATACTTATAAAATCTTTTATGTAATTATTTGATAATCGTGTTTAAATGATAAAAAACAGATTGGTGTAATTGAAATTACCTCTGAAGAAGAAGGCAGAATAAAGCAAGGAACGATAGCACAATTTATGAGAAAGCGGACTCAGTTAGTAGGTTTTGAGTTTGGTTATTGGAAACATCAGCAATACGCCTCTGAATTTCTAGATAATGCGTTAGATGCTATTGAAGAGTTTCAGTGGAAGGAGTTACAAGAGGGCGATTCACGAACTCAATTTTCTCTCGATCAAGAATTAACTTTAGAAAATTTATCGATTCTTCAAGAAGCGCAGAAGGATGAAATTGATCAACCCCTATCAAATGAAGCAAAATTTGCTCTAATGCAAGAAGTAGGAATAGCACCTTCAGAAACATCTAACACTGAAATAGACTCAACCAAAGATAAGGAAGATGAATCTGGAGAAATTGTCGATAAAGAAGAGATCGAAGTAGAAGAAGAAGTAAAAAGGATTATTGAAGATATGGATGAAATCCTCAAACCTGTAGAGCCTATTGTGAATATTGAACCGCTTGTTATTATTCGTATGAGAGAATCTGAAGCTGCTTCCTTTTTAACATCGGAATTATCCCAGAAAAATGTAATGAGTTATACATTCGAAATTTTTGATAATGGGATAGGCATGCATAAAGGAGACATGCGGAAATTTGGTAAGTATCTAGCTTCTTCAAAAAGCCTTGAATTGAAGCAAACCCGTGGAAGTCAAGGTTTTGGCGCTCCGAGTGCTTTTAGTGATGCTCAAAACACAACTGGAAAGCCTATAGTAGCAGTATCAAAATCTAAAGGTTCTTTCTATGCCACGGTTTCAGAATTTTTTACAACCTCTAAAAATGAAAAGAAATATTTAGTTCGTCCTACAGAAGTAGATAGTAAATTTCTACACGGGACTTATATAAAATTAAATTATTTAAATGTAAAATACACTCGTGGTTTCGTAGATACATACATTAAAGAAACGGCTTTAATGAATCCACACATAACTCTTATTTTTATAGATCCATATGGAAAAGAATGGATTTATAGACGATTAGTCTCAAGTTTCCCAAGACAACCAAAATATGCTAAACCTCACCCTTCTTCAACTAATATTGGCGATTTACAAGATCTCTTAACAAAAGCAGAAAATTTAACAATATCTGCTTTTTTACAGGATAATTTCGTGAGAATGAGCTCAAAAACAGCAAAAGAGATTTTAAAAATTACAGAAAGAAACTTAGAAGACAAATTATCTCTAATGATACTTGAAAATGGATTCATAAACAAATTAGTAAAAAGAAGTGATCCAATATCCTTTTTCAAGTACGAAAAAAGGATTTATGGACGTTCCACAAAGCTTAGAGACAAATTGGTTATCTATAATGTTAATTCAGAAGAATTGACGAATAAGTACTGGGAGTCAATGGATAAAAATAACAGATTTGATAAGGATTTAGAAACATTATATAAAGAAATAAAAAAATATTACAATCGTATCGATAAATCTGAGACCAAAAAAGACATAAAAAAAATTGAAAAAGAAATTAGTAATCTATTAAAAGATGTAGAAAGAATTTTTCAAGAAAGAGATAAAATTAAAAAAGAATTAGAAAAGATTTTTGAAGATAAATCTAGCTTAATAGAGGCTAAAAAATTAAAAAATCGTGAAGAACTAGAAGATTTAATCGGCGAAGTTCAAATTTCTAAAGTAAGACCTTCTGAATTAACAACCAACCAATTTAACTCGCTATTCCATGCCTTTAAATCTATCAAATATATGTCACCCCCTACAGATACAGCGATTCCAGTTGGAGATATTGTATTAGAAAATACGCTGATTAAAGAAATAGGACTTAAAATATCGGAGAACATCGATGATTTTGATGATCCTGTTGAAAATGTAAAAACGTCTTTTGACATTCTCCAGGAAGAATTGAAGAGAGATCAAGACAAAAAAAAAATACATTCTGAAAGTGAAATCAAAGATTTTACACTAACACCTGAAGATGTTAAAAAATTCAACTCAAGAATTCTCGTTAGTATTGATATTAAAGATCAATATTTAGAACCAGAAGAATTTCAGAAAACAATTGAAAAAAAGTTAAATTCTGCAACAGAAGTTCAGAAAGATTCTTATAGCGAAGTATTTGAATTATTCACCGAAATTTACACTAAAGATGATGATTTTGTAAGTGCAGAAACAAGACCGCCTACTTCGGGCAAAGGCCTAGCATATGTTGTTGAAGCTGCATTGGCGTATTGTAATGATTCGAAGAAACTTGATACACCCAAACGTTCCCGGGATGTTCTCTCAAGATTCGTTAATAGAACTCCTAAGTTAAGAGATAGTGCTGATTGCGCTATCACTAAAGCAGTTCAATCTGTGAATTGGAAAAATTATAAATTAGATGTGTTTGATAATAACCTACCAAAAGGTCCAATTAAACTTCTCGTAAATGTTTCAGGACCATACGTTCATTTGATGTTTAAATCACAATCAAAAAACGCATTAGCTGAAGACGAAGATTTACTTAAAGAGATTAAATTTTGTCTTGAGGCTATAGGAAGGCGGTTGAGAGTATATCTTAATCGTAGAGCAAACATTCGAAAGAGCGAGAAAAGAACTGGATTAATTGAGAGATATATCCCAATCTTTGTTCAAAGTGCCTATAATATAGTATCACAAGGAGAGGGAAAATATAAGGGGAAAATTTCAGAAAAGGAATTGGAAAACTTGATGAGAAATGCAATTGGGGTAAAACCGCCTCCTAAAATTAAAGAAAAGAAACCTCTCGCACCTGAAAGGATAGAAGTTATTGAATTAGAACCTAAAAAAGTTGAGATTCAATGGGAAGACACGGGTATTCAGAAAAAGGATATTCCTGAAAAAACAGAACCGAGAGATGACTTTCTCAGTGAAAGAACTCTTCTTAACTGGACTGTTGATCAACTAAAAGAATATTGTATAGAAAAGAACATTTCTCTACCCTCTAAAGCTCGAAAATCAGAAATTATTAAATTTATTCAAGAATTTTATGATAAGGGAAAACCAGAAAAAAGGATTCCCTTAGACAAAGTAGCAAAAGTACCTTTAAAAATCGAGCCAGTTCCACCGGGAACTTTAGCCAAAAAAAGAAAACAATTACAAATTGCCAAGGGTGAGATAATTCAGCAACAACCGGTTAAAACAGAACCAACAATTACTGCTCAACAACTTAAACCGGTGCTAACTCAAACTCAATTACCAATAATTACTACAGAGAAAATAACAGATGCATTATCTGAAGATTGGCAACCAATAACAGCTTTAATATTTAAAATGAAAATAAAGGATATGATGGATGCTCGTTTTTTACAGATAAAACTGAAGGAATTAGAGCGAAAGGGATTGGTAATGATAGAAACCAAGATGGGAAAAAAACATTGGAAATTAAAGTAGAGTGATTATAATGTCGGGTAAAACTGAAAGTAAAATATGGGATATTAAGGCAGCTAAAAAGCTTTTTCAAAAATACTTGGAAAAGGGTATAGAAGAAAAAAAAAAAGAAGTGAAACTACCGGAAAATACAGTCAAAATTGACAATCTAAATAGACAACAAACCCTAGGACGTATCTACAAATTAACGGATTCCATAATAGAAATGATTTATGAAAATGGAAGACCCTCCATCAAATTACCTTCGAGAACAAGTGCAAATATTATCTGGGACGAAGAAAATGATTTATTACTATTAGGACAGCAGATCATGGAAAAGCAATTCCATTCGCTCGGTAGCGTTGCTGACATGACAAGATTAATGAAAGTACTTGAGAAAGTTAATGAATTATTGCTCAAGGATATGCATGCAACAAAAAGAGAAATTTTTTACTCATCAGTTCAATTATTTGGAGATCAGAAGAATAGCGATAAATGTATTGAGGATGTCGCTACTATGTTATATACGACTAGAAACTCAACACATATTGTAGCTTCAGCTAAAGGATCATGTATTGGGCGTCTTAGAATTAGAGATAAGAATGATATAATTGATTTAGAAGGTTTAGGAAGTGGTGGTTGGACGATCAGTCCAATGCTTGATAATATTGAAATACTTGAATCAGATGCAGAATTTATTTTAGTTCTAGAAAAAGACGCAGCAATGATAAGATTATCAGAAGCTAGATTTTGGAGGAAATATCCTTGTATAATATTAACAGCAAAGGGTGCCGCGGATATTGCTACACGTATGTTCCTAAGAAGGATTAATAAGGAACTCCAGTTGCCCGTTTTTACTTTAGTTGATAGTGACCCTTATGGGCATTATATTCATTCAGTTTACTTACGAGGATCTAAACGTTTAAGTTATGAATCACCTTTTTTAGCAACCCCCGATATAAAACTCTTAGGTGTACTTACTAGGGATTTGGAAAAATATAAAATCCCCAGCGAGTGTACAATACCTATGAATCAAACAGACATAAAGAGGACTAAAGAGATGTTAAGCGAAGATTTTGTCAAAAAAAATAAAGCTTGGGAAACTGACCTTAAGTTAGCTCTAAAATTAAAAGTAAAAGCCGAAATTCAAGCTCTCTCGACTTTTGGTTTTGAATTTTTAACAGACCACTACATACCTGAAAAACTATCAACTGGAGATTGGATATAAGATAGGTGAAAAAAATATTGAAAATATTTTATAAAAAAGATGGGGGAATTGTACAACTCATCGATAAGGAAAAGATGAAAGAATGGTCAATTGAGCTGCCTCTTATTTTTATTGAATACATCCGCAATAATCAACTCAACTCATATAACGATCCAAAACTTAAAAAAGAGATAGAGAAATATCTTGATGAAGTCCTTACTGATGTTGCTATTCCCGGTTTAATTAATGTCCTTGATGGAGATGATATCGAAGAAGTGAAAGAAGCTCTGGTTAGAATTGAGGAATTAGCAAAAAAAAATATCGAAATGGTTAAACCAATAAAACCCTATGTAGAAAAATTAGTAAAAAAGGATATTAAGGAAGTAAAAAACCTTAGCAATTCAATAATAGACAAATTTAAGAAAGCGGAAAGAAAGAAGGAATTAGCTGAAAAAAGAAAAGTAATGCAAGAAAAAGAAAAGTTATTCTTAGCTGGTAATCTTAGTGGAGAAGAATACGCAAAGGCTCGGAAAGAATATTTAGTTTTAAAAGAATAGGTTGAATTATATGAGTTGGGAATTAGAAAAGAATAATTTTTATAAATTTATTATTAAAAATAGAGTGATTGGATTTTTTGATGAGCCAATAACGCTAAAATCAGGTCGAAAATCGTACTGGTATGTTAATTGGAGAACAGTTGCAGAAGATGTTTTTTTATTAAATACGGTTAGTGATTATCTTTTATTATTTGTAAAACATTTAAATCTTAAACCAGATTGCTTTTATGGTGTCCCAGAGGGTGCAACCAAGATAGGTCTAATAACACAATATAAATGGGCGTTTAGGGATAAGAAAATAAAGCCCGGGATGTATACGCTATCGATGGGAAGGGGAAAACCAAAGGAACACGGTGATTTAAAAGATAAGTTTTTTCTTGGAATTCCCAAAGGGAATGTAATATTACTTGAAGACACTTCTACCACGGGAAGTTCCATGCTTCACACAATTGATGATTTAGCGAAAATTAATGTGAATATTATAGCTGCTATTGGTTTAACGAATCGAAATGAGGTTAGGGATGATGGTTTTACAGTTGAAGAAATCCTCAACAATAAAGGTGTAAAATATTATTCGATGAGCGATGCAATAGATATATTACCGAAATTAAAACTTAATCCAACAGTCGCTACCCATATAGAAAATTACTTTAAAAAATATGGAAAAAAAGAGATTAAATTCTAAAATTATATCGTTTCTATTTATTATTTAAAAAAAAAGTTCTCCAACCTTTTATTAGTTCAGACAACTTGTTAAATAGGATCATTTCAGAAGATGTTAATCTCCTCTCATCTTCTACAGATAGATTAGATTTAGCTAATTTTAACAATTTTAGAAGCCGGCTATCCACAATATTTGTTGAATATGATGTAAACCTATCCGAATTTATTTTTGGTTTGTTCTTTTCTTCTACCTCTTTTTCGATGAAAAACTTAAACTCCTTAATTTTGTTTAAAAAAAATAAATTTTCTCTTTGTAAAAGCATCTGATTATCTCGTTCGCTTATAGCATATCTTTGGACATCAACATCATCGCATTTTTCGTTTATTGCAATCTTAAGGATGTTATTTTCTATAAGAGAGAGAGCAACAAAAAAGGGTAGGTTGTATTTTTCACCTCTTTCAAAAGGACCAAAATTGCCTCCAAGTATGGAAAAACGATTGTAATCATCAATGCATTCGGTAGTGATTTCATCGTTTTTGAAAATAAAATTTACCCGATTTAAAGAATCCTCTAGTTTTACTGCAATTTTTTCCAATTTAAAACACGCTTTATTTAATATTTAATAGTATTCAATTCTTTATTGTACTAAATTTATCTTAAGCTACAGAAATATAAATGTATTAAATTATTAATATTTCAAAAAATATCGTGAATAATTTGCTTATTGAACTTATTCTTTTTATAATTTTTTTATTTTTATCCGCAGTAGGATTCTTCATAATCTATAAACAAGTAGCTTTGGTTAAAAAAGGAGAATTTAACCTTAGAGATCGCCTTCAGTGTTTAATATATGGCTTTATATTCGGTGCAGGCGTGATGATCGTCATTGCGATGGCATTCATTTTTACAATAAAAACTCCTGAATTTTGGCAAAATAGTATATTAACTCCCCCCAATATCAACCCTCTTGCGTTGCTAATTCCTTTTGCTTTTTGCATTGGATATATATCGTTTTATCCGTTGATTGATTTCCTTTTCATTGCTTTAAGTTCCGAATTAGACGAAGGACTCACTCCATTTCACAAATTTATAAGTAAAAAAATTATCAATATTTCTAAAAGTAAGATAATTTCTGTGTTAATGGCAGTTTTCTTATATATTTTATTTATCATACCGCCTCTATTGTTGTCTTTCACAGGCTTGCCATTTCTAATGATATGGATTTCATGGTTACTTGTTTACCCTTTAATGATTCTTACTTTTTATGGGTCTAAGGGTTACATCGCTGGGATTTCCAACGAATACTATCATATCCCTGACATTAAAAGGGCTATATTTTTAAATTTCGAAGATAGTAAAAGAGGCATGAAACAATTTATATCAAATCCCAAACCATATATAATGTTAGGTTTAATGATATTCGTGTTTATTTGGGCCTGGATTTCATTAATTCAGACAATTATTTACTTCTTTTCAGGATCACTTGCAATTTCTACGATGACTTCTTATTTTGTTTTTGTAACTCTTCTATTTGGCATTATAGGCTATTTTACGCGATTTTGGGGTCGTAAAATTAAATATCGCGGTATCGATATTTATTTCGCAGCTTATTTAATGGCAGCAATTGGAATTAATGTGCTAGTAAATTTTTTAATAGTTAACATAGATGAATTAACGGAAACTTTTAATTATTGGAATCTTTCAGCTGAGCTTATTCCTAATTCTGTTATGTTTGCTTGGGCAGCTATAATAGAAGAAATTTTTATGCTTACATTTACAACTTATTATCTCTTGTCAAAAACTAATACTTTTACTAAAAACCTTAAATATTCCAAGATTATTGAGTATGGCCAAACATTTGATGCTATACCTTTGTTTAACTTCATAAAGAGTTCTGATCCCTTACTTAGGGATCACGCAGAGAAGACCCTTTTGATGATGTACGAACGAATTCCTTTAAAATCAGAAATTTCTTTGGACGATTGGGAGTATAAAAATTCATTACTGGATGCAATTTGCGATCCCAATCCGAATTCAAGAAGAATATCTATTCAAATATTAAGAAAATTGGAGAAAGATGCCTCTGAGGTAATTATACCGTGGATCGTAGAAGTTCTTGAATCACCTAATTATGATAAAAGTATACCTATTGCCGAATTAATACTTCACGCTGAAGTCTCGTTATTAAAAAAAATACCTACAAAAATCATAAAAAACCTAATATCAGATTCTGAGTGGAGGATGAAACTGATAGGGTTAAAATTACTAACCAAATTAATCGACATTGGAAAAGATTCAGTTCAAGACATAAATTTAATGGATTTACTAAACGATCCAAACAGTCTCGTTCAAACTGAAATTCTTAATCTACTATCAGAGACAAGGTTGAATGTAAAACCTGAAATCTTACTAAATAAAATTCATCACCCTAATCAAAACATTAGAGCCGCGGCAATTCGAAACTTGAAAAATGTTAATATAGAAAAACTAGATTCCAATATTGTTAAAACATTAATTCCCTTGATGCATGATACTAATAGTAGGGTACGTGCTTCTATATTTGGTGTGATTTCTAAAATAGGGAAATTTAAGAAGAATTCTATTCCTGTCTCGTCTTTCTATGAAGGGTTACTCGATTCAGATGAAAAAGTAAGGATTGCATCAGTCTTAGCTCTAGAAAAATATTATGCCGAAGAACCAAAGTCCATCGATCTAGAAAAAATTATCAGTCAAATTGATACTGAAAATTTAGATTCGTTAAATAGTATTATTTCTCTATTGGGTATAATATGGCAAAGTAATCCTGAAAAAATTTTAACAACTTTGTTAATATTCATAAAATTCAACAATTCCGAGTTAAAAAAGGGAATTTCAGATATTATAGTTAAGAACTTCAAGAAGAACCCAACTCTAATTTTAGATAAATTAATCAGAATAAAAGATGAAACAAAATTTATATCAAAAGGTATTATTTCCCAAACGATTATTAAGATATGTAGACGCTATCCTAATGAAATAATTCCAAAACTGATTGAACAGTTGAATTCGGAAGATCTTGATACAAAAATTAATATCATCTCTTCGCTGGATGGATTAATAGATGATTTTATTGATTTAATAGCCATTAATTCAATATTAGGAATAATTAAAGGTGAAAATGAGGTTATTCTAAAGAAAGAAACCGCTCACTTAATTTCAAAAATTTCAAAAACCAAACCCCTAGCATTAAAATCCGTAATAGCAGAGCTATTACAATTTCTCCCTGAACAAGAATTATCTGTTCGAATTGTTTTAACTAAATCTATATTGGAAATTTCAAAAAATTTACCGGATATTATATCTGTTCCTCTTGTATTAGAATATTTATCAGATTCCGATTCATTTATTAGAGAAACAAGTGTGAAAATTTTAGGTTATATCGGAAAAACTCTGCCGATGGCTACTATTAATGCTCTAATTAACCAAGCTTTAATTGACGAAGAATGGATAGTACGTGACGCTACAGTTGCAAGTTTAGGAAATTTAATCCCGTTTATTGAAGACAAGGAAGTAATTATTAAGAATTTAGTAGGTTTAATGGATGATGACAAAAGTTGGGTTCGACGATCATCAATGAAAATTCTTTCATCAATTAAAGAAATTTCCGAATCCAAAATCCCCTTTGTAAAAGTTTCGGAAAATCTATTGAACGAAGACCCAAAGGTTAGAGAAGGAGCAGCTAATTTATTATATATTTATGGCTTTGAAGAAATAGATAAAGATTTTCAGAATATTCTAGCATTGTTAGGAGACGAAGTAGAAGATGTCAGAGCAACGACCGTAGATGTTATGGTGAAAATCATCCAAGAAATGGGTATAATTAAAATGCTCTCGAAATTATTAAAAAATTTAAGCGATGAATCCACTATAGAAACACAACAATCAATAGCAATTATATTGGGGCGAACAGTTAGATATGCAGATGAAAAAATAAAAAAGAGAGTAATATCCTTGCTTAAAATTAGATGTGAAATGTCACAAGATAAAATTATTTGCGAAATCCTAAATAAATTAAGAGAAGGTTAAAAAAAAACCAAGATTTTGTCGATATATCTGTGGAGTATTTCACTAAACTTATTCTCTCTTATTATTTTTTTCCGACAAATATTATTTACTGCTTAATAAGCTTAAATCGTTAATATATTGGATTAAAATATCACCAAAAATAATTTGGGTATATCAACGTTATAATAAAGGTGATCTCGTTTGACAACGCCAATGTCCAGCCCTAGTATACCTATTCACAAAATTCAGCGTTTTGAAGAATTTTTTAGGTTATTTGAAGAAAAACCAGGAATATATAAATATTTAGACTTGATTAATGATGTTATTTCAAAAAGTGGCAACATTTTAACTATTTCCTACGAAGATTTATTGGCATTTGATCCTCAAATTGCTGAACTTTTAAGAAAAGATCCTATTTCCCTTTTAGAAGATGCTATTGATGCTTTCAAGAACATCATGAAATTTCAGGGCGGCAATCTAAATAATCAAGATTATTTTGTTAGGATAACAACCAAAGACGAAAAGAGTCCCCTATTTATAACTTTAAGAGGTTTAAGGGCAAAAAACATAGATCGTCTTGTGTGGACTAAAGGAATTTTAGTGAGGAGTTCAGCCATAAGACCAAAATTAATTAAAGCAGAGTTCGAATGTATGACGTGTGGTGCCAAATTTGAAGTTTTACAACTTACATCTAAAATAAAATGGCCAAACTTTTGTTCTAATACGCGCTGCAAAGCAAAATCTCAATCAGATTTCAGGCTTATTTCTAAAAATTCTGAATTTATAGATTGGCAAAGCGTCATGATCCAAGAAATACCAGAAGATCTGCCTCCTGGTAGAATACCTAGAGCGATTCAAGCAATATTAACTTACGATTTAGTAGATAGTGTAAAACCGGGTGATAGGGTTACTTTAATGGGGACATTTAAATCAGTCATAGCGCAATCTACAAAAAGTATGAACAGCACACTTTTTAAAACTTTTATTGATGTCAATTACATCGATCCGGAAGACAAAACAGAAGGTTTTATCGAATTATCTAAAAAGGATAAAGAAGAGATTGAAAGATTATCAAAAGAACCCATGATTCAAAAGAAAATAGCAAGGTCTATATCCCCAGTTATCTATGGAAGAGACGAATTGAAAATGGCTACAGCATTAAGTTTGTTTGGGGGTACTAGAAAGCCACGACCCGGAGGAGGATATAAACGAGGTGATATACATCTGTTATTTGTGGGGGATCCAGGCACTGGTAAATCAGAGATTCTAAAAAGCGCAATCGAAATATCGCCTCGCGGTTTGTATACATCAGGGAAAGGTTCAACAGCAGTAGGTCTAACTGCTGCGGTTATTAAAGACAATGAAACGGGTCAAATGAACCTTGAGGCTGGAGCCATTATTCTGGCTAATGGAGGAGTTGCTGCTATTGACGAGTTTGACAAGATGGACACGTCCGACCGCTCAGCTCTACACGAGGCGATGGAGCAACAAACCGTTAGTATTGCTAAAGCAGGTATTGTCGCTACGTTAAAAGCCCAGACAGCAATTATAGCGGCAGCAAATCCTCGCACTGGAAGATATGATCGCTACAAAACACCTACACAAAATATTCATCTTCCGCCTTCACTTTTATCTCGTTTCGATTTAATTTTTATAGTTACTGACAAACCAGATCCCGCTAATGATGCACAAATGGCAGAATTTATATTACAAAATTCAATGAGAGGACCAAAAGATAGCATAAATAGTAAATCTAGTAAATTAGCTCCTATTGATACTGAACTTTTAAAAAAATACATTAAACATGCAAGAAGGAAATGTTTTCCAGTATTGAGTGAAGATGCAAAGGAAAAAATTAAAGAATTCTATTTACAACTACGAGGTCAATACGACAGTGAAGATGCGATTGTTTCGATTTTAGCAAGAAATCTTGATGCTCTCGTGCGATTGAGCGAAGCGTATGCAAAAATGGCATTAAGGAATAAAGTCCTTAAAAGTGATGTTGGAGAAATTATCAAATTATTTAAGAGGTATTTAAAAGACACAGGTTACGATGAAAGTACAGGGAAGATTGATATGGATAGAATTCTAGTTGGCCAATCTCGGAGCTCTATCACTAAACTTGATAAAATGCTTACCAGATTAAAAGAAATATTTGAAGATAATAATTGGAAATCGCTAGAAAAAAGAAATGTTATCCAAATTCTTGAGCTTGAAGAAGATTTAGATGAAAAATGGATTAAAGATGCTTTGGAAGAACTTGTTAAAGAGGGTACTCTTTATGAACCAAGGAATAACACAATTAAATTTACTAATAAGAACGATTAATTTCTCTTAAAACAACAATTCCTTTTTAAATTCAATCAAAACTAAATTGTATTATAGGGATGAAATTACAAAACAGTAGTAATAAATTCAGAAAAGTGGAAGAAATCGTCTTTGAATTTTACGATGAGACCTATGCTGAATCCTTAGATGATGAAGGAGCTCCGAAGATAACCGAGGAATACAACAAAGTTGATTTTAAAGCAGATTTAAACGAAGAACAATTTGAAATCGTAAGTAACATTCAAGGTCCTATGTTGGTTATTGCAGGGGCCGGTTCTGGAAAAACGAGGACTATCGTTTATTCTGTTGCCAAACTTTTAGTATCAGGAGTAAAACCTAGTGAAATAATGCTTGTTACTTTCACGAATAAAGCCGCTAAAGAAATGTTCAAACGAGTAGAAACTCTACTTGGAAAAAAACCAAAGGGTATATGGGCGGGTACTTTCCACTCAATTGCTAGCCGATTTTTGAGGATGTATGCAGAAACGCTTGGATTAAAACCCAATTATACAATTATGGACGAAACTGATGCAAAAGGATTAATGAAGTTATCAATTGAAAAAGCAGATGCAAAAGATCTCGAAGAAAAATTTCCTACATCCACAATGGCAAAAGCCATTTTATCGTTTTCAATCAACTGTAATAGGACAATTAATGAAGTCATTCAATGGAAATATAACCATTTTGATAGCGATCCTGTTATTGCGAAATTACGAGATGTCTTAAAAATTTATAGGACTAAGAAAGCAGAAAATAGCTTAGTAGATTTCGACGATTTATTGGTATTCTGGAATAGGCTATTAGATGAAAGATTTATAGCGAAATTAATAGCTAAGAAAATCAAATATGTTTTAGTTGACGAGTATCAAGACACCAACTATATTCAAGATGAGATTATTTATAAAATTGTACAACAAAATCCAGAACATAATGTAATGGCTGTTGGAGATGATGCACAAAGTATATATGCGTTTCGAGGCGCCAATTTTCAGAATATATTGAATTTTGAGAAAAAATATAAGGATTGCAAAAGATATGCCATAACATACAATTATCGTAGTGTTCCTGAAATTTTAGATTTAGCTAATAAATCAATAAAACATAACTTCTCTCAATATAAGAAAGAGATGCATACTACACGTAAAAATGGAATGAAACCTATACATGTTTCAACTGAGTCTGATGAATACCAAGCAGAATTTATAGTTAATACGATAAATCAATTGAAATTTGAAGAATATGATTTGGATGATATTGCTGTTTTGTACCGCGCTGGTTATCACTCATTAAGAATAGAATTGGAATTGCAAAAATATAAAATCCCCTATGTTGTTCACTCGGGGGTATCCTTTTTTGAAAGAGCTCATGTTAAAGATTTATTAGCGCATTTACGCATTATCCAAAATCCGCAAGATGAAATCTCTTGGTCAAGAATACTTACTTTGTTTCAAGGCATTGGAAAAAAGACTTCCTCTAAAATTTTCGACATGATGTTGGCTATAAACAACCCTTTAGAAAATTTAATTTTAAATGACAACCTCTCTTCTATTTTAGGTAAATTGAAAATTCCCAAGCTTGTAAGAGAAGCACTTTGTGATTATTTAAACAAATTTTTTATATCTCTTAAATATAACAAACCTAATGAAGTTATTAATAAACTAATTCATCAATTAAGAAAACTCTTAAAAATTCAATATGACAATTGGCAAGATCGCTTAGAAGATCTAAAACAAATTAGCATATATTCCCAAAATTTTGATACTATTCCTATTTTTTTAGATGCTATAACACTGAACAAATCCACCTTTGAATCTAAAAAAGTGGGTTTAGCATCTATAGACAACCAGTCATTATTGACACTTTCCACAATTCATAGAGCAAAAGGATTAGAATGGAAAATAGTGTTCATTCCGATGTTATCCGATAATTTATTTCCATCGAGCAAGGTTAAGATTAATTCTCCTGAATATGAGGAAGAAAGGAGAGTATTTTATGTAGGAATTACCAGAGCGAAAGATAGATTATTTTTAATATCTCCTAAAAGTATTAAAGTTTTGAAAGGTCAAAGAGAGTTAAACACCTCTCAATTCATAAGAGAATTAAATCCAAATGTTTACAAAAAAAAAATTCATAACTATAACAATCTAAATCAATTAAATCCAGAGGAAGAGTTAACAAAAAGAAGACCAAAAAACCCCCCCCCATTACCCTTATTTACAACAGCAGATACATTATTAAAAGATTAATTTAAAACTTTTAAATTAAGAGAATAATTTAATTCTATTGATTTTATCAACAAAAAATGATGTTTGGAAAGAATATCATGAAAGCAGCAGTATTTATTGATGTAAAAAAAATTGATTATAGAGAGGATTATCCAAGACCCTCTCCAGAAGAGGAGGATGTAATCGTAAAAACGCATTATTGTGGAATTTGTGGAAGTGATATAACTAATTATAAGTTCAAGATGTATCAGGCACCTATAATAATGGGGCATGAATTTTCGGGGGAAGTTGTAGAAATCGGCTCTAATATTACTGATATAAAACTGGGAGATAAAGTTTGTGGAATAAATGTTGCCTTAGATATCGATCAAGGACAATTAGACGGTATGGGGATTTTTAAAGATGGAGGATTTGCTGAATTCGTAAAAGTTCCAAGAAAATATTTATTTCAAATACCTAAATCTGTTTCAACTAAAGAAGCAGTGATGATTGAGTCATTTGCTAATGTTTGTAGAGCTATAAAATTATCCAATATTACTGAAAACCAAAATATAATTATAATAGGAGCAGGAAATATTGGATTATGTTTTTTAAGTTATTTGTTGAAAGAAAAAAAACCTAATTATGTCATCGTAATTGAGCCACAAGCATTTTTAAGAGAAAAGGCGAAAGAATTTGGGGCAACCGAATCTTTTCCCCCAAATCCAGCAAAAATTAAAAAGTTTTTAAAAAGAAATGGAAAACCAACTTACATTTTTGATTGCGCTGGAAATCAAAAGTCAATATTAATGGCAATAGATTTAATAAAAAAAGGAGGGACTGTTATCCTGGAGGGTGTTTTTAAAGGGAAAGTTTCATTTCCTATGTTTCTATTGAATTCTAAGGAAGTTAGTATTAAGGGTGTTTTAGGTCATGATCGTGAGGATATTTTCTGCGCTTTAGATTTTTTTTCTCAGGCTAAAATAAATGCAAATAAGTATATATCTCAAATTATACCTCTTCAAGATATTCAACATGCTTTTGATATGTATCTTGATCCTGGTCAAAGAGAATTTATAAAACTCGTTATTCAAGTATAATGCTTGGATTTTAATTTAACAAATTTATTCTATACTTTAGATGTAACAATCTCTTCAGCTATTTGATGAAATGCTTTTTCAACATTTTGACCATTTTTGGCAGATGTAAAAATTGTTGCTTTCACATTGATAATCTGAGCAAATTTTTCGATATCATTATTAGAAATAATGGGAACCAGATCTACCTTATTTACAACTAAAATCTTAGGAATTTCTCCACAATATTTTTTGAGATCTTGATTCCAAAACTCTTTTAATTGTTCAAATGTATTTCCTCTCGTGAGATCTCCGACAATCAAAGCACCTTGAGCACCTCTATAGTACAAATGTCTCATTTTTTTCCATCTTTCTTGGCCAGCAATATCCCAAATTTGAATTGAGACGTTAGTGTCTGAGTTTAAATTTAATTCTTTAACAAATAAATTCGCACCTATCGATGTTCGATAATCTCGAGCAAAATGACCCGATACAAATTTTTTTACTAAAGAAGTCTTGCCTACTCCTGCCTCTCCTATTATAATGACTTTGATACGATAAACCATTCTACATAAACAACTTATTTTTTCCCTATATATATCTTAAGCCCTTCTAAAAATATAAACATTAGAATAGTAAATATGTTAAATCCAAACTAAAAAATATGTTTTAATTTAACTAAAAACTTGAAGGTTTCGTCAGTTAAATAAATAGTAACTTTTTTAAAGAATAACGAAAAATCATTATTCAATAGTTATAAAAAACATTTAATTGATTATAATGACCACTGGGTTAATATATGACGATATTTATCTTAGCCACCGTATTGGTACGCATGTCGAGAGTCACGAAAGGCTTATTGGAATTATGGATTTCTTAAATGAGAAAAAAGTATTGGAAAATCCAGACTTTAAGTTAATTCGACCTAGAAAAGCTACTAAAGATCAAGTCAAATATGTTCACCAAGAGAGTTTAATTAACCAAGTAAAAGAAGTTAGTGAAAAATCTCAAATTACTGGTCATATTCAACAGCTTGATATGGACACAGCTGTATCAGCTAAGACATATGAAGCATCACTTTATAGCGTTGGTGGAAATCTAAATGGTATTGACGAAATGATCGCTGGAAAGGTTAAAAATGCTTTCGCTTCAGTGAGACCTCCTGGTCATCACTCAAACTCTTACAAATGTGCGGGTTTTTGCATTTTTAACAATGTAGCGATTGCTGCTGAATATCTTCTTAAAGAAAAGGGATTAAAAAGAGTGGCAATAATAGATTGGGATTGTCACGCGGGAAATGGGACTTCAGATATTTTCTACAATGGCTCCAAAAACGGTGAAGTAGTCTTCTTTGACTCCCATCAGGATGGTAGGACACTTTATCCCGGTACTGGTTTTATTAATGATATCGGAAACGAGGGAGGGCAAGGAAAAATAATCAATTTTCCGATGCCTCCGAGAGCCTCTGATGATGTTAATATAATATTTTTTGATGAAATAATAGTTCCCATTTGCCAGGAATTTAAACCAGAATTTTTTCTAATATCTGCTGGATTTGATACTCACTGGACGGACAGACTTACTAATATGGGCTGGACTTATCAAGGACCTGCGAATTATTTGAAGAAAATCAAAGAAATAGCTGGAGAATACGCTAATAATCGAATTTTAATTACTTTAGAAGGTGGATACGAAATTGATAAGCAAGCTAAAGCTGTGTATAATTGCCTGCAAGTTCTCGATGACAGCGAAAATGAACTAATAGAAGAAAATGCTAGAAAATCCGATAATGATGTTTTAAATTATGTAAGTAATAAAGTTATCCCTAAACTAAAAGAATGTCTTACTCCTCATTGGAATTGCTTTTAATTTTTAAAAAAGAACATTAAGATATCGCCCATTTGTGCTATAGTTTATAAACTAAATTCACTATTAAAGTTACAATTATTGATATAATTAAGCATAAACATAAGAGAAGATTATTATGTCGGACGAATATGAAAAAGACGAGGAAGAAGAATACAAACCTCGTGGTCCACCCCCAACACTGCCACCCTCAATGCCTCCGCCCCCTAATTCGCTTGAACCTCCAGTATTTAAACCCGAACCAATTATACCAAGTGGTCCCTCACAAGCAGAATACAATACTGCTATATCTCAAGTTCAGCAAAAGGAGAATGTCATAGGACAATTACAGAATCAGATGAGCGAAGTAAATGCTCAATGTGCAAATTTAAATTCACAACTCTTAGTTAAAGATAATCAAATAGTTCAATTAAATAGCCAAATCAACGGTTTTCAGACAACTATTGATGGGTTTCAGAATCAAATTACTCAAATTAATAATGAAAAAGCTCAACTACTAGCACAATTACCTCAATTACAAAATCAACTACAACAAGTTCAACAAGAAAATATGAACCTCCAACAACAAATTGGACCACTACAAGCTCAAGTTAGCAAATTACAGGAAGAAGTATCCTATAAAGAGAAACGAATCCAAGAATTGAAAGAACCAAAAGCAGTTATGCCATCAAGTTTGGCTCAAGGAATAACTTCACAAAGTCCAACATTTGGGAGTAGTCCAATCATTCCATCAACTTCTACTCCATCAACAGCTACACCTAATATTGATGCTGGATTCGGTTCAGGAAGGAGAATTTGTCCCAATTGTGGGGCTACAGGATTTGCTATTAAGGAAGTTGAAGATAAATCAAAAATCTTAAGTTATATTCCTAAACCACAATATGCTAAGAAAAGTGTCTGCACGAAATGTGGATTTGAATTTTAATTTTTTAATTAACCTACCTTTTTTTGATCTTATTTTTTGAAAAATTCCATCATTAACTACTTTCTCCATTCATTTTAAGCAATATTTCATATGAATCAGAAATATTAGGAAAATTATTTATACTATAATTTTAATTAATATTGCAAACTTATAATGGAATAGTTAAGGGTAAAATAGAGTAGAGATGTCAGAATTTCGTGAAGAATTATTAGTTACTGCAATAAACAAAAAAAGAGTGATTAAAATCATTCTTACAGCAGTACTATTGGTAGTTGCGTTTGCTTTTTCAACATTCTTCTTTAGTTTGCTTTGGGATAGTCAAAGACCCCTTCCAAGTGACGAGTTAGCTGAAGCGGAGCAAGAGGATGGCGTACCTACACAAATCCCCTTTCCTTATAATATGTCCGATTTTCAAGATTTATTTTCTGATCTCGATTTAACACCTGACGAATTAACTGATCTTTTAGATGCACTCTCAGATATGTTCGATGGTGATATTGACGATTTGGACTTAAGCGATTACGGACAAGCCCTTGCAGCTCTTATGTTCTCTGAAGTTGAAGTATTCAGAATATTTGATTATGACGATTACAATGAGATTTTAACGAAATTTTGGAAATATGAAAGTTTTGACGAATATACGGGAGATGGATGGCATTCTTCTGCTGCTACAGCACCTTTTTCTTATTACCCCCTTGTTGATTACTTTTCCGAACATTGGGATAAGGATCTCCTTTCTTTACAAATACCGCTTACTCCCAGTATTGGTATAAATTCCATGGTAATTCCAAACCTTTTCCCTACTCCTTTTATTATGGAAAATAGTGTTCAAGCGAATAATATGCAAGGAATACCCAATTTATTTAAAGACGAATTTAATTGTACAACGCTCGATATTGACTTTAGCATTGAAGAGGATGTTAATATGACATACGAATTGTTTGGATTAGATTTACCAACTAGTTCAGAAATAGACGCAGTGGCAATAGAACCTTTATATACTCCTATTCCAATACAAAGTAAATACTTACAATTGAAAGGAGATACAATTAATGTTTATATAAGCAATAACGATGATTTTGCTTATCATTACAATCAAATAAATGCGACACTCTTAAGTTCTGACAACACTTTCATTGTTGCTGATAAAATTAGAAATTATCTACAATATAATTTTATAAGAATTTCCAACCCAGATCAATACAACCCAGCTCCAGAGGGGTATGATCAAGTGGAATGGTTTCTCGAAGAAGGAATTGGTTATTGGTCTGATTTCACTTCAGCTTTTTGTGCCTTTTCAAGAGCTTTTGGAATAGCAAGCCGCTTTGTTAATGGATTCAATAGCTTTTTAGCTGAAGAGCTAATTGACAATAGTACAGGCCAAGATGTTGTTGTAATAAGATATAAAAATATGTATAATTGGGCGGAAATATATGTCCCAACAGATGTAAGTGGTGATGGTATTTGGATTCAAATGGATGTCTATTATGAGAATTATGGAAGTGTCCCCCCTAGCTTAGCCGATTACAATCTCATCTTAAATTCAAACTTTACCGCAGGATATAGAGGAAGTCAAGCAAATCTCACAGCTTTCTTAACTCTCGATGGAGCCCCCGTTGAAGGTGCAACGATTTCTTTTTATGATTTAACCTCTTTACAGCCTATTGGCCAATCCGATACAAATCTAAATGGCAACGCTTCAATCATTGTAAATATTGATGATTTACAAGTTGTAGGTCCACATGTCATTTTTACGCAATATAATCCAGATGTCAATGATAACACTACATACACAGTATATGGAGATATTCAAGTTAATCTTCAAAATGTAAATCCTCAAGAAGTAAATATTTCAATTGATACTTCCACTAACATTCAAGGCTTTGTATACGACCCTGTTGCTAATACTAATGTAGGTGGAACGACCTTGGAAGTTATGCTACTTCAAAAGGGTACAAATATTAGAGTCGGTACCCCACCATTTGATTTAAGTTATTTTAACGCTGATCCCTATGGTTATTTTGATATTAATATTAATGTTGATCCTTCAGTCTCTATCGGTCAATACGATTTAAGAGTAGATACA
>JAGXNS010000029.1 GCA_019894855.1 Promethearchaeota archaeon
ATGATAAACGACGTACGACAAACAGATATGCCTTGGGCTCGGACTGGTGGGTATGAAAGCAATACTAATTATGAGTATTCCACTGTTTCACTACAACATTATTTTACCTTAACTACGCCTGGAGTATATAACATAACGGTTGTTGTACTTTCAGAAAATATACCAAATCATATCAGAGAAGCATCACTATGGATACAATCTTACCCTGCTTAAGTTTTAAATTTTAATTTTTTTTTTTTTAATTGAGTCAATTTTTTCGTAAAAAGTTATATAGATTGGAAGTAATAATTCATATTATCCATTCGAGGTAATCAAAAACGATGTATGATGCTAATTTTAAAATCTTATTATTTGGCGACGACACTGAAGGGAAAAAGACATTGACTCAAAAATTTATGATTAACTTATTTTCCGAAGGTCATGAGGATACGATAGGTGTAGATTTCGAAGTGAAAAGCCTTTCGATAGATGATTTTAAAATAAAATTGCAGATTTGGGATATAAGTGGCGAAAGGAGATTTAGATCGTTCCTTCCTACTTACATTAGCCACGCTCGAGGAGGTATGTTTGTTTACGATGTTACTAAGAGATCTTCTCTTATTAATATTGATTTTTGGCTTGCTATTATTAGAAAAGACCTTTTGGAAGAGATATCTTTTCCAATAATAGCTGTAGGAATTATTCCAGACTCAGAAAACGAAAGACAAGTATTTTATGAAGAGGGTTTAAAATTAGCCGAATTCCATAAATTAGATGGTTTTATTGAATGCAACGTAAAATCAGGGGAGAAAATAGAAAAATTGTTTGAGTCAATCTCTAAATTAATGTTAGAACGCTCTCCCCCTCCAACAGAACCTGCAAACACTAAATTATCGAGAAAAGCAAAGGGAAATGGTATTTTTGTGAAGAAAAAGAGTAAAAAGGAGAAAAAAAAGCATAAGTCAGAACAATAAAGTATTCATCTAAAATATCAGAGCTAGAAACCAAACTCGAAACTTAATTAAAAATAGTAGCAGTTTATTTAAGTAAAAAGAAGTCCATAATATGAAAGATTTAAGACAAAAAGTTAGAATGCTTATTAAAAAAAAAATGTGGCTAGTGTTAGCTACAGTTGATGAGAATAATATTCCCTACAGTTCTGTTGTGGTTTATCAAAGCGATGGTGATTTTATTATCTGTCAAACAGGGGAAAACACCTTAAAAGCAAATAATATAAGGAAAAAAAAGCAAGTGGCAGTAACAATCCCTATCAGAAAAAATTTCTTACATAAGATCATACCAGCACCCCCTGCTGAATTACACTTCACAACAACGGCGGAAATCAAGCCTAAAAATGATGAAAAGGCAAGACGGATATTTTCTAAGTTTTTAAAGCATTCAGATAAAGCAGAACTTCCACAAGATTATATTTGGATTAGTATTAAAGTACCTAATAAAATAACAACTTTTGGAGTCGCAGTTCCCTTATTAAAAATGAGAAAACCACTGGAAGCAAGGAAGATTATTTTTTTAGATTCTTAAGATAGAAGGAGCTAACATTTATGAAAGTAAAAGCTCAAACTCGTAAAATATGTGATAGCGAATATTCAAATTGTGAAGACTGCTCAGTAAATGGAAAATTAATGTGCTCATTTAATATCAAGGACACAATTTACTTTGTGGTTCCTGTTTTGAGTGTGTGGGTTACTTTGATTTTAGGTTTGTTGTTTGGCTTTTTTTCTGGGATAATTAATCTTCCTATAATAATCGCGTTCACTGCGGGGTACATTGGTTATTTAATAGTTTTTTTCCAATTTTGGGAAAATAAAATCCTCTGTAGCCACTGTCCTTACTATGCTTTCAAGGAAGATAAGTATGTAAAATGTTATGCTAACTATGGAATCCACAAAGCATGGATATATAATCCTGCTCCTATGTCTACCTCTGAAAAGATTCAATTTTTAATAAGTATAGCCTTATTTGCGATAATTCCTCTAATTTTATTTATTATAACTGAATTATATCTCTATTTTTGGATATCATTAGTTTTATCACTAATATGGTTTATCTCAATGCATTTCTTGAGTTGTTCAAAATGTCCTAATTTTAGCTGTCCTTTAAATAATGTCTCAAAAGAAGTAGTTAATGAATATCTAAAACGAAATTCTGTAATGAGAAAAGCGTGGGAAGATCAAGGATATATAATTGGGTAATTTATTGTTTTTGACCAACGGTCATTTTTTGAACCAAAAGTTTATATATTATTCTGATTTTTGTTACTTAATAAAAAACTCTTGGTCAAAACTTGAACTGATAGTCATTAAGTTTTTAAGGTGTAATAAATGGAAAATTTTGATGATAAAAAAATAAGTAGAAAACAGAAGGAAACAAAATTAAGGAAACAAAATATAATTGAAGCCGCAGAAAAATTATTTCTGGCTAATGGTTACGAAGACACTACCATGAATCAAATTGCTACTGAGTCAGAATTCAGCAAAGGGACGCTTTATAATTACTTTAAATCAAAAGATGATTTGTATCTAGCTATTGGAACGAAAGCATATGAAATTATAATTGATTACACTAAATACTTCGTTGAGAGCAAAGATCCTGGTGTAGATCAATTAAAGGCTGTTGGATACGCTTATTATGAATTTACTAAGAATTATCCTGATTACGCCCATATATTTCACGATATTTCTATAAAACTCCCTCATGTTGCTCAAAAATCGAAAGATAAACTCACAGCAAATGAAGAAGAGTACCTAAATAGAAGCGAAGCATATGGAGAACAATTTAGAAATGTCATCATCAAAGCTATAAAAACTAGATCTATACGCTCAGATAAGGATCCATTTTTGATTGGATTCACGTTATTTATGATGACCAGTGGAATCATGAAAGAACTCGAGCAACATCAGAAAACATTGGAAACAATGGAGTTCGATGGTGATGATATTATAGATTTTGTATTTGATATGATCGCAGAAGGATTGAAACCAAGAGAAGACTAAAAAAAGAGAGATAAATAATGTCAAAAATATTGATAGTTTACTATTCTCTGACGGGCAATACGCAGTTTATTGCGGAGGCTCTAAGGGATACAATTGAAGCCGATATTCTAGAATTAAAGCCTATTAAAGAACTTAAAGCGGATAGCGGTACGAGATTTATGTGGGGTGGGTATCAGTCTACCATGAAAAAAAAACCAAAATTAATGGACTTTGATATTAATCCCTTTGAATACGACCTTATAATTCTAGGAACACCGGTGTGGGCGTGGAATATTAGTCCACCTATGCGTTCCTTCTTGTCTAAGTTTGACCTCACAGGTAAAAAGGTAGCACTTTGGATGTGTCACGCAGGAGACGGAGTAAAAGCAATGGAAAGATATAGGGAAGCTTTAAAAAATGCCAACATAGTTGGGAGCATTTCTTTTCAGCAACCCTTGAAGAAAGAATCGGATGAACACAAGGAAAAAGCTATCGCTTGGATTAAGGGCGTTGATCAATAAAGGTGATCGAAAATGGGGCAATTTAAGAAACTCTTGAAATTTAGAAGGCTTTTAATGTTTTTATGGTTTTTAGTTTTACCAATTACATTTAATTGGATGTCGCCTGTTCTTATCGTAATGGGGGGATTGCGTGATGGGGCTTGATGTTCACGAATTAGTAGATTCTGGTAATATGTACGATGCAAATTGCATTTTATGTGGAAGTTGCGTTGCGACATGCAATCAAGACACCATAAAATACGGTTGGAAATGGAAAAAAAGAGATTTACCATAAGTCAAATTCTCCATTTTATTTATTAATTCATATGAATACTAATTCTATAAAGAGTTATAATTTAGGTGATTATTTCTTGTCTAGAGTTCAAGAGATTTTAAACAGAAAAAAAAAAAGAAAAGAAAATTTGGAGACTGCTTTAAAATCTCTCAAATATCAATTGATAAATTTTGGAGCATCAAAAATCATTTTATTTGGCTCGTTAACCTCTGGAGATATTGAAAGTAATAGTGATTTGGATTTATTCGTTTTAATGCCATCGTCAAAAACAGGAAAATTATGGACTAGTTATATTTATGAAAATTTAGAAAGAGATATTGCTTGTGATATCATTGTTTATAACGAACAAGAATTTGAAGAGAATAAAGAGACAAATTCGTTTCTATCAGAAATATTAACAACGGGTAAAATAGTTTATGAAGAAAAATTATGAAAAAGAAGCATCACGATGGTTCATTCAGGCGAGTGATGAATTTAACGATGCTGATGAGCTAAGAAAAATGCAAAAATTTTATCTTGCTCTGTTTCACTTCCAACAAGCAGCGGAAAAGGCGTTGAAAGCATTTTTATACCTGAGATTGAAATCCAGAGATGTTTTTTACACCCACTCTATTGCCGATTTATCAAAAATGGCAATTGAAATCGATCCAGAGTTTACGACTATTAACCCTGCTAAGAAACTTGATCAATATTATATACCAACTCGTTATCCAAATGGGTTACCCGGAGGAATCCCATCAAGGTTTTTTGACGATCCCAAAGAAGCTGAAGACGCTATGCTTCTGGCTAAAAGTATAATTAGTCTCGTTAACACTAAAACTTCTTTTTAATGAATTATTAAACTTAAGCAAAATTGTATGAAATCATGTCCAACGAAAAATTATCGTTGAAATCAAAATTTGCTTTTGGCGGTCTTGGAGCGGGCATTGGATTACCCTCTCAAATTGTGTTTTCGGCCATAACTTTCTTTTACAATACGATGTTAGGATTAAGCACCGAGTTGACAGGAATCGCTTGGCTAATTTTTTCGATTTGGAACGCGATTAACGATCCTTTATTCGGATTCATCGAGGAACGCACAAAATCAGAAAAGTATGGCAGGAGAATCCCTTATATTCGATTTGGTGCTCCGCTCTATGGAATTGCATTTATCTTCTGTTGGATACCTCTTGTAGATGTTAGTAGCCAATTAGCTCTGTTTTTTAATTTGACAATCGTTCTATTTATTTTTGACACATTATTTACGATGTTGGGGCTCATAAATTTTACCCTTCCAGCAGAAATGGCAATAACCGCAAAGGAAAGAGCAAATTTATTAGTATATGGTTCTGCGATTTCTTCTATTTCTTATGTTCTTGCTTTTATAATACCTCTTTTGTTGCTCACTGGGAATGAATCGCCCAACGCTGCTTTAGAATTTCTCGTTGCAATGATTGTAGTAGGCATTATCTCTGCCATAATATTATTCGTAAGTAGTTTCTACTTGAAAGAAAATAAATATACCCAAATGGAAGAGACGCTCCCGGTAATTATGGGAATAAAAGAGACATTTAAAAACACACCGTTTTTAATTTATGAAGTCTCCAACTTCTCTTTCACTTTCGCTCAGACAATCCTCACTACTGCAATATTTTACTACGTTAATTACGTGTTACTTTTGACTGGTTTCCTAGCAACGCTTCCATTGTTATTAGTGTTCGTTATGATATTTGCATTCTTTGCGGTTTTTAATAAACTCGTAGCAAAATTCGGAGTTAAAAAAACCTATGTTTTAGCATTGTTTTGGTCAGGAATAAGCTTTCTTCTGACTTTTTTCGTTGGATGGACAATTTATTTTGCCATAATCGGATTCATTCTTATTGGTATTGGATTTTCAGGTTTCATGCTTACAAACCAAGTAGTCATAGCTGACATTGTCGATTACGACGAGACTATGACAGGAAAGCGCAGGGAAACAACATATTCAGGGATAAACGCATTACTTACAAAACCCGCAATCTCCATAGCAAATTGGTTGTTTTTATTGATAATTAACGACTTTGGTTTCGATGCACAACAATCCACTCAAAATATTTCTGCTCAAATGGGTATCATGATTGGATTCGCGCTAATCCCAGCCATATTTTTAATCTTTAGCGCAATTGTAATGCTTTTCTATCCTTTAGATGGACCTCAATGGCTCGCTCAAAAAACAGAATTGATTAAAATTCACAAAAAAAAGGAACTAGACTACTTGAAGTATGTAGAAGAAAAAAAAAGATAAATAAGACAAAATAATTTTTTCAGATCAAAAGTGCAGAATCAATTATAAACGATAGTATATAAATCAAAAGCGACGCGTGAAACATAGGCAATGCCTTTAGCCAATCTTTCGCTTCTTTTCCTCTCATTATGATAATGTTTGCAAGAATAATAAGAATCCATGAAACAGCAAATCCAAAGATTGCCACACTTCCTAAATCAAACAGTACAAAAATAACGGAGGTTATAAGATGAATTGCAGAAAATGAATGCACCCAAATTTTATTTCCCTTAACACCATATAATCCCGCAATTGTTTTAAGCTCTTTTGCTTGGTCATTCTCAATATCTACAATATCGTTAGCTCCAAGATGAGCTAGTGCCCAAGGATACATGAAGAGAAGATAAAAGACAATCGTGATATTAAATTGACCAATTAATAAATAACCCGCAATAGGAAATAATAATAGATCTGTTCGACCAAGAATCTGTGCAATCGGAAACTTTTGCTTCCTCTTTACCATCTGATAAAAAACTTCCATTGAGTAGGCATATGCCATTATAATATAGATGTAGATAAGATTTGGATAAGGAACAAAGAGGATCAAAATAACAGTGGTTACCACTAATACAACAAATACCAAGATTGCTTCTCGAAGAGAAACTTTTCCCGAAGGAATTGGTCGTTCCTTGAATGGTCGCCAATAATTTGTCAGTGTGTTTTCCGTATCCTTTTTATCTATATTATGGTCAACAATGTCGTTAAGTACCATACCTGCTTCAAAGCCAAATAACCCAATAAAAATGGCTAAAATTAAAAATACCCAAGAGAAACCCCCTCCATTTCGAAAAGCTAACATCAAACCCGAGACAAAAAGTAACGGCCAGACAGGTGCGAAATGCGCTCTTGTAAGATCGATATACGCTTTAAGTTTTTCTTTAATTGACATAAATTTCAACGTTCTTAAAAGTGTTTTAAATGTTAATAATGAAAGATATTCCCAATTAATAAAGTAAATGGAGTCTAAAAGCAATTTTGAATAAATATTATATTTACCAATGATGAAAATAGTAGGCTTAATACCTGTTCTAATTAGTCTTTTTGTTATTCAAGAAGTGGATTTAGATTTAATTTTTTAAAGTTAGAAAAAGCCCTTTTTCCAGTCTTATTCTGTAATTCGGAGAGTATTTCATTCAGAGCTTTAAAAACGGGGTATTTCTGAAGTTCAGAGCTCGTCTTCATTTTTAGAATATATGCTGGCTTGTTGGTTTTGGGAATTTTTGCTCGCATATAACCCCCAGGCGTGTATAATTTATCTGTTTTAATCTCTAATTCCGAATCTATTCCAAATTCTTTTAGAATATCAAAAATAACTTTCCAACCTTCTTCATTGTTCGGGAGTGATATAGGCTTTCTGTTGTCGTAGAGAGTGCCGCTATCGATGCTTAATTCGTGTTTATTAATATTACCAAATATTCCAATAAGCCAGAGAAATCTCCATAAGAATTCCTTCCTTTCTTTGAATAATTCGAGACCGGAAACAGTATCAATACCTTTAATCCCTAAATTAGAGTTAGCAATTGCAATTAATATGTCATAGATAAACTTGAAACTTGCGTTCTTAAATGTTCCCTTTAACTCAGGTATTTCCTTTTTATGATCTACAAGCTTTGGATTCTTTATTTGAGTATCTTTTAGTCCGCTCCGAACCTCATTAAGATTTGTTATTGAATCAAACATTTTAATATATCTTGCATATTCGTCATCGTCAACATCCTTACCTAACTTTTCTGAAACTCTTTCTTTTGTATATTTATCGCTTGCTACTGTATTTGCACAAGGGAATCGTCCACAGTAAGCGCAATTCGGAATTTCGTTATGCTGTCCACACTTTCTCGTTCGACATTTTTTTAAAAAGTTAAAAAACGGATGACTTGGTAACTCATCATTTGGTGTAGCGCACCCAACACAACCCTCCCATTCATATTTAACTGGCTTATATCCAGTGTATTTCTTGACAGTTTCAGAATATTCCCCCCAATCTTCTTTAACGATTTTCTTCCGCACGAAGGTGGACCAAGGGCATTCAGAACAGATGTTTCCGCAACGAGAGATAATTTGTTCCATTACAAATTCACTAATATAATTCAATCTTAATTGATTTTTAAAGGTATACTGATATGATATTTTTGCATATATTATCTTGTTAAAAATAAAAATAAAAAAAAAGCTAAAGCAACATTAATGCTTTAGGTAATTAAATAGAATATTCAAATCTTTTAGCCTATCAATGGGTTTAAATATTATATCATCTGCTCCTGAGGTTTCTAAAATATCACTTTTTTCTTTCTCGGAATAAGCAGCGGATATTAAGATAATTGGAATTGAATTGTAATGCGAGTTCGATTTTAGCGTTTGGCAGAATTGGGCTCCATTTATATTACTAGTCTTTAAGTTAATATCCAGTAATATTACTCTAGGAGTCAAAGTCTTAAGAACGTATAGGGCTTCATCGCTAGTCTCCATTGATTTAATGTTAATCCCTTGTGATTTAAAGAAATGATCGACGGTTCTACGCTCTAATTCACTATCTTCAATATATAAGATATCAACTTTTCTTACATATCTTACTATGTTTGGCTCTTCAAAATGCCGTTTTACTGAAGTCTCTAATTCTTCTAGAGCACCGATAGCAATCTGAATACAATCATGTAGTTTTTCTTCATCCTCGATGTAGTTATTTAGTGTTAATAGTGATACTTTAAGAGGCGAAAGTTTTTGCCTTAATTCTTCGTGAAAACTATTACCGATTTCGTATCCATCAATTGCCTTTCTGATTAAATTGTCAAGTTCCATTTCGTCATAACTTTGAGGATCGTCATGTGATTTCTTCTGAAATATAGCAATTAAGTAATCAATACAATAATTCACGCAATTTCTTATGATTTTCGCTTGGTTGTTTATCTTATATTCTTCCATGAAATCCTTTAATTTGGAATCAAGATAAGAATCTACATAAGTATACCATTTTATGTCCTTCTTCAATTTACCTGATTTTATATTTTCATAATTATTTGTCATTAAACACCACCCTCTTTTTTTTTTGATAAAGGAATTAAGATTACAAAATTGCTGCCCTTTGTTGAATCTCCCTTAATACGATTTTCAACACATATTTTTCCACCATACAATTCGATTAATTTAGCAACTAATGATAACCCGATTCCCATGCCTTTAGACTGCCTGCTTATCATATGAGCATCTTGGAAGATTATCTCTTTTCTATCGTCATCGATACCTATGCCATTGTCTTTGAACTCGATCTTTACATAATTCCTATAATAAATATCAATCACAGAAATTATTACTTCTACTTGGACAACTTTATTTCTATTGTATTTGATAGAATTTATAAGTATGTTTTCAAATACTTCACTTAACAGCTCATTTGCCATAACATCAATGTATCCGTAATCAGAGATAACCTTAATATCAATATCTTTTTTAGGAAAACTAATACGAGTAAAATTAATAGCACTTGTTAACTTAGAAAACACTTCCACAGGTTCTAAAGGCATTTCGTATTCTTCCAATTCTGAAATGTTTCTTGCGTTTCTAATTAACTTTTTACCTTGGTTTAATTGCTGAGCAATCATTTGGAAATACTCAATGATACTTTCTGTTTTTACTTCGTTTTTTAGTAGAGATTCACAGAGCTCTATAGAATTACTGATTATCTGGAATAAATTTGAAATATCGTGAATAAATAACCCTTTAAGGCACTTTGTTCTCAAATACGCATCCTGATAAACATTTTCTACATCTTGCATAATTTTTCTACTTCTCTTTTTGATTGGTGTGTTATTTCAAAGTAGATTTAGGTTCGTTTAATAGTTTTTATTGTGAAACTTAGCACGAAGTTCGAATATTATATTAAGTAAGGAATAATTTATATAGTTCCAAAACCATTTAATTATTAAACAAAACAACTTGAAAAAGTAAATTGACATGAATTATGACCGTAGTTAATTATCCTCCCGAAGAATTCTACAAAGATTTTAAAATTAAAAATAAGGATTTTGAGCACATTATTCTTTGGATGCTCGCTAATAATGAGAATTGTCAATGGTCTTACTTTACGCAAAAACCACTTAGTTTTACTACATCTACGCTTTCTAAATACTTAAATCTGTTAAAAAGTAAAGGTTTTATTGAAAATTATGCTCGAGGTCAATACAAAATAACAAATGAAGGGCGTAAAAGATTTCACGAGATATCTAGTACTCACGGTGTAAAAAAAAAATTAAACTATCCACCTAGTATTATTACAAAGAGAAGAAACTACGAGGATTGGATTCTTTGGATGGTGTATAATAATACTTATTGCAGGTGGTCACATTTTCTTGAACCCCCCCTAGCGATTAATCAATCATCGTTATCAAAAAAAATGAACCTCTTACTAAATAAAGAATTTGTCGTAAGAGAGAATAGAGAGTACAGGATTAGTAATTCAGGTAAACTTGAATATTCTAAAATGCTGCAAAACTACGATTTAGATAGACAATCAATTTTAAACGAGGAAAGCAAAAGAATTGACGAGATTACGAGAACGACAATAAAGTTTTTTGATGACTATAATGTGGAGGACGAAAACATCCAATTCAGGTATCTCACAACTATTTTAAAACTCGATTATGATAGAGTTAAGTCCGTACTAACAAACCAAACAGATTTTGAAAAAATTATTCTTTACATATCAATTAATCATCCTGATCAATACCCAGATTATATCTCTCTTAAAGATTTTGCGAATAGTTATGAAATTAAACAAGCAAAATTGGAATATTACGTTGATGAAATTGTAGAGAGTCACATTTATCCTATCAAATTTTTTACGTTGAAGCCAACATCAGGAGCCATTTATTATTTTCAAGAAAATGGGAAGGTAGAATCTCTGTTGCGAACTATCACTGAGAACCATATAACAAAATTTACTTATCTAAACAGGTTGTTTTCAAGCGCTTTTGACGCCTTTACTATCGAAAAAGCTGTTTTAGAAGAAATTTGTGGATATTTTTTTGACAACGCCCTAAGAGAATCGTTAAGAAAATTCTTACCTACCTATGTTAATTATCTAGCCTATAAAATTGAAGAAAGAGTTGAATTGAAAGAAACTTACGATAAATTAGATGCGATTATATGGCAAAATATGATAGATGTTTTTCAAACAAGAAGTACTAAGGATCTGGAATATCAATTCATGGGACAAAGCGAAATAAATTATCAATTAGATACAGTATTATTAGAAATACTTAAACCATATTACAGAGAGAAATTGGAGTCCCTAAATAAGGTATGCCAACATTTAATAGACAATAAAGAGTATAATAAAGCTCTAGAGAATATAGAAACCACCATAGAGTCAAATAAAACAGACAGGATTTTAATAATCGTTAAAGCAATCGTTTTATGTTACTTAAATAGAGATGAAGATGCACTTGTATTACTAAAGGGTGAGTTAAATTTACCACATAATAAGGATCGAATCTTACTTCTTGCCTATTTCCTTACTGTTTTTTCAAGCCTAACTATTGGAGATTTCAACCGTGCTATAAATTTTGCAAATGAAATTATAGAGGCTTATCCAGAGCATGCTCTTTCTCACGCCACTAAAGGATTAACGCTTGCATACAACCTTATTTATAAGTTTAATGGCGAATTAGCAGATAGAGATTATGGGTTAACCGATCTTGATAATGCAATCGCTTTAGAGACCTTCAACCCTAATAAAGCATTACTATTTATGCTAAAAAGCAGGGTGTTACTTGAATTAAACAAATATAAAGAATCAGTTGAATTAGTAGATAAGGCAATCAGTATTGTGCCAACTAAAGTTGATTTATATCTCTCCAAGAGTGCTGTCCTCATGTATTTCAACGAATATCCAAAATTGTTAGATTTACTTGATGATATGCTTGGGAAATTCCCAAATTTTGAAAAGGATATTAAAATGAAAAAGGCGTCTGTTTATAAACTGCTCGGAAATCTAGAGGCAGGGTTCAAAATTGTTGAGGAATTGCTCGAAAAGAATCCAGAAGATAAAGAGTTACGCAATTTTAAAGCTTACTGGTATCAATATCTAAACAAAAAAGATGAAGCTTTAAATATTTTAGAGGAACTTATTGAGTCCGAGCAAGATAACGGGGAATATTACGACTCATATGGTGAAATTTTAATGAATTACGAGGAATATGAAAAAGCGGTAGAACAATTTCAAAAAGCAATTGAGCTGAGTAGAAGTGGAAGGTTTATATACCAGACTTACATAAAACTTGGGATCTGCTTTAAAGAACTCGAGAATTACGAATTAGCTGTTGAATATCTAAAGAAGGGAAAAGAGTTTACCTACAAGAGTATCAGTGATCATGAAATAAAAAAAAAGTGGATAGTCATAGCAGATATTTTTTTAACAGAGATGGAAAGCATCTAATTCTAAAGTTTTATATAAAAAAACACCCAATATATATACTAAAGCGTAAATAGAATTAGAATACGTGAAGTTCAGTTTGGAAGAAGAATCTGTAAAGAAAAAGCTGAAGATTAAAGTTGCCGTTGTAGGAGACGGGGGCGTTGGGAAAACCTCCTTAATTCAAAAATTCACTCAAGGCAAATTTCAAACTGATTATATTAAAACTATAGGAGCACAACTCACTCATTATGAAACGGAAATTGATGGATATAAGATTGAATTAATGTTCTGGGACATCGCAGGACAAGACGATTTTCATTTCCTTCGCCCTTCTTTTTACAAAGCAAGTAAAGCAGTAATTATTGTGTATAGTTTAGAAGAAAATAGTTTAGGTGAACGGAGTTTTGACAACATAACATCATGGTATGAAGATGTCAAACAATATTGCGGAGAGATTCCTGTTGTAGTTTTTGCCAACAAAGTTGACCTGATAAACGAACAGACTTTAGACAAGGCAAAGATTCAAAATCTCGTAGAGGAGCGTAATTTCCTTGGTTACTATACCACCTCGGCAAAAACAGGACAGGGGCTTGACCACGCTTTTAATGCTTTAAGTAAAGAGATACAAAGATAATTAAATCTGTTTTTCCCCATTTTTAAAAATTTTATAATAAATTTTTTCAACAATGCTGATATAAAAAATTACTTCTTACTGGGATATTTTCAACCAGTTTAAACAATTAATACTAACCGCATCCATGATTCTACCAGTAAAAATAAAAATTTACCGGTAAGATTCAATATAATCTTTATATTCAATAGTCAACAACTGTGATTTAATCATTGTCAATAATTAAATTGATAATGAAATTTAAGAGAAAAAAAGAAGGCAGATGAAAATGCGAAGAAAAGTAGTTAAAATAAGCTTGCTGGTGATCGCGTTGATGATATCAATATCAATCCCCATACTCGCAGTAACAGCTAAAAAGAAAAAGTTAGAAAGTGGACCGATTATTATTGATGAATATTCTATCAGTGGCCCAACATGGGCTGATTTGGCAGATGAGCCGTGGCTAAAAGGATCAGGTACTGAAGATGATCCGTACATGATTAAAAATTTGGAAATAGATGCTGGAGGCAATTTTTTTTGTATGATGATTATGAACTCAGAAGCATACTTTAAAATAATGGATTGCACTTTTTCTAACACAGGTCCCTATTATTCCCCTGATGGAAGTGGGAAAAATGCAGCTTTGATTTTAGTAAATACACAAAATGGCGTAATTTTCAAAAATGAAATGTTTGATTGCGGATTCCCAGAAACCGAACTGGGTGGTGGTATAGCATTAGTGGCTTCCAGTAATAATAAAGTGCAAAAAAATTACTGTCACGACAATGAATTATCAGGCATTTACGTTCAATATTCCAATGATAATATAATACGACAGAATTTATGCACTGGAAATACATGGGGTATCTTCATTTCAGAGTGGTCTAACAACAACGAAGTAACAAAAAATAAATGCTACGATAACGAAGAACATGGAATTCTTTTGTGGTCTGAGGCAAACGGTAACTTGATAACGGAAAATGAATGTTATGGACATTTCCTTGGAGGAATTACGGTATCAGGCTCGCATGGAAATATTATAACGGGTAATGACTGTAGTGAAAATTTCGGTTCAGGAATTTCGGTGGAATCATCGTATGGAAATTTAATAACTGATAATTACTGTAGCGAAAATGCTGAAGCAGGTATTAATCTTGAATACTCCAATGATAATATAATAACACGGAATTTGTGCACTGGGAATCTATGGGGTATTTCTATGGGATATGGGTCAAATTCTAATGAAGTAACAGAAAATGACTGTTCCAATAACCTTGAGTATGGCATCTTTTTATTGGGAAACGCAGACTATAATTTAATAACGGATAATAACTGTATGGAAAATCTTGTTGCAGGAATTGTGTTGTCAGGAACGAATGGTAACATTATAACCGATAATTATTGTAGCGAACACGACGGAGCGGGTATTGTTATTGTTGGTTGGTATGGTTCTGCAGAAGACAATATACTCTGTGGAAATATGCTCGAAAACAATTATTACGGTGTTTATTTCTCCTATGTAAGTAATAACGATGTTTTTAGGAATACCATTAAACATAACGCTTACGGTATATTTTTGGAGGGATATTGTGTACGAAATCATATCTATCATAACAATATTATAGAAAATGATGTACAAGCATCGGATGAGGATGCAACGCGTAATGATTGGCATAATATCTATATGCTAGAGGGCAACTATTGGTCAAATTACGAAGGCGCGGATAGTAACGGAGATGGAATAGGAGATACACCATGGCCGGAAATAGGATATGATGCTCATCCATTCAAAGAGCAAGACGGATGGGATATTATTACTGCTGAAGAAGAAGAATGGATAAACGCGTTTTTCGCCCCCGATACTAATCGGTTAAGAGGAATGGCTACTGTACGCGATGATGAGGTTTGTTATATTATTATTGGATTTAAATACTCATTCTCAGAAAGAACGGAGCGTTTATTCTTTCCTCCCTATACAGCTAACTATCAGTTTGACGGTGTGTTATATTCTTTTCAAGGTAGGTTTTGGTATTATGATGAGGCAATGTTAGGGTTACCCGGTTACGTCGAATTTTTCGTTAAAAAAGTACCAGCAAATTATTTCAGAGATGATTTAAATCTTGATCCTGGAGTAAATTATTTTCAATGGGTACTTAGTTGGTATGATGACGGTGTACACATTGAAATTGAAGCTTATAGATGGTTTGATTTAGTCTTATAATGGCTCATAAGAGCCTTTTTTTTTTATTTTGAAAAAAATGATCAATAACCAACGTAGTTTTCAGTTTTTACTTTTCCTTCCGTTATATTGAGCACCGTTGTTAGAATAGTCTTAATTGATTTAACCATTACTGGTGGCCCAGAAATAAACCAAATTCTATCTGTTAAATCCAGAACTGACGATGAAATAAATTCAGCATTGATAAATCCTTTTGGACCGTCCCAACCCTCTTCTGGATCAGAGAGAATGTGAAAAATTTTAAAATTGTCTTCTGAAATGTGTTCTAACTCGCCTTTAAACGCTATGTTATTAGCGTCTCTATTGCCGTATAACAATATAATATCGACGTGAGAATGAGAGTCTAAAATCCATTTTATATTTGATCTGGTCGTCGTAATTCCTATTCCTCCACAAACAAATACTATTTTTTTCATCTCTTCAGTCACAGTAAATTGCCCTGAAACTGTTGCTATCTTTACAGTCGTTCCAATTGTTAATTGGTTTAACCTATTTTTGAACGGACTATCGCGGATACGAGTCGTAAATTCAATAAAGGGTTCAGAAGGAGAACTAGAAAACGAAAAATGGTGCATTATGCTACCCTCGACTTCAGCGGGGATATATACAAAGAAGAACTGTCCCGGGAGATAAGAAAGGCTTTCAGGAGGATCAAATCTAAAACTTGTAATATTGGAGGTTCTTTCGATTTAATCTGTTAATTTAACGTTCCATTCTGGCATTTTAACCAAGGAGTATTAATTTAATTCAAAAAATGCAGTAAAATTAGTTATTATTAGTAGTTTGTTCGTCGAATTTAGTTATATCTCTTCTGATTCATAAAGTAAATCTTTAAAATATAGATTAGGATATTGGACAATAGAATACCTTATTGTAAAACTTCTTTTTAAGGAAATCCCCTTTCAACATGATTAAAGTTTAAATGCAATCCTTTTCTTATTAACTAGGCATGCTTTTATATTCACTTCTTTTTCTATTATTAGGATTTTTTGGGTTATTTGTTGGTGCAAAATTTGTGATAATTAGCCTTGAAAATATCGCAGATCGCTTAAATATTAGTCATATAATGGTAGGGCTGACAATTTTATCGATTGGGACTAGCTTACCGGAGATTGCTGTAAGTATAATGGGTGGTTTTGATAAGCTTTTGGGTATTGATCCTAACATTGATGGAATAGTTATAGGAAACAAAATTGGTTCTTTCTTGACTCAAATCACTTTAATTATTGGAATTTTAGCAGTAAGCAAACCGATTTTCGTTAGTAAATGGGAATTGAGAAGAGAAGGACCTATGCTCTTTATTTCTGTTTTGATTTTTCTTTTTTTCTCATTGGATGGAATCCTTAGCCAATTTGAAGCACTTTTAATGATAATAATATATTTCATTTATCTCTCACTGGTGATTTGGAGTGAGAGACATCTAGCAAAAACTAAACTCGAAGCTAGTTATCTTGAAAAACAACGTTTAGATCCTGTAAGTTTTGAATCAGTTGAGAGTCCCCGTAATGAATCATCAACACTTAGAGATATAGGCATTTTGCTTATTGGGCTCATTATCTTGGTAATCGCAGCAGAGGCTACATTACTTTCAGCGCATGATATATCAAGAGAATTTCATATTCCTAAAAATGTTATTGGAATTGTAATAGTTGGATTTGGCACAAGTTTACCAGAACTTGTTGCTGACTTAACCGCTATTAGGAGAGGATCAATTGGAATCGCAGTAGGAGATATATTAGGTTCTAATATATGTGATATTTTATTAGCCTCCGGATCAGGAGCAATAATAGTTAATTTTAATGTTCCCATGATAATTCTGGTTTTTGATATACCTGTTCTATTCTTGGCGTTATCTTTAGCTCTTTATCTCTTATGGAGCGAAAAAACACTTAAAAGATGGGAAGGAATTCTATTAATCGGATTTTATAGCGTGTATGTAATTTTAAAATTGACAATGTTTCAAATCTGAATATGACTTTTCCATAAAGCTGGTTTTTTTAGTATTTAGAAAATTATATAAGACTATAGATATAAATATTTATATAAATATTTATATTAATGGTTAAAAACATGACATCAAAAATGATTTCAATTCGGGAGGATATTTATAAAAACCTGAAAAAATTAAAAGATCCGAATGAAAGCTTTTCAGAATTAATAGAACGGTTAATCGCAAATCAACAGAAGGACCCCTTAAAACATTTTGGCATTGCAAAAAGTCTTTCGGATGAAGTTTTAAATGAATTTGAAAGAGTAGTGAAGGAAGGAAAAAAGAAAGATGCTATTATTTCTGCATCAAAATTCTCAGAAATCTGGGGCGATTAGTTACGATAATCGTGGATACTACTGTTATTATTGACATTTGGCGTGGTAGATCTAAGGTAAAATCTGTTTTAAAGCCCTATTCTGATCAAACTACGTGTATTTCTGCTATAACTATTGCCGAGATTTATGATGGATTAGGATATACAAAAGAAAAAAAAAGTGAGAAAATTTATCTTCAAATCAAAGACCAAATGGAAAAAGTGCTCTCTGAATTTCATGTCATTCCGTTAAATTCTCACATTCTCCAAGAATCAGGGCAATTAAAAGGATTCTTACGAGCAAAAGGAATCACGCTTGATTTAGCAGATTGTATAATTGGTACAACAGCAAAACTTATGAATGCCGAAAAATTGATAACAAGAAATGAACGCCACTTCCAAGATTTTGAGTTAACAACAGAATCTTATGAAATTTAACCTATTTTAATTCTTTTAATTCTTAGAAAATTATGCTCTAGTTGATTTAACAACCACGTGAAAATATCGATGAAGTTAACCTTGAAGAAAAACAGAAGATATATTTTTGCTTTCAGTTTTCTATTAGTCCTAATTGTTTTAATATTTTGTAATCAGCTTGATAAAATTCTTTTCTTTCCAACAATTACACCCGAAGAATGGTGCACAAGTCAACCTTGCATAGAATTTGAATTTTTTTCGTTAAAGATAATGGTAGTTCAGCCCAGTTCCACTTTCTTTGTCTACTTACTTGGTTTTATAACTATAGCAATCGGGATATATCTATTGAGAATCAAAAATAATCAGAAATTTATATCTTGGTGGGGATTAGCACTGTTATTATGGGGAATTGGAGCTATTCTCGCAGGAACCAGTTATCAAGCATTCAGCTACGAGATTAAGTGTGTTGGGAGCGCGTTTTGTACATGGACCAGCCTGTGGGAGCTCTTTTACCTCCTGTTCTCAGTAGGAAGCGTGAATGCCATGTTGATGGCTCAAGCGTATTTGGGAGAGAGAAATAAATGGAGTAAAATAATGGCAAGATACGCACCTGCGAATTTCGGAGCGTATGTTATAATATTGGTAATAGGAGCGATAATCCCGATTCAATTCATGATTTCATTTGAACTGATGCTTTTGTTTTTAGCTCCTACTATCCTTTTCTTATTAATTTTCAACATTTGGAGATATGCAAACTTTAAGAAGCTTATTAACCGCTCTCTCGTAATTATATGGGTATCTCTGATCTTTATAATAGGATTATACTTCCTGTATTTCATGTTGGATATTACGAATATCCTTTGGGAGCAAAAAATTTGGTTCTCCGAGAATGATATTCTCCATATCGGCTTGATAATATGGATGATCTACATCGTTAAAACTTATTCTAAGAATAGTTAGTGTTATAACCGCCATTCAAGTTTATAATTAATAAATAATGGAAAATGGAAAAAATTAATACATACTGATAACTTCGTGAGTCTATTGGAGATAAATATACATGGGCATGAACTATGGGGCGCAATTGACGAAGTATTAAGCGCTTTAGAAGAATGCAAAATAAATGGCTATCCGGAAATCAACATCATCCATGGATATAAGCACGGGCAAGTTCTAAAGAATTACTTTAGATCGAATAAATTTTTAGTAGAAATGAGCCGTGAAGGATTCCAATTAAAAATTAAAGCCAATTCTGATCCAGCGATATCCTCCTTTTTTATTTTATAATCACAAATTAATTTCATAGATAGTAATAGAATTTACATTCAAATACAAGAAAGTATAATAAACGTGATATAACACATAGGAAAAAAGCCCTATCTCTCTAAAATTTTAAAAATTTTCACATTTTTCTCTTTAAATACCACAATTTAACCCAATTACACTAAAAATAACCAAGCTATTTTCTACCAGAATTTTGAAGTGTATTTTTTATAATACCAAGGTTTATTAAATTTAATCACATATCTAACATGCTTGAACAGAGATATTTCAAAGTTTCAAGTATAAAATTAAAATTTGGTGAAAATATGTCTAGAAATTATGGCGATAGAACGATGCATAAAGCCACATGTGCCGACTGTGGGAATGAATGCGAAGTTCCATTTAAGCCTAAGGAAGACCGACCTGTTTATTGTCGAGATTGTTATAGAAAGCATAGAAAATAATTAATGCTATTTATTCTAAGTTTTGGTTACAACCAAAAAAATTGAGTTCTGATTTTTTTTTTTTTAGCATATTACAGTTGCCTATGTTTTATTTGAATTCATTGACAAGGAGAACCAGGATGATTTCCATAATTTGTAAATCATTGAATATTATTTTCATTAGTTCCTCTATTATACTTAATACTTTAGTTAATATTTTGTACATTGCTGCAAATAGATATATTTATTGCTTATTTAGTCTTTTTTTAATAAGAAAAAAGTATGATCGTAGTTAATGAGCTGTTACTGCCCCTTTAGACTATTGTGGATACACTCCACATCGGCTTGATGCTATGGATGAACTACATTGGTTTAGTTGCAAACCAATTTGGAAAGAATACAAATTAAATACATTAATAATAGAGAAGAACAATGGGTAAAAGTAAAGCATGTAAATGGATTTAATTTTTTCTAAATAAAAAATCTCACTTATAATTTTTTATAAAATTCAATATCTCTTCTTTAAATAATGCAAAATCAGAAAACCCTTGTTTAATATCTTTAAAAGCAACTTCATCATTTATCTTTCCATAGCGATGGACTAAAAAATTTCGAAATCCCTTTAATCCTTTAATTAAATCAGCCACTTTACTTGAGAGAATATTATGATTCTTTAATGCAATAATAATATCATCCCTATTTGAAGGAATACCTAATTTTAAGTCAGAATTAATAATTGAACAAATACTAATAATTTCCTGAATTGATGCTTCAATTTTTTTGTAAATACCGTCTTTAACTAAACCTAAAGCTTTAAATTCGTTTATGTCCTCAGGAAGACTTCCTTTTACTAACTCAATATTTTCATCAATTATTTTAAGTTTAGTTTTAATAATATTAGTTCTAATTTTAATCACCGATTTATATAATCTAAATAAAATGGATAAAATTCTTCGTATTCTTCTATTGTTTCATAAGCAATTTCATAAATTCTATCTTCCTCCTTCACATAAAGAATTTTACCTTTTAATACCTCAATCTGAACATATAACGGAAGCAATTGAAACATCTGAATATCAAAATTTTCATTAAACTTTTTTAATAATTCTAAACGAATTTCAGAAAGGGTTTTTTCCTCATCATCAATATATAAACAAATATCAATATCACTATCGTCTAAATGATATAAACCAAGAGAAGAGCCATACAAGATTATAAACTCTATTTTGGAAAAATATTCTGTATCTCTTAACTGCTCAAAAAAGTCTTTAACTAATTGATTAATCTCTCTCTCCATAATAACATAATATCCTAATAAAAATATATAATCATCGATAAATGCTAGAGTTTTGAACCGCATCTTCGCTATTTTTTTTCGCTCAATTTAATTTAACCAAATAACTAAATTTTGAATATTTAAAAATGATGTCGTATTGCTAAATGTAAAAATATATCATTTTTTGGTAAATGAATATGGACTTATTCGATTGGATGTTTATCGCTTCAGGCTTTATTTTTTTCGTTTCAATGACTAGTGCAATACTATTGATGGCCAAGAATAAAATGAAGACTGTTAAAATATTTGGCCCGATCCTTGTAGTTCTGATGCTTCCAATCATCGCCGTTTTGATTAATTCTATTGTATTTGGTCAAGATTTGAGATTCGTAATTTACACAATTTTAATCCTCATTTATCTAATGGCAGAATCCTTACTTGATATGGTTTTCAAAATTAATTTTCGATCAAAAACGAGCAGACATGTTCCTTATATCATCTTGGAATGGGCTGCGGCTTTTTCTTTCTTGTTTGGCACGCTCACTCTTGATTTAACGATAGGTTGGATAATTGCATTCTTTTTTTGGACTTTTATCGGCGCTTTGGTTTATTATATTATCAAGCGAAGAAAAAATAATGAAAAGTAGTAGATACATCAGCTTGTTGTTAATATAAAAAAAAAGATTTTAATTATTAAAATAAAAAAAGATTTATGATTTTATCCGCAAAGCTCGCGGGTATTAGTCCCATTTCATCCCCATTAGAGCGTAGCTATCTGAAACCCCCATTAATGGTTCAGCTAGATATCTAAAACCTTCAATCATGAGGAATGGCATGAAATATTTATTTATCGCTCCCATCGCTTCTTCCGCTTTACCTCTCTCTGTATAAATTAAGTGATATTGTTTTATGCCGTTTATTCCTCCTGTTGTATTATAAACTCTCCATTTACTAACGAATGGTATCTCTCGTGGTTGTTTCAAATATAACTTTGCCATATCAGGATTTTTATCGGGTGGATACCAAACAGTCAACATATAAATGCCCATTTTTTTTTACCTCTCATTTGACTTATTATAATTTTAATTAGATTTCTTGGTGATTAAAAATTATTTCTGATACCTATTTAAATCTTGACATTTATGTGAATTCAAAGAAAAATCTTTATTAAATTAGATCCTTATCTTCTACATCAAAATTAAATAAAAATGTGAGAAAAATAGTTCTCTTAATAATTAGTGGAATATATGCAATTGTGATAGGAATAGGAATTTTAGGACTTTGGTTACTGCTGTATCTAACAAAACAGATACCAGAATTAAATTCAGAACCCGTAGCAATAGGCTTTCATATAACTGCTGAAACAACTATGGGGGTTCTAGCCTTATTAAGCGGCATTTTTCTTCTTATCGGGCTCTCTTGGGCGCCCTATTTCTTCGTTCTATCAATGGGATTAGTAATTTATGCCGTAATCAATTCAGCAGGGTACTATGGACAAAGGAAACAGTGGACCTTTGTGATAATGTTTGGAATAATTCTCATTGCTTCAGTTTCCCTCGTAATATTGATTATAATCTAAATTGCTTTAGTTTTAACTTCAATCTCTTCTAAAACAAAAGGATCAAGTTAAAATTCCTAATTTATTTTATCATTTTGTATGGAAATAATTGCAATGGGAGAGCTGCGAGAGTTTTTTACGATTAATCTGCCCAAATTCGAGGATCCCGTCATTTTTATTAGTTCTGAATTTATTCCCGGATGCCCGAGGTGCAATAGTAGTACCAGCGTATATTATATCAAACTTAATGAAAGAAATTTGATTCCGAGTGAAGGAAATTTGGAAAAAGCCGAAAAACACAAATTTCCTATAGACATCTATGTCCAATATCAAGTTCTAAAAGGAAAACCCAAGCAAATTGTCATAGGCACGAAAAAATCAAATGGAACGCTTGAGATGGTGCTCAATCGAATTATAGATTAAGAATTTTGAAATCATTTTTTTTCAATTTCACGTTTAAAACTTCGACACAATCTCCGAAAAGTATGAGTATAGTGTTTTTCTACGATTTGTGATCATTATATTTATGGCAAGAGTTAAATATAGAAATTATTAACTGTATATTGGTTCTATTTTTTTTTATAGGAGGTGAGCTACGTGAGAGTTAAATTATGTTTTAAATGTAAACAATACATCGCTATCCGTGAGAATGATTTTAACAATAGTAGAGACTTACTATTGTTTGATAAAGCTCACGCAGGTCATCCCACTCAGGTTGTAAACGAAGAAGAAGTCGCTAATTATGAAATTTGGGCTGGAAGTTAAGTTAACGAGATAAATAGTTTCCATATTTATTTAGTTACGTGAACAGGTTTCTTTATGTGAACCTGAATCCATCCAATTATGGTACCTATAACAAGACAGGAAAATTTCAGAAATTTTAATTTAAATTTCCTTTTGATTTAATCAGCTGTTTTTTGGTTTTGATCAATTAGAAAAAATAAAAGTTAAAAAAATAAGGAATTAAAATTTTAATATATCCATAGTTCTTTTTGGTAAACTGCATGAGTTGCACTAACTAATAAATAACCGTTTAGTGCAGAAATGTCAAAAATATCAGCGTTTCCTGAAGGATCGATATCCTTGAACAAGAAAGTACCTACAGCGGTACCATCAGTACGCCAAAGACTACGGTTCCCAAAATCTTCGCTTTCCCCAACACCGAAATAGATGATATCATCGAGTTCGGTTAGAGAAAAGGGAGATTTATTTCCAAAAGGGTCCACATCTTTCACCATGTAAGTACCCGATTCCGTACCGTTCGTACGCCAAAGAGCCAAATTTTTAGATTCGTTTTGAGCAGAGAAATAGAGGATTTCATTGAGTTCAGTTAAACCAGATATAGAAGCGCCTCCTGTAGGATTAATATCTTTTACCATATAAGTACCTGCAGAAGTACCATTTGTACGCCAGAGTTCTCTATCACTAGTTTGATTTTCTGCGCTAAAATAGAGGATTCCATTGAGTTCAGAAAAATGGTTGGGATAAGAATCACCTGAGGGATTTATATCTTTAACCATATGAGTGCCCATATCAGTGCCATTTGAGCGCCAGAGCTCGTTATTACCAGTCTGGTTAGCCGCAAGAAAATAGAGATCACCATTGAATACTTTAAAATTAGAGGGATAAGAATATCCAGTTGGATTAATATCTTTAACCATATATGTCCCCACTTTGGAACCATCTGTTCGCCAGAGTTCAGTACCATAAGTGGGAAAATCATCAGCACTAAAATACAGAATCCCACTCATCTCAATAAAATCCCCAGGGTATGACCCACCAATATCGATATTAATATCTTTTAACAAGTAAGTTCCTGCAGCCGTACCGTTCGATCGCCAGAGCTCCTCATCATCAGTCCTGTTTTGAGCCTGAAAATAAAGGTTGTTATTATATTTTGTAATATGTGAGATTATAGAATTCCCAGTAGGATTAATTTCTGTTGTCATATAAGTACCTTCTTCTGTACCGTCCGTACGCCAAAGTTCGTAATTATCTGTCTCGTTTTGAGCACGGAAGTAGATGACACCGTTGAGTTCGGTAAAAAACCTTGGTTCAGATGATCCCGTAGGATTAATATCTTTCACCATGTAAGTGCCTGCAATTGTACCATTCGTACGCCAGAGTTCATAATTGTTAGACTCATTTTGCGCAGTAAAATAGAGAATCTCATTGAAAAAGATTGCAGAGTCCTCAATATCTCCGCTATGGAATCCATCACCAGTAGGATTTATCTCAAGCATTCCTATTACATTATTTACGGTTAATGTCCAAGATTGTATTACTACTTCTTCATCGTCGGAAACGGCTACATTTAGCTCATAAACTCCTGAAGAAAAATATCCAGTGTGAAAAGTATAGCTCAAGGAATCATTCTGAACTAACACATCATCAATGTTCCATTCATATTGGAAGGTATCTCCATCAGGATCAGACGCATTAACTTGAAACAACTGAGATTCAAGTTCATCTATGGAGATGTTTGAACTGGGGCTAAAACCTGTAATAATTGGAGCTCTATTAGTTACCGGGCCGAGTGGGATTGAAAATGTCACAGCTATAACAATTACAACAATGAGCGCAATGCTTGAAAGGACGGTGATACTGATATTTCTTTTATTCTTTAAAAAATTTATTTCTTTCATACTTAACCCTTTTTCTAACAAACATAATTTGAACTTATACTAATTATTGTGTTAGGCTTGTATATAATTGCTCTGTTTTATCAAACGATTAGACTCCAATGTAAAAAAATAGAAGGTGCTCACAAGCAAATTAAAAAAGAATAAATTATTCTGTTAGCAAAACTTATTGTAAATTTATTAGATACGCCGTAGTCTATGGCTTTTTGAATTAGAGTAAGAATTATTGAAAAAATAGCTGAAGACGATTTGGGAGGATACAAAGAATTGGATAAAATTAAGCAAACTCATTTAACCTGGGATGATATCGAAGATTGCAGTAAAAAATTAGCAGGTGTGATCAAAAATTCTGACTTTAAACCTGAAACGATTGTAGGAATTCAAAGAGGGGGCTGCATAACAGCAGTTCTCCTATCTCATTTATTAAATATCGAGGATTTCTGCACAATTGGGATTCGATCCACAAAATCAGACGACATTCGGGCTCAACGAATTAAACCAATTATATACGACTCATTTTCATTACAACTCATATCCAGAAAAAAAGTTTTGCTTACTGACGACATTACCGACACAGGGGAAACTTTAATTGAAGTTAAAGGATTATACAGGACCTAATCCATACTATAATTACCTTGGTTTGTTTGAAATTACATTAGTAAGCCGGATTAATTTTCAATAGATATAGAAAAGCAATTAAGGGAGACCAGCTACGAGTTTATAGAGGGTTGGAAATCTAAATCATTTTATAGAAGAGGAGAATAAAATTTAGAGAAATTTCTCGAATGACCACACCTAAACCAATTATTCTCCCTTCTACATTTCTTTTTTTTATATTTACTACTCCTGGGGTCCAAGTAAATTGTTACGCCCATTTAATTTTATATCTTTTTCTTCATAAAGGAATTTATGCTATGAAATATCCGTATATTTTTAGTACTCTTCTCATTACCATCAAATTTTGAATAGATAAATCTGGTTAATAAAATAATAATGTTTTAATGAAAATTTTTCTTGAAATAACCGAAGTTATATTATTAGAGAGTTCACATTAGACTAACTTATTTGTAAAGAAGATTTTTTTATCGGGGAATATTATACCTCAATCCTTTTTATTTGAAAATCGTAGTAACCAATGGAACAAATTTTAGTGAGATTTAATGAAAAAAAATATGAGTAAGGTATTGTTAAGTGCTGTCACGCTGTTGTTGGTACTTACATTAATAGGTTCTATTAATGTGACAGCTGTTGAAACACCTGATCAAACAATTGAGGTTCAAGGGAATGCAATTCAGACACAACTGCAAAGTAATGTTAGAACTAAGTTTTTTTTTCAGGAAAGAACAAGTATAACGGTTTGTGCAAATATTGGTTTAGAGTTAGATATTAATTGTGAAGCTTTGAACATAGGAGATAAAGACGTCATTATTGAAGTTGAAGGAGATAACAACCTTAGATTGACCATGACATGTACTCAGGAGAAAGCTCAATTCGGCTTAACGAAGGGAAGTCTGCATAGTATGAGGAATAGAAATACTTATCGATATTTAGGAGAGATTTGTATTGCGATGGAGGGTACTGCAAACCGTGATTGCCAATGTAAATGCGACCCTGATTGTACGTGTGTATGTGATTGCCAATGCACATGTGATCCTGCATGTGATTGCCAATGTAAATGTGATCCTGTATGTGATTGTCAATGCAAATGCGATCCTGTATGTGATTGCCAATGTAAATGCGACCCTGATTGTACGTGTGCATGTGATTGCCAATGCACATGTGATCCTGCATGTGAATGTCAATGCAAATGCGATCCTGTATGTGAATGTCAATGCAAATGCGATCCTGTATGTGATTGCCAATGCAAATGTGATCCTGTATGTGATTGCCAATGTAAATGTGATCCTGTGTGTGATTGCCAATGCAAATGTGATCCTGTATGTGAATGCCAATGCAAATGTGATCCTGTATGTGAATGCCAATGCAA
>JAGXNS010000002.1 GCA_019894855.1 Promethearchaeota archaeon
CATCCAAGCGTTCTCTATGTTTAACGGTGAATCTCCAGAGATCATTGCGATGCATAAACAATGCAAAACACGGTAAAATTCTCTCGGACGAACATTAACAAATGCCTCAATATCAAAGTACTTAAGCCAAGTGTTTTCTAGCAAATTATTTACTGTTAGAGGAAGAATACCTTCCTGATCGTAGTACATTATGATTATAGGTATGTTTCGGGTAATTTTTCTAATGTCGTGTAAAAGAGAATCAAATACTTCTTTTTCTTCGTTTTTCAGTGGATTTATGAAGTAGATAATACCATCAACAGTAGTTATCAATTCGTCAAGATCAGTATTCTCAACATCAATTATTGCGTTAACTTCTATATCGCAAGAATCCTCCAATATTTTTACTTCTTTATACAACTCTAAATATGGTCCTTTATTTTCGCCCTCTTCTCCGAAGGTTCTTATAGTATAAAGGGCGATTGCTTCTCCATCTAAGCCCAATATTAGAATCTTAAAGATGTAACGCATAGGATTTATTTTATGAAGTTAATATTGTATTTAAACCTAATATAATTATAAAACATTTTTTCATATTATATACTTACTTTTTTCGTTCCCGACGCAAGACTTATTAATTTATGAAAAAGTTAAAAAATTTTGAATATTTTACTTTAATAGTTCAAGAAGAATTTTAATTTACAATAAAAGTATTAGTAAATAAATTTGCTGGAGATTTTCTTTGGATTATGTGGAAAGGAATTGTAGAATTGTAAAAGAAAAAATGATTCAGCAAATGGAACAATCGCTTAAATTAGGGCGAAAACTAATTGATACGGAATTAGATACAGGAATTTTGAATTTTGTAGTTAGACCTATCGTTAAAGCTTTCTATGATTATTGGGCTCAACATGACGCAAAGAAGGGAACTTTAAAGCAAATTGACATCACTTTAGAAGCTGGTAAACAACTATTACTGAATGGAAATTCAGAAGAATCTTTTAATCGCATTTTAGAAGAATTTTTTCCGAAGTACCTTAAAGGCGATCAGGTAACATATCAATGTAGTAAGAAGCATAGAAACTATGAAAAATTAAAAGAAAACTCGAGAGAGACTTTTATCAATTATCTTAAAGAAGTCAAAACTTTCCTTGGTTTTGAAGACCATGTTACTGATTACGCTGATCTCGCCAGAGGTGCATTTAAGTCAAAAGAAATAGCAACTAAGAACTTAAAGAAACAGTTAGAATTCACAGAGAGAGGTATCAGTATCATAGAAGAAGACCCATCTATTCTATCCCTTCCTGCTGGAAAGAAGATAATTGTTAAATCTTTAAGAAAAGGTTTCGAAGAGAGTAAAAAAGATTTTTTACAAGGTATTGACGAAACCTATGATTAGTAAGTATCAAATCAATATTTCAAAAATATTAAAGATGATCTAATAACTCTATATTGGGTAAAAAAAATAACTGAGAGGATATATATTATGAATTACTTGGAAAGAAATTATAAGATCGTTGAAGAAAAGATGATTTCAACAACTGACTTATCATTAAATTACGGCCGAGAGCTAATCGAGACAGAATTGGATGCGGGAGCGTTCAATTTTGTGGTTAAACCAATAGTAAAAGCCTTTTATAAGTTCTGGAGCGATAATAACGCTCGCGTGGGAACATTAAAACAAATAACAATCGCTCTGGATTCAGCAAAATCTATAATACAGAATGGTGAGATTACCCAAGAAAAATTTGACGAGGTTATTGAAAGAAATTTTCCTAGTTATTTAGAAAATGACCAAACTGATAAACAGTGTAAAAAAAATCATAAACATTACGATAAGTTAAAGGAGATTACGAGAAAATCCTTTATATCTCAAGTTGAGGAATGTGTTTTGTTTTTGAACATTAAAGATGACGTTAAGAATTACGATGAATTATCCAGAGCAGCTTTTAAAACTAAAGAAAAAGCATATGAGGCTCTTAAGCGACAATTAGATTATAACGACGATGGAATTATAATAGTAGAAGAAGATGATAGCATCCTTAATGTGCCAACGGGGAAAAATATTATTATATCGGTTCTTCGCAAGGGATTTGAAAAAACCAAATTAAAATTAATTGAAGAGCTTGATGTCATTTTTTTTTAAATTTATGAGAGATAATTTTATCTATTTTCATTAATTTTTTAATGCGATAAGCATGAGCATTGATCCTAACGAAAACAAACCGAGTAGTTTCATAAGAACGATATTTGTGAAAATTATAACGGTTTTCTTTATTTTTATGAGTTACTTATACACTTCAGAATCATTTGGTTCTGTTTCTTCACCTTATATAGGAACTGTCAGTTTTTCGATTGTTTTTAGCGTATCCCTACTGATTCTTACATTCTTTTCAGTATTATCAGGGCCACTTCCAGCGTTTTTTGCGGGATTCCTCGGGGAACTCATCTATCAGATCGCATTCTATCATACAATCTACATCGATTGGTGTTTTATCGTTGCGATATTCGGATCTCTTGCTGGACTCTACAAATATAAACCATTAAAATATCATAACATTAAAAAAATCTTCTATTCCATTATAATTTTAGTTATCACTTCTTTAATTGCTACTATTTTAGTATTAACGACCACTATGTTATTTCATCATACTTCCCTACCACTAGTAGTATTGTTTTCTAACTACGGATTTAAATTTTTCTTTCAAAGCCTCATATCTGTTATAATATCGGTTCCAATTCTATTAATCATCTTTGACAAGATTTTCGGATCGAAAGAACAACACCTATATTACATGCTGCTAACCCACCATCCTGTTTCTGCCAACGATCACACATTTTATTTTCAATTTGGACGAACTAAAATCTATTTTTGCTCGAGATGCTCAGGAATGGTGATTGGAATAATAATATCAGTCTTTTTCACTCACCTGTTTGAACTAATCGTGAATCCTCAATTTAGCGCCGAATTGGCGTTCATAGTCATAGTCGTATTCCCAATACCCGGATTAATTGATTGGGGAACCCAAAAATTATTATTTAGGACAAGTACAACGGAATCTCGATTGTTTACGGGTTTTATTATTGGAATTGCACTCCATTTCATTTCGCTCACAAGAGAATATTATTTCTTTACGCTAGTAATGATTACAGTATATTTTGGTATCTTTTTTCTGTTTTTTTATTTTGGTCAAAAAAAACTGCTAAAAGAATTGAATAAAGAACTCAACCCTGTAAGCCCAAAGGACTTTGAAATTGAATATTAAAGGTTAACTAGAAACTTCTACAATGAAAAATATTATTTTTATCCACGGTCTTGAAAGCTCAGGCAATGGATTTAAAGGAACCTACCTGAAGGGTTTATTCCCAAATATTTTTACACCCAATTTTAAAATATTTAAACAGAACACCTCGATTTATACTCTCCTAAAAGAGAGAATGGGACAATTAGATTTAATTCTTAAAAAAAGAAATTCATGGATAATAATAGGTTCAAGTTTCGGAGGATTAATGGCTACGCTCTATGCTCTTCGACATCCTGAAAAAATCGAGCGATTAATATTATTGGCCCCTTTTTTAGCAACTCCCTTGCTACAAATAGATAATTTCTCACCTTTAACTATCCCTACTATAATTATTCATGGAAAATATGATGAAATCGCCCAATATCAAGCATCTCGTGAGCGTGCCTACCAGTTATTTACTAACCTAAAATTTCATACAACTGAAGATCATCACGACTTAAATAATACTATAAAGACTTTAAACTGGAGCAAACTCATTACTTAATCTTTAGTCCGATTATGCAAATTTGGTGAAATTATTAAATTTTTATTCTTTGGGAAAAATTGGACCCCATTTTTTTTATATTCTCATCCCTCATTCTTTTATTCAACTATTCATATTTAAAAAAAATTCACGCTTAGAATTGTAGTTGTAAGGAAATGATAGGTTTTAGTGTTAGTAGTGTAAAATTAAAAATCATTTTAAGCAAATCAATTCTCGTGGAATATTTTTTCCTCCAAAAATCTGCCTTTAAAAACTAATAATCAAAAATTAAAAAAATTAAATATAATAATTAATATATAAGTGTGAGGCTTTAATGAATAATAAACTGTTTATTTGTCGTAATTGTTCTTATGTGTTTCCAAAAGAATTATCTAAACTAATTGAAGATAGAACTCAAGTTTATTGTGAAATGTGTGGATCACCTTTTTCATTATCTGGAGTGAATTTTAAACAACCTCCAACAAGAAAACAAAGAAGCAAAATTCAAACACATCCAAAATACGGATTAAGTAATAAGGATAAAACTAATTTAGAAAAAGCAATAGAATATTTAAACAAATTTGATTACATTCCTATAATCCTTTATGCGTTAGCTATATTAGGTTTGAGTTTTTTTAATTTTTACATTTCTGGGGGTATTAATAATGTAATTAATTCTTACATACTCGTTTTAGCTAGTGTATTAGTATTAATCTACGACCTAAGATACATATCGCCAAGAGTTCAGTCAAAAAACTACGATGAAATTGCCTTGGATGCAATCTGTTACGGCATATTAGGGTGCATTTTTTACGGGTCCGGTGTCATTTTATTAATTAAAGGAATTTTGATTCTAATTCATTCGATTGTTTATCATAAAGGAGAAGATCACAAAGTCTACAACTATGGTCTCAAACTTAAAAACTCGATAAATTATTTCTCAGCGAAAGCGGGATTTATTATCGCTTTATTAGTTTTAAATAACCTAATTATTGGTGGTTTATTATCAGATCTTTTTAGTAATCTATTTTTGTTTTCAATGGGCTTATCTTTTATTATAAGCCCTGTTATCATGTTAATCATCGATTTAGCTTTAAGAGGGAAAATCCACAAACAAAAAGAGGTTTCAGGAGCTATGGTGATCGGAATATTTATAATGGGGGTAATCTCTACTACATTTCTTAGCATTGGTATTTTTATCTTGATAAAAGCGTTGATATTACTTCTTTTATTCGTAGGAAAACCTATTGATCCTGTTATCAAGAAAGAAATGAGAGAATTTCAACCAAAAAGCGAGCCCTCTACAAAAATACAACTTGTGGAAGAAATAAATTCTTTAGAAAAAGAGGAGAAACCTCAAATAATTGAAGATGAGATCATTCCCTTAGAACAGGAAACGGTAGAACTAAAAATTGAGAAGGAACCCTTAAAAGATACCCCAGAGGAAATCAAATCTATCAATGACATAAAAGAAGAAGTTGAGATTGAGACACTTGATATTAAAAAAACAGAAGAGAAAAAAGAGGAACCCTCTGTATTAAGACTTCACGAATCCCTATTACCGGTTAAAAATGACAAAGATAAGAAAATAGTTAAAGAATATTTTGCCAAAATATTTAACATAATCTCTAAAGATTTAAGAAAACAAATATTAGACCTTGATATCCCAAAAAAGGAACGCAAAAATATTATAAAAGAATTAGCATACATTGCCGAGGAAGAACAATTAAAGTATATTGAAGCGTTAAAAGGATTATATGAGGAAATTCCTCATAAATTAATCGAGCGTATTCGCAAGCTTCCAAATCTTAAGCCAAAATATTATGATAAATTGGTAGAAGAACTAAAATATATGGATAATGCCCAACAATTCGAATTTGTACAGTTTTTAGAGAAAAATGCCTAAAATTTAAAAGTAAACTCATTAAGTAATGTCGTTAGAAAAAAGAAGAGAAACTAAAGAAAAACCAAGGGAAAAAGAGTTAGAAGTAAGTTCATTTAGGCGAGCAGATTTTACTCCTTTACAAGATGTCAAAATTGAAAAAGGAGAATTACAAATCGAACCGGAACCATTAATCGAAGAGCTTACTGAGATTGAGGCCGACGTCTTGAATATCGCAAAAGATATTTTGAAATTAAAAAGGTATGATGCCGATTTTGAGATCGATGTAGCTTCTGAAGCAGAGTTACAAAAATTTCCTATTATTGAGAAATTATATGCAAAAAGTATAGCCAAACTTGCGTATAAGAAAGGTTATAGTAAGGAAGAAATATTTTTAGCAATAAGGAGTTTAGAAGATAAAAGTTGGATTGTAACCAAGGAAAGAAGAACAAAGTTAGAAATTCTAAATAACGAAAAACTAGCAAAAATATTGGAATTCATAAAAGAGAATCCAGGAATTCACGCTAGAGATGAGAAAATCGAAGAAGAATTAGGAATAACGAGAACACCCTTTTTAAAACATATTATGACTTTAGAACGCTTCAAGCTCATAAGGTCGAAAAGAATAGGAAAATCTTTACATTATTTCTTAGCTGATATTCCAGAAGATTATGATAAATTTAAAGTAGTCTTTATAAATCCTTTAATTCCAAAGTTAATTGAGGAAATTTTTAAGGAAGAGGGAATTTCAATCTCTAAGATCGGAGAAGAACTTGATGTTTACTCTGGAACTGTCCAATATCATTTGAAAAAATTAAAAGAATTAGATCTAGTGAAATCAGTTAAGACGCAAAAAAAAAATAAAATACATGTGGTAAACATTGAGCTTTTAAAAAAGTTTAACGGATTTTTTGACGAACCAGATTTCTCTAAATTACTAAACGGCTTATGATAATCCTGTATTCATAGAGAATGTTGTATTTTTGGGAGCGCTTTTATTAGAATTTTGATTGCATTATTTATACCAACCTCAAAATCGGGATGAATTTCGTTTGATTTAAGGAGATCGTATTTCAGATCTCCAGGTAAATCTGAAACGGAAAGTATCGAAGCAACCTTTAGATTGTAAAGTTGCCCCAATAAAAATAAAATCGAGGATTCCATATCGATTGCTTTAATATCAATTGAATTTAAGGCACGTATAAATTCATGTGTTTCACAAAATAACGCATCTGTAGTCCAAAGGTGAGATTCTCTTACGTTATTTGGGTAAAGAGAACGAGCTTCCCTAATAAGAAGTTCTTTTAAAATTTCGTTAGGTTTAGATATAAAAATTGTTTGTGGACTAGCGATGAGATTTTGGGTCGTTGAAAGTGGGTTGGTTATTGATCCTAATCTGTTCAGTAGAGTTTGATTAGCTCTTAAGTACTCAGAACTCGTTCCATCTCCACAATAAGCTGATTTTGGTATCACAATGTCACCAATATTTATCTTAGTATTTTCTCCATAAATTCCACCACAAAAATCTACCCTTACAACTATTTTTGCTTTGGATCGTTTCAAACATTCTATTGTAAGTGCAGCGTTAGGACACCCTACTTGAGAACGGATAACACTTACTTTTATTCCATTCAATGTACCGTTATAAACTCTACCATGAACAATTTTATTTTGAAGTCGATTAACTAACTTTTTCATAACAATTTTTACAGCGGGCAATAACACGATTTCGTTAATATTCGAAGAACTCGTTTCCAATAACATTCTTACAATTTTATCATCCACGCTTATAAATTTTAATCCCAAATTTAGCATCTGACTTTTAATTTTATTCAACATTTTTTTCTCAATTAGAAATTCTTCAGAAATACTTATATTTCTAAATAATAATTTTTAATATCTAAATTAACCTATAATTATAATCTATTAGGCTTTGAATAAAATAAGGTATTGGAGAATGACGAATCCATATATTATTGACAATAAGATTACAAATGCGTTTGTCGAAGCATATTCAAAATCAACTTATCGAATTATAGGAAAAAATAAACATACTGCAATTAAACCTTGTCATTGGTTAGAACAAAAACTGATGACTGGTAGAAATAATAGAAATTGTTATAAGGGAGTTTTTGGCATTGAAAGTCATCGATGCTTACAAAATACTCCAGCTTTGCCATTTTGTAATCAGCAATGTGTTTTTTGCTGGAGAGATAACGAATTAGGAAATCTAAGTAGAGATTTTATTGTCATACCAGATGAATCCAAGGAGCTCGTTGATGAAATGATACGCCACCATCAAGATATTATTAAAAACCACTTACCTCTAAGACGATATCTTGAAAATTATGAAATTATGGCAGATGTGCTTTATTACATGTTAAAAAATAACGAAGATCACGGTGTAAATTCCCTTTCCAAGAGCCTTCATGTTAGTAAGAACAAAATTGAGAGAGCTGTAAATCTCTTAAAAAATCAAGAATTTATTCATCCCTCAGAAGATTCGTTAAAGAATTATAAGCTTGACGATGAGATATCTTGTTGTATAGATTCTAGGGAAGAAGTCGTGAGGTTAATCAATGTATCCTTAACCACGCCTGATGAAATCATGCAAACTCACAGTGAAGCGATGAATCCTAATCACGCAGCTATATCACTTGATGGTGAACCATTCTTATATCCAAAATTAGATGGATTAGTAAGTGAATTTCGTAATCGAAATATGACAACATTTATTGTAACTAACGGTACGTTACCAGAAAAAATTGAAAGTTTGAACTCGTTGCCATCCCAACTCTATATCACGCTACCAGCACCAAATAAAGAGATTTATAAAAAAGTTTGCCGACCTATGATTAAAGATGGGTGGAGTAAAATATCGAACACCTTAGATTTAGTTGAAAGTTTATCTTGTAGAACCTTAGTGAGATTAACAGCTGTAAAAAACTTAAATTTATCTGAAAATTACATAAAGGATTATATTAAATTAATTGATAAAGCTAATCCCAATTTTTTTGAAATTAAGGGCTTTACTCTTCAAGCACGGGCGCTAAATATAAATAAGAGACTAAATAGCGAAGAATCTATGCAGTATTACTTTCCGACTTACGAATATTTAGAAGATTTAGCTCTCAAATTCGAAGAAATAGGAAATTTTCCATTGATCTATAAAAATAAGGCGAGTAGAGATTTTTTATTTGCAATAAATTGGGATAAGAACAAAGATCCTGTTATAACAAATCCATAATGCTCAAAAATAAAATTTTTAACCTTTTCTTTGTAGAGTTGTATTTATAATTCTTTTCAATCTATCTAAATTTGTTTTTTTCGTTGCCGAGAATTCTAAATAAGGTATTTCGTTATAAACCCTATCTTTTTTATCAGTTATTTGAACTAAGTTTATTTCATAAGCCTTAGCAGAATTGATCAATAATGAAAATATTCTTTTCTTATCAAAAACTGAAATCTTATCTATTTTATTTAAAATGACCAGAAGTGGTATTTCAAATTCTTTTAAAAATTTAATTAACTCAAAAGTTAGAGGGATTGCAGTTTTATCTTCCATAAAATATTTTTTTAACTCATCTTCAATTCTTAGTGAATTTAGTACTATTAAACCAAAAAAGTATTCATCATGGTGTTTTTCAATATGGATAACTATTTGCTTTTTTATGTGTTCCTCTCTTCGACGGCTAGAGTCTTTCATATACCCAAATCCAGGTAAATCCACGATTTTATAGGGCATCTGAGGGAATTCTATAGCTTTTATTAGTAGTGTGCTCCCGGGTTGTTTACCTGCTCTCCCTTTAAACTTTTTTGGATTTGGGAGTAATAATCTTGTTATTGAACTTTTTCCTACATTTGAATTTCCCATAATCAGTAAAGAAGGTTTAACTTTCATGGTTTTGAATAATACAATATTGCTATATGACTGATATCTACTTATTAATTAAATATTTTTAATCTTATTAACATTCACAGTTTACTAAGTGAAGAAATTCTTATTTTAAATAAAAAGGGGTTAAACAGTTAATCAAAAAAAGAAAAAAAATTATTTGGTAAAGATTTTTTTCATCCAGTTTGGTAAGAGAAAACCGCCATAGAAGGCAAACGCGCTTGCTATTAATAGCAATCTCATAACTACTAGCATCACCGAGAAAAGTAGAATAGTTGGATCAGGAAAAACTGTTCCTATCAGAATAGATCTTGCTGTTTTCTCTATCACAGCGGCAATTGTAAAAGCGATAAAAGCAAATTGAAGGAGCTTCCCTTTTAATCTAACTTCTTTATTTTCAGATTTTATTGATTTTCTAGCAAACTTAAAACCAGTCACAAATAAGATTAGAAATGAGATTAACAATAATATTGCTAAGAAATAGCCCAAATCGGCACTGAATGGTCTTGATAGGGTAATAACTCCTATTAAATTAATATCCAAAAAGAAATTGTAGAAAAACAGCACTTCAAAGACAACACCAAAGATTAAAATGAGCACTATAGCTATCTTTTGTTTATCTTTATTGACCATATCTGTATAAGCAGTTACCCAACAAATTAAAGCGACCGGAACGAAAACATTACCAAGAATAAAATACCATTCTATAGCGAGAGTTCGTTGAATGAATAAGCTCATTAGAAATGAACTTGCTTCGGGTAGCCAAAGAGTGGACAATGTGAGCCAAGTAAGTCCCACTAGAATGTATATTCTATTCTTAATTTTACCATATTTGGAAATGATTGTAACTCCGATAATAAAGGAAATTATAACAAAAATTAGGCTAAGACTTCCTTGTAAAATATCTACTATATCCATATTAACCACTAATTTTTCTATTTTTTTTTATTAAATGGTAAGGTAAATATGTAATTAATATTATGAACTATTTATAATGTTAAGTATCAAAAGCAGTTTTTTTATAACATTACGATTTCATTCCTTTAAATCTGATCAAAGAAATCGTCATTGAGAAATTCTTCATACATTTTCTTTTTTTCGTCATCTGTTAGAATAGGGCGTCTGTTTATTGGTTCCCCTAAGACATCTAGAAGATCTTTAATCCCTTTTTCACTTATATTTATCTTAAATTTACCCCCTTTGATGTATTTAACAACTTGTTTTTCATTTAGTGATAATCTTAAAATGTAACCTAATCCAAAATAAAACTGGTTTTCTGGAATAGGATCTATGGGACTTTTGCTCGTAACTTCCTTCAACATTTCATATAGAAGTGTCTTACTCGCAATGTGGTCTTCTGCCTCATAAACTAAATAACAAAGCGCATGATACCAAATTTTATCGCGTTTATCCTTATTGCGTTCAATGAAAATTTCAGGTGTGATTACCTCTTTTTTAGCTTCCTGTTTTCTTTCTAAAAGTTCTTGTTTGATACGGTCTCCCAAATCTGAAGACATTAAAACGGGTTCTGCCATTTGGTTTATTTCTGTTCCAGTTTCTTGAATCTCTTCTTGTTTTACAGATTCAATTGCTTTTTGCATTTCTTGCAGTTCCTCAAAATCGATACCTTCAATATCTGAAAAATCACTTATCATCGCTTCTTTTTGCGCTAAATAAACTTCTTGCTCAGATGATTCAAGATCTGGTATAATTTCCTCAAGATTCTCGTCACCCTCTAAATTTTCTAATTCTTTTACTTTTGCAATCGCTTCTTGCATTTCTTTTAATTCCTCGAAATCTAAATCTTCCAAATCAGAAAAATCAGTCTCGAGATTTTTCATTTCTGAAACATATATGTCTAAATCGTCTCGATCCTCTCTTGGTTCTTCTTTCTCCGTACTAGTTTCTACATCGTTTTGATTTTCTTGATCTTCGGTCATACTTACATCAAATTTATTCGCTTTAATTCATTTTAAAATTCCCTTAATAGTACTAATAAATCTTTAATTCTATAAATGTTGAGATTTGGAACATTATAAAGAGATAAAAATAATCGAGTTCATTATTCATTGTAGATATTAAAAATTATTATTAAAAAAGTTGAAAAAAACTAAATTTCCATAAAATATAATGTCTGGCGAAGGAGAAGATTTTAAATTCAAAATAATAGTAGTTGGAGACCCCTCGGTTGGAAAAACGACTCTAATTAGGAAATATACCACGGGAGCTTTTCAAAAGGATTATATCGCCACCTTGGGTGCTCAATTTTCTAATTACGAAGAAAACCTACAAGGGAAGAAAGTCAGATTATTTATTTGGGATCTGGCGGGTCAAGAATCGTTTGAATTTATGCGCCATAAGTTTTATAAGGGAAGTAGCGGGGCGATAATTGTATTTTCCCATGCTCCCGAAGAATTAGAAAGTTTTAATAACACTGAAAAGTGGTTGAATGAACTTAAAAAATATTGCGGAGATATTCCAATCGCTTTATTTGGGAACAAAATCGATTTAATTAAAAAAAACGAGTTGATATCTAACGAGGAAAAAGCTAACTCAGATTTTAAAGTTGAGAAATTTGTAAATGAACACGGCATCATCGAATACTTTAAAACAAGTGCTTTGACAGGACAAGGAGTTATTGAAGCGTTTCAAAAGCTAGTTAGAGAGCTCTACTTCAAAGTTTTTAAAGAATAAAAATATAAAAATAAATAATAATAATAAAACCTAAGTCTTTTTGTAGATAAATCGATCCCAGCTTGAAGAATTGGCCAAATGGTCGGGCATACCCTTACGTTTGCGAATTTCGAGGATAAGATCTTCTTCTAAACTTTTTGGTACTTTTTCAAAACCAGAAAATTCGTATCCAAAAAACGCTCTTCCTTGAGTAGAACCTCGAATATCGTCAGCTATACCAATAGTTTCAGCTGCGGGAATTACACCGTGAACTCTTACGTATTCTCCTTCTGGAATTACATTCGTAATTTTGCCGCGTCGCCGGTTAATAATAGCATTAACTGGTCCCTCTGTCCCCTCTGGAGTTTTCACATCAATTCTCTGAATAGGTTCAAAAAGATGAGGATCAGCATCCAACATTGCTAAGGACATAGCAGAGAAAGCCATTCCTGCTATTTGTCCGTACGATGTATGGCGAGTGTCTTCATGAATAGTCATGTCTGTGAAAACTATTTTAAATCCTGCGGCTGGTTCTTTCGCAAGAATACATTCTCCAAGCCAATCTCTAAAGGCAGCCGTTAAATAAGATTTAACTTTATCAAATCGTTGTAATCCTGAGGTGCCATTTACGAGTAAGCTTCCTTGATACACGTCAACGATCCTTCTAGCTTCTTTCGCATCCCAACCTGCTTCTTCTCTTAAGATTTTTGCTCTATCTTTGTCATGCATCAAATCTGTTATTTTTCCGGAATCAATTAGTTTTTCTGTTAGCTCGTCTAGTGGTTCAAGGTATAACAAGATGCGATTATGAGAGTTTGCAGATTTTGTGTAAAAGTCTCTGCTTCTCTTAGTAATTTTTTCTCGAAATACTATAATCGGCTCTCCGATTATAATAGAAACTTGGTTATTGATCCGTTTGGTAAGGATTTCAATTTGAAGCGGATCGATTCCACTTAGGATGAACTCTCCAGATTCTTTATCCCGCCGATACATCGCAGTAGGATCTGCTTGAAGCCACTTACTTACTACCGTATCTAATTTGTCGATTTCGTGTGGATCTTTGGGTTTTATGCTTCTTGAAACAACTGGTTCGCACGCATATTGGATTTTTTCAAAAGACGGGAGAAGCATAGCTTCTTTTTTATCCTTTGGGACATCACTAGCTGACATAAATGTCTCTCCAGAGGGACAAATAAAACCATATAAAGCAAACAGATTTCCTGCAGGAATTTTTGGGACATCCAATAGATCTGTAATTTCCATGACTCCTAATCGTTTTACTCGATTACTTGTTCTATTATTTACCAAATAAATCGCGTCCGATAATCGGAATGTACCAGAAAAAACACGGCCTATTAGGGTAGGTTGGTACCCTCTTCGTGGGTCTAAGAATATTTTTGTAATCATACCATAGAGAGGCCCATTAGGATCGCATTTTTGGAGTGATTGTCCTAGTTCTGAGTCTAAATCACCAGCCCATATGTGAGGAATTCTATACTTTGAAGCTTCAACAGGATTAGGTAAGTGATCCACAACCATCCTTAACATAGGCTCGTCAAGTGGAAGATTATCTCTTAACCACTGAATGTCGCCTTCGCTATATTTTGCGAATACATCTTGTGGCTTTAAACCTTTTTCTACTAAAATTTCGTACGTAAACCCCCACCCGTGTTTCGCTGAACCAACAGCAACGCTATTTTTGGCAAAATCGACGGTCCAACCTGATCCTTCGGGCCTAATCTTTTTGATTAATTCATTTACCTGTCTAGATATTTTATCAATTTTTTCGAAAGTATCTTGTGGACTTAATTTAAGTTCACTTATTAACCGATCTACCTTATTAATAAATAATACAGGTTTACAATACTCTTCACCAACGGATAATCGGATATTTGTCTCTGTTTGAGTCATAACCCCTTCTAACGCGTCGACGAGGATAATTGCACCATCGCTACCTCTAAGAGCACGCGATACTTCTCCGGTAAAAGAGATATGTCCAGGGGTGTCATTAATTTGAAGGATGTATGGTTCATCATCATCCGGTTTTCTTGGGTCATTGAATGCTAACAGAACAACACTCGTGAAAATCGTAATTCCTCTTGCCTGCTCCTCTTCGTCAGAATCAGTCATCTGAAGTTGTCCGGCGTCCTCTTCCCTCATCAAACCCGCACGTCTTAACAGGTAATCGCTTGCGGTAGTTTTACCGTGGTCTATATGAGCTACTATTGAAAACAACCGCTTTTTCTCGAATGAACCTGATGTAATGAGTTGTGCGATCTCTTCGGGATTTTTTACTTTAACCATTTCATTTTCTCTCTTTTCACTTAAAGATCATAGTAATTAGCTATGAAATAATAAGAATAATATTTAAAATTTAATTAGTAAATGAATAAAATCATAAAAATTTTATGGAAAAAGCAATCTACTACTAACTTAAAAGATTTATTAAATGTTTTTTTATAAAGAGAGTAACAAATTTTGTTATAGTCTCGATATCTTAGAAAAAATTAGAATCTTTCTTTAAAATAAATCGTAATTAAAAATCTATACGCTCAGAAAAAGCGTCAGCAGTTTTTATTATAATTGTTCTTTTTGTATACTTGTCCATTTTCATTTACCTTTTATTGGGGTTTTTTGGTATTTTTAATAATAAAAAATGTTAAAAAAAAAATAATTCGTTCTTATCTTGCAACAAAATTTAATGTTTTGAAGTTCATTTTAGCTTTTACGGCTTCAATATTGGTTTTTTCCATTAGTTTTTACCTCCTTTTTTTTATTTTTCTTGTTTTTGTTCTTAATTAAAACAAGGTAAGGATGCATAATTAGTTTTTAATGCTAAACTATGAATGGACTTTTGAACATTTGATGAACTGTTCTAAATCCTGTGGAGAAGCAAAAAAAAGGTGTTTATGTAAAAGGTAAAACCATATTTACCAATATGTAGATACTTCTTTTACCCGATTTTGTCATTGTTTCTTTAGAATTTGATATATTTACAATTCTTAAATTGTCTGGAATTTTGTTTGTGATGAAATCCTTTAAATAATCTTCAAAAATGTCATAATCTCTTATAGTTTTTACCCATAAGTAGCCATCTTTCTCAAAAAAATCTGGATTCCTTTGTTTAAATTTGTCTGAGTGTACTTTATCTTTAATTGGAGGGCCTCGACGTAAATAAGATTTCTCTATTTCAGGATATTCGCAGTATATAGCGAGATTATAATCCTCATAATCTGCTTCAAAATACACTTCAAATTCTATTTTGCCAAATCGCTCAGCGCGCGAGACTTCTTTTTCTCCCTTCGATTTTACGCTATCCCCTATGGAGTATAATTTATCCCTATTAATCGTATAATGAATCTCAGAGTTTTCGTTTTTAAGCTCGATTATGAAAATATTATCAGCAAGAGACGGTTTTATAGTGGAGATGTTTATTTCCGGAATTTCTTCTATAACAAAGAATTTCTTATTAGGATTATCTAGAAATTCCTTAATTCTCTGATTACAATATTTATACGCTTTTTCTGAAATTGCAGAAGCCACATTTCGATTCTTATCAATAGGATCAGAAATGATGAGATAATCGTTTTGAAAATGTTGAATCTTCCTTAAATCATTAATGGATCTATTATGGAAATCAATAGGGATATTTTTAAGTAAATTGAAATTAGAAAACAAATTCTGCAGAGTTTTGTAGTGGGATATAAGAAGCTCTGCACTATAGCCAATGAATCCTACTTTTCCGACAGCGCTTTTGTCACCGTAGCAATTGTTAGCTTTAAAAAACTGCTTTAATATTCTTACTTCATTTCTTTGTTCTTCCGTTAAATTATTTTTGATAAAATGACCATGCCAAGGTGATCTATCGACTGCCGTCACGGGGCCATATTTATCTATAAAATCCAAATCTAAATCGAAAAAAAGAACAATATCTATTTTAATTTTATAATTTTCAGTGAAGTAATCTACCGTTACATAAGGGTGTTCAGCATAAAGGAGCCGTGGATTGCGAAATTCTTTTGGGGTTAACGATTTTTTTATCCAATTATTACATAAATTAAGAAAATCTTTCTTAGATTCTTTTTTTAATTTATTTTTGCTTAATCCTTCGTATTTTGGTTTATATAACTCATAATTCAATCCAACAAATAAATCAATGTCAAAATCGTTTTTTAATTGTGTTTGTTTGATTCCTGTTGAGCCCTGAGGTTCAATTTTTGTGTATGGTATATTTAATTGTTGGGCTTTCTCATCTAATATTACTTTGAGTTTTTTAATGATAACGTTGATTAAAGTGAGTTCATGTTGGGTTGGAATGATATCTTCTAAAACTTCTTTAAAAATTGTATTTATTGAAGTCATGCGTGAAGGATTTGAAGGCGTTGATTGAAGTAAAAATTATTCTTATTATATAAAGGTATTCCAAATTTAAATAAATTCTATGAACTTAAATATTTTTATCCAATTAACTTTAATTTTCATACAAATTCTCTATTTAATTGGGTTCCTTAAAAGACTCCAATGAAAAATCTTGGTGCCTGGAAGAATAACTTTTTGAAGGATGCAAAAGCCGAACTGCTTAAAAAGTTCTACGTTTTTCTCTTTATTCGTTTCAAGATAAATTGGTTTGCTTTCTAGATCAATTTTATTAATAGTCGTAGATAGTAATTGTTGTCCGAAACCTATTCCCTGATGGTTTGGTCCTACTCCAATTAGAGATAAGTACCAATGTGGGTATGGAGCAAATTTTTTATGAAGATTATTGGTAAATTTATAAATTTTATTTTGTAAAGTCAGGTATTTCCATTTAACTTTTACTGGCAGAGCTAATGCCCCCGTTTTAATTGCTTTCCATCTGGTGTGAGACGAATTCTTTGGTGGTAACCAAACTGAAATACCTTCAAAATTTGGAGATGAATATACTTCTCCATAACATAAGCCATATTTGATAACATGCTGAAAATAAAGATTAAGTGTTTTTAATCGTTGATTAGTATCCAGAATAATATAATTAAAAATAGGATCGTGCTGAAACGCTTTACTAAGGATATTACTGGCAATTTTTAATTTATTGATGGGAAGATGCAAAACTTTTCGAATTTCAATCATTACATGCCCCACCACGGGTGTTGCATCGATCTTTGGAGGATAATATATTCTCGTAAAGCTTGTTTTTGATCCACGGTTAATTCATCTAGGAATTTTCCCATGATCTGTCTCACGTGAGATTCTGGTACATTAACGAACAGAGTTTCATCTCTATCGATATCTCTCCCTATCTCAATGCCACGAATAGATATAGCTACTTCGTCATCTTTTACAGCTTTTTCTAAAGTTTTACCTTTATCCTGAATTTGGTGAACTCTTTTCGCTTTCTTTCCGTCAGCAGTGATTAACGTTACTTTAGGATATAAAGTACCCGCTTCCACATGTACTCCAAATACTGCGGGATCTGAATTTCTAAATATAAAATCGGGCATCATTCTTAGTTTAGCAGGTAAAACTAATTCGCTTAATCCTTTTGCGGTCTCCTCTGCTTTTCGTACCTCAGCATATTCTATATAATCTTCCAACAGTCTATAAATGACATTATTCGTGAAAATTCTTATATTGTCTGTTATAGCTTGTTCTTTTGCATCGGGTAGAATAGCCACATTAAATCCTAAAACGGTTGCTGAATATGGATCGAGACTTTTAACTAAATTTGCATTCATAATATCCTCTTTTTTAATCGGACCCACATCGGCAATACTTATCTTAACACCATTCTTTGTGAAATGATTTTCTAACGCTTCAAGAGAACCTAATGTATCTGCTTTTAACACTACGCCTGCTTTGTCTGTTTTAATTCGAATACTTTCTACTTCTGATTCAATTTCGTTGTATACAGTTTCTTCTTGTGAAGGATCACCAATTCCTCTAAATGGAGATCCAGCAACAACATCTTCGATATTAGGAGCAAGAATCTTAATTCCAGCTGCTGCACTTACTATATCTACAGAATCAAATTTTTGTCTAGGATCTCTTATCTCATCTAAAGGTTTCGGCATGAGTAAAGCTCTTACTTTCGACTTAATAGGTTTTTCTAAACCGCCAACAATGAACTCTTCGCCTTTCTTGATTATTCCATCGTATATTAAGACATCCATAGTTACTGCTTGACCTTTTTCTTTCTTCACCTCCAAAACTACGCCTTTGGCGGGTCCTTCACTAAATTTCAAGTTTTCAGTTAAAAATTGTTGCACCAGTCCCATTAAAACCATCAATAAAGTTGATATTCCCTCGCCTGTTTTGGCGCTCGTAGGTACGATTGCCACTTTTTTAGTAAAATCTTTTATTTTATCGTAACGATCGATTCCTGTAAAACCTTCCTGTAAGAAATCTATTCCTATTTGAATTAATTTTTCGTCAAGAAAATCTCTAACATGAGGTTTTTGTTTATTATATGAATCTAAAAAATCAGCATCTTTAATAGATTTCCACCCTGTTATCCTATCGATTTTATTAGCAGCAATAACAAATGGCACTTTCCGCTCGCGTAATATTCTAACGGATTCCCACGTAATTGGCATGTTCCCGGCTGTTACATCGATAACCAATATTGCTATATCTGCAACAGCCCCCCCTCTTTTACGCAAGTTCATAAAGGCGGCGTGTCCTGGAGTATCAATAATTAATATGCCAGGTAATTGAATTTCTTTTTCAGCAAATTCTTGCTTTGATTTCTTTAAGAAATCTTTTATATCTTTAGTGGGAAAATAAGAAGCTCCAATATGTTGTGTAATACCAGCAGCTTCTCTTTGTTGCACTACGGTTCCTCGAATATAATCTAACAGAGAAGTTTTACCATGATCAATATGTCCTAAAATCGAAGCAATAGGAGCCCTTATAATTTTTTTATCGGTTTCAGCTGTCAATTAAACTCACTTATGATTTATAATAATAGTAAAAATCTAATTAATTCTCATAATTATAAAAGGTATAATATGATATAGATTTAACTAGAAATAAATAGATGTAATTAACTAATTGAGGTCTCTCTTTTGATTACAAAAGAGATAGATACACTTATCATACTAATTTATCATGTCTAAAAAAAGAAAAAAACGCGTAAGGCGCGGTCATCCAGTAGCTATCCTTATTGGTCTGCATGATAACGATGCAGTACTTTGGAGAATATTCAGCGAGACTATTAGACTACACTTCAAAATAAATCGTGGAAGGAAGAGAAGAAATCAAAATAAAAAGCATATATTTCATTTCCATGAGGAAATCATTAACGCATTAAGACCTTTAATTAAAGAGGGCATCAGAAGCGTAATATTGCTCTCCCCACCAAAAGAAGAATATTCAGATGAATTTCTTAATCACGTTAATAAACATCATTCATGGTTATTAAAAAAGGGGAATAAAGGGGTTGTTTTTTCTAAGATCATAGCTAATCAGGCGAAGACTCAAAAGGATGTGTATTACCTAAAAACACAAGACTATTTTAAAGACATTGTGGGGGAAACTTCAAATCAAGAGGCTTTGCTGATACTAGAAGAATTGACGGAGGTAATTAACAAAAATGAAAAGTTCTCAAAGATTCTCTATACATGGAGAGAAATCGATTATGAATTAAGACTTATAAGACAAAATCCTAATTTACCTAAGCCAAATTACATAATTCTAACTGAAGAATATCTAAAAAATCCAAAGAATAGAAACAAAACACATCGAATTTTACAACTCGCAAAAAATCTTGAGATTAAAACTAAAATCGTAAGTCAAGAATCTGAGGCGGGTATTAGCGTAGAGAAATTTGGAGGAATAGTGTGTTATTTTAAATAAATCTTCAATTAGGAGAAAATTACCAAACTAAGAAATAAATTTATTAGAATTCTTTTAATTCGATTTTGATGAATTATTCATATATTTCGCTAAATACGTTGATGTGTATGATTCTTTAAAATCTATAATCGATTCAGGTACACCTTCAATGACAATAGACCCTCCACCTTCTCCTCCTTCTGGTCCAAGGTCAATAATATAATCTGAAGATTTAATTACATCCATATTATGTTCTATTACTATTACTGTATTACCTTTATCAACCAATTTTTGAAGTACTTTCAACAAAAATTTTATGTCATGGGCATGCAATCCTACAGTTGGTTCATCTAGGATATATAATGTATTCCCTGTGCTTGTTTTCCTTAGTTCTCTTGCAATTTTCAAACGTTGAGATTCGCCTCCACTTAAGGTAGTTGAAGATTGACCTAATTCTAAATACCCTAATCCTACATCTACTACAGTTTTTAAAGTTTGTTTTAAATTAGGAATACTATCGAAGAATTCAAGAGCTTGATGAAAAGTCATTTTTAATACATCTGAGATCGTTTTCCCTTTAAATCTTATCTCTAAGGTCTCAGCGTTATATCTATAACCCCTACATAAATCGCATTTAATATAAACATCTGGAAGAAAGTACATCTCTTTAAGAATATACCCTGTACCTTTACATTTTTTACAATGACCTGCCTTGGTATTAAAACTAAATCTACCTTTTTTATAGCCTCTCTCTCTGGATTCTTCAAGCTTAGCAAAAAGGTCTCTAATATAATCTAAAGCTTTTGTGTAAGTCGCCGGTACAGAACGAGGTGTTCTTCCGATTGGAGATTGATCTATGTTAATTATTTTGTCAATACTCTCGTATCCTTTTAGTTTGTCAAAATCTCCGCTTATTATTCTGGAACTGCGAGTGTTTATTAAGTTATGTAATCCCTTGTATAAACAATCAATTATTAAGCTAGTCTTTCCAGCTCCTGAAACTCCCGTAATACACGTAAAGATTCCTAATGGTATTTTTACTTTTATATTCTTTAGGTTATTTTCTCGAGCGCCTATGATTTCAAGAAAATTGTTATTTGGTTCTCGTCTATTCTTAGGAACGTCTATTTTTTTCTCCCCAGATAAATATTTACCAGTTAAAGTTTTGGCTTCTAAAATCGTTTGTAAAGGGCCTTCTGCTACAATCTCTCCTCCATTTTCTCCTGCTAAAGGGCCCAAATCAATTATATGATCGGCATTGCGCATGATCTCGTCGTCGTGCTCTACAACAATAACGGTATTACCCAAATCTCTTAATTTTTTCAACATCTCAATTAATCGTGATATGTCTCTTTTATGTAAACCAACGGAGGGCTCGTCTAACACGTATAATACCCCAACAAGCCTAGAACCTAATTGAGTCGCTAATCTTATTCTTTCAGCTTCGCCAACAGATAATGTATGAGATCTTCTACTTAAAGAAATGTAATCTAAACCAACGTTATCTAAAAAAGATAACCTATCAAGTATCTCTTTTAATACATCTTTAATAATCGTTTTTTGAAGCTCGTCTAATTGTAAATCTTTGAAAAATTCTAACGAATCTTTTACCGCTAAATCTGATAATTCAGTGATATTAATGTTATTAATTAGAACTGAAAGACTTTCAGGTTTTAACCTTTGCCCTTTGCATTGAGGACAGTTTATTTGATTCATAAAAGTTTCGTAAGTATCACGAGCCCATTCGGATCGCGTATCCATGTATCTTCTATGTAACATCGGAATAATTCCTTCGAAGGGTCTTACTACATGATAAGATGAAGACTTGATATCTTTTTTTTGATTGTTGTAACCGTTATTTTCACTCTCAAAGTGGAATTCGATTGCTTCCTCTTCTGTTCCAAATAAAACTTTTTGCAATTTCTTAGGATCAATATCCTTTATCGCAGTTTTATGAGTATCAAATTTGTAGTGTTTAGCTACTTGGTTTAATGATTGCCAAAAGTACCCCGTTAACGACCCAAATCCAGGGATATTTCTGATAGGAGTGTCTTGGAGTGGAAGGCTAGAATCGTTTCCTAAAACTAAGGAGTAGTCAAATTCCATCACTGTTCCTAACCCACTACAATATTTGCAACTTCCATGAGGAATATTAAAAGAAAACATTTTATGGTCAATAGGCGGAAACGAAATACCACAATCTACACACGCTAAATGTTCAGAATAAATTTGTTCTCCAATGTTAAGAACTTCTACAACCACGATTCCATCAGTTAATCCAAGGGCAGTTTCTATTGAATCGGCTAATCTAGTTTTGATATCATCCTTCATGACTAGCCTATCCACAATTACATTGATGTGATGCTTTACATTTTTTTCCATTGGAATTTCTTCATCTAAAGTATACTGAATACCATCTACTTCAACTCTGACATAGCCTTGTTTTTTAAGATCGCTTAACAAGTCTTTGTATTCGCCTTTTCTATCGCGAATAATCGGCGCTTTAATGATAAACTTTTGGTTTGTTTCAAGTTCTTGCAGAATTTGTTGGATTATTTGCTGAGGTGTTTGGGGCGTAATTTCTTTACCGCATATGGGGCAATGAGGAACTCCAACATTAGCGAAAAGTAACCTATAATAATCGTATATTTCTGTGACCGTTCCTACAGTACTTCTTGGGTTCTTTGACAACGGTTTCTGCTCTATAGCTATAGCAGGAGAGAGGCCTTCGATTGAATCTACGTCGGGTTTATCCATTTCTCCAAGAAATTGTCGGGCATAACTCGATAATGACTCAAGAAACCGTCTTTGCCCTTCAGCATACAGTGTGTCCATTGCTAAACTAGATTTACCACTACCACTAATTCCAGTTATGATAACTAGTTTATTCCTTGGAATTATAACATCAATATTTTTTAAATTATTTTGTCTTGCTCCTTTAATAATAATAGAATTATGATTCATAATGACTCCTGTTAACCATTAATTTATGTGTAATGAAACTATTCACGATTTTATTTTATAGTCTTTCTTAATTTCTTTAATTTTATCTCTTAAATAGGCAGCATCCTCGAACCGTAGCTCTTTGGCTGCAAGAAACATTTTGATTTCAAGATACTCAATTACTAAATCTTTATCTCCCTGTTTTTCTAAATCTTCAATCTTATCTTTAACATTTCTTTTTAATTTCTTTGTTTCTCTTTCCTTGAACTCATGTTCCTCAGAAAGCGAATTTAAGATGTTTTTCTTAATTGTTTGAGGTGTAATTTTAAATTTCTCGTTGTAATCTTCCTGTTTATTTCTTCTTCTATTTGTTTCTTCAATTGCTTCCTTCATAGCTCGAGTAATTTTATCGGCATATAATATCGCTCTACCTTTTATGTTACGGGAAGCCCTACCAATGGTTTGTATAAGCGATCGCGTGTCGCGTAAGAATCCTAATTTATCTGCGTCCAGAATTGCTACTAATTGGACTTCGGGTAAATCTAATCCTTCTCTAAGAAGATTAATTCCCACTAAAACATCGTGAGTACCATCTCTTAAATGTCTTAATATTTCAAATCTCTCGACAGTTCCTACTTCGGAGTGTAAGTAAGCAACCTTCAACCCTAATTCAGAATAATACTCAGCAATATCTTCCGACATCCGTTTAGTAAGAGTGGTGACTAAAACTCTTCCTTTATTGGTTATAACTTTCCTTATCTCATCTAACAAGTCATCAATTTGATTTTTAGCAGGACGAATTTCCACCTGAGGATCAACCAATCCAGTTGGTCTAATTATTTGTTCAGCAGATACTCCACCGCTCTTTTTAAATTCCCAACCTCCGGGAGTAGCGCTCATAAAAATTATATGATTTATTTTTGCTTCCCATTCTTCAAAAGTCAAAGGCCTATTATCGTATGCGGAAGGTAACCTCCACCCAAAATCAACGAGGTTCTTTTTTCTTGATCTATCTCCCCCAATCATTCCATGAATTTGAGGAATCGTTATGTGACTCTCGTCAGCAACTATTAAAAAATCTTTTGGAAAATAATCAATTAAACACATCGGTGGACTCCCGGGTGGCCTGCCATCAAGGTGTCTCGAATAATTTTCCACTCCCTTACACCATCCCATTTCTCTCATCATTTCAAGATCAAATTTTGTTCTTTTTTCAATCCATTGGGCTTCGGCATATTTCTTCTCTTTCATGAATTTGGCTATCTGCTGCTCTAACTCTTCTTCAATTGAAATTAATGCCTTAGCTTTATTTTCTTCGGGTATAATGAAATGAGTAGCTGGGAATATTCTACAATTTGATAAATCTTTTAAAACATCATTAGAAACATAATGAATTTCTTGTATAGACTCGATTACATCTCCAAATAATGAAACACGAATTGCGTTGTTCAAATACGCTGGAAAGATGTCGATAATGTCTCCCTTAACTCTGACTATGCCGGGTTTAAACTCGATATCCTTTCTTTCATAGTTCATCAGGATTAATCCTTTTATTATTTCCTTCCTTTGAATAGTCTGACCAACATCAAGGTTCAGGGAAATATCGGTCCAAACTTTTGGATCACCAATACCATAAATACATGATACAGTTGCAACAATGATAACATCGTTCCTTGTTCTAATTGCATGAGTAGCAGCTAATCTTAATCTCTCGATTTCCTCGTTTACGCTGAAATCTTTTTCAATATATAATCCTGTCACAGGCATATAGCTTTCAGGTTGATAATAATCGTAGTAGCTAACAAAATAGTGAACAGCATTCTTAGGAAATAATTCTTTAAGCTCGTTATATAATTGGGCTGCCAGCGTTTTATTTGGTGCCATAACTAAAGTAGGTTTCTGAATTTTCTGAATTATATTTGCAACAGTGAATGTTTTCCCCGTACCGGTAGCGCCTAATAGCGTCTGAAAGCGGTTTCCGTTTTTTATGTTACCGACTAGTTTCTTGATTGCTTCTGGTTGATCTCCGCTAGGTTTGAAACTAGATTCAATTTTGAAATTGGATATTATAATTTAGACACCAAAATTTAAAGATTAATTAAAGATGAAGTTAAACTTAATTTATAGACGATAGGTCTATAGATTTTTTAATGTAACATAGTTTATTTTTATTACTGTTATAAATAAAAAGTAAGGATTTAAGTGGTAACGATTTCGTCGTGTATATCCTCTGCGCCTTCCTTGGTCCGAACTAAGATGTTTAAAATTTCGCCATTACTTACTAATCCGATTATAGTTTCAAGATCATCCGTGCTGATCGTAAATATAATTGAATCTCCTGCTTCAATATCATAAGTAGCTACATCAAAATTACTCAACGAAATAAATGTATTATTAATGTAAATGGATTCCACTGTAAGATTAAACAATCCTTCGTTGTCAATTTTTATATCAACAAAGCCGCCAATAGTGGCAGTCGTTTCAGTATCATCGATATTTATTTCGTAAAATGTTGAATCTACAAATACGGGAAAGTCCATGTTATATTGAGCAGAAGAGTTTGTAGTTATGTTTACATTAACAATATTAGTGGAATTTAACGCTAAGCCCGTGATATTGAAAGAAACTAAAGCACATTCTTGTATATCGAGAGTAATATCTCCATATTCAAATATTACATCGTTTGTAAAGGATAAGCTCGTTGTACTATTCAGATATATTTTATCTAATGTAATCTCTTCATCTCCCGTGTTTTTGATCAAAATTTTGCCTGTTTCGTTAGCAGCTATAAAGGAAGCAACATGTCCTTCTACGGAATCAATGATTTCAATATCTGGTTTGTCTATAATTGTGTGAACAAATCCAATATCAGAAGCTTTGGTATCACCATCGAAATTCGCAGTCACAATAATTCCTATCTCATCGTTTACTTCAATGCCTGTTAAATAATCTGAGGCTGTTATAGTAAGACTTCTTTCTTGTCCAGGATTTAAATTAAAGGCCCCAAAATTCAATATGGATGTCCAACTTGAAGAAGTAGAAAGATAAATCGAATCTAGTCCTAGTATAATATCTCCGGTATTTTTAACCATTAAGTTTACGTGAGTTGTTCCATTATCATAAGTATACGCAAATGTTTTTTCGAGATTAATTGGAACGTGATTTCGAAAATCAGTTTGTGTAGCAATTAATGCTTCTGGGGAGGCTATTCTGCTTTCTTCAAGAATAGAAATTTTAAACCCATCATAATTTGAGGTGAGTATTAACTCGTCTGTGATACCATTAGGGGTAGCTACGCCTATTTTGTGTTCAGTTCTTAATGGATAAAACGGATAGAGAGTATTTGCGATATTAACACTTGCTATTTGACCCGGTTCTAAAATTGGAGTTCCTGAAACATAATTTATATTGTTGAGAGTATTATTTTCATTATCGATATAGAAATCTTTCAAGATTACTGTACTTAGTCCCGTGTTTTCAATTTCGAGATTTATTTCACTCAACGACGAATCTATTTGAACGACATTACTGCTGATTTTATTAATCCTAATATCTCCTTCCCTAGCTTCTTTTACAAACAGATTGCTTGTATCGTTCGTGAAAGTGAAAGGTGAAGAATCAACTGCAATTGATTGAGCTTCTACTTCAATGTTTACCACATCATTTATTTCAAAAGAATTTCCACTAGATTTAATGTCTACCCAAACTAAATCTTCCTCGTTAGAGTTTAATATATTTGTCTCGATACCTTTACCCAGGTTAAAATCGTAACTCTCACCGTTTATCTTAATATCGCTAATCGTTAAATCTTTTGAACCTGTGTTTTTCAATTTGAAAGTAGCATAACCAGTATCGAATACTTCTGGATTTTGTATTTGAAAACTAGATTCTAAAGCAGTATAATCAAGTTTGAACAATTTTACCATTCCATTTGTCGAGATATATGCGTACTTAAAAACATTGAATTCATATAATCCATCAATTGGTATATGTGTGGTATATGGGTTTCCTTGGTCGTCTGTTAATGTATTAACTTGACTTTGGTAGTATTCAGTAAATGTTTGGGGGTTATTAGGATCTGATGGAGGAGCTGTTGGATTTCCGTAGAACATTAATTTAACTAACTGACTTTGGAACCATTTTGAAGTGGGGCTTCCCGTGGTTGAGTTAAAATATTCATCTTCAACGAATACAGAATTCGAAGCCCAATTATCCTCTTCCATGCCATAATTCTTATAGCTCTGGTAGTTATCGTTGCAGATCCTTACCATCCAAGGCCATTTACCTTCATCCCCTCCTAAATTAGGATACAGCATTCCAAAATAGACTAAGACATAGTCTGCTTGTAACGCTCTAAACACTTTAGCACTATAAATCTCGTTTGTTTGCATCATTGCCATTCCTGTCATACCCATTCGAGTTTGGTTGATTGTTCCATTATCGTTAACCGTTGTCATGTTTCCTATGGGGGTTATCCAATAACCATAATCCCACCACGAGACAACAACGGATGTACCAGGCAGATTTGTTTTCATCCATGTTAGAGTTTCTTCCCAATCGTGTATTTGTCCTCCTGGCGCCAATTGACTCTGCGACAGTTGAGTTAAAGCAATGTTAGAAGCGTGCATAACTTGAGCCATACACATAATCCCAACAATGAAATAAACAGCACCAATTTCAGATTTTCCAACCATCCGTTTTACTTGGCGCTTTCGTTTTCTACTAACACCTGTTCTTTTTTCTCCATAGAAACTGCCAAAAATTTTTAAAACATTAACTAATCCATATGCACCCACTAAGCATGCTGCGGGCGCAAATAATAATATTATTCGAATCATGCTGCCAGTAAAATAAAAAATCAAAAGTAAGAAAGTGAGTAATAGGATATCGGCGACATTAGCTCGTTTAAATAAGAAAAATAATCCAAGAGGTAAAAGAGTCAGAGGAATCAAAGTATTATAGTAAAACACACTCCATGAACTTGGCATATGTTCAGCCACGGAAGCTGTAACACTAATAGAATCTCTAATTAAAGGACTTAATACACTCACTAATCGTCCTCCGAACCCAAAAGGAATTAAATCTGGAGCAACCCATATAATAACGCCGAAAATGGTGATTACGGGTATCAATGCCCACTTTATGGTGTTGATTAAACCATTATATAGACGAGAAAGTTTGTTTCTATTTGTATATAAAATATGAAATATGGCTAGAAAAATAGTAAAATAAAAAACTGCTCCAAGCTCCACACTAGTTAAGAAAGAACTATATGGGAATGTAAAACTTATAGCATAGACAAGTAACCCAACTCCTTCGATTCCCGCATAGGCTATTAAAATATTAGAATCGTATTTCTTCAGTAAAATCATAATTGCAACTATAATAGGAAGAATTAAAAAAACGAAGTTAAAACCTCCCCAACTTAAAGCTAAATAACCAGAAAAGATGCCACCTAAAACAGAATGATAGAATTTCCCTGTTCTCACTGTTTTAATAAAGAAATAAAAAGCCATTAAAGCAGCAAAAACACCGATAGTTTCATTATCGAAAAACCCTGCCGTCGTTCGTTGCATGAAACCAGGGTTAAAAGCTAAAAAAAATGCAGCGACTAATCCGCATCTTCGATCGAGCGCTTCTTTCCCTACCAGATAAATAGCAAAAACAGATGCTCCCCCCATAATCGCTGGAAAAAAGTAACATATATCATATAAAGATATTGGAATCCCTATAAAATTAAAAGCTTGGTAAATTGCTACTACAGTGAAAGTTAGTCCAGGTCTAAGGGTCCCCCGGGAAAAACCTTCAGGAAACCAACTTTTTATGTCGTGCCAATTAAAGTATTCAAATACAGAATGCGTTGATAAATATTCTGCGTTGTAATATTGAATCCATGGGTCAAATGCTTTTATAAGGTAATTACCAGATATAATTGGTGAAAGTCTTATTAAAATGGCTAAAAACACAACTAAAAAGAGAGCTAAGAAAAACACGATGTTAAATGTTTTTACTGTTATGGTTGCTCTTGCGCGATCTCTGAAATTTTTTAAAGATGGGTAAATAAAGGACATATTTTTTCTTCTATATTATTGTTAAACGGTATAATCGTTATGAAATTTAAAAGATTTTAAAACATTAAAAGATTGTTTTTTAACAAATTAATTAGTCTTGATATTTTAACACAAACAAAATTCAATTATTATAAAAATCCTATTTCAAGCATAAAATTATTAAAATTTTAATGCTGTAATTAATAGGAATGGAAAAAACGAGGTATATCTTTAAATTCTATTACATAGGGTCGAAAAAATATCATGGCTCTCAACGCCAACCTGATTATTTAACTGTTGAAGAATGTCTATTGAGCGCCTTAAAGGAGCGAAAATATATAAAAGATGATAAGACATCGGGTTTCGAAGTAGCAAGCAGAACCGATAAGTACGTTTCAGCCCGTGGATCTACTTTTTCTTTTGAGACAGAAAAAAAACCTATTTTAATGGAGATCAATACAGCTCTCCCAAAAAATATAGGAATCTGGGGGTATTCCGAAGTACCAATAGATTTTTTATCAAGATACAATGCATTGTATCGACATTACAAGTATATTGTTCCCTATTCAATTAACTTTCGTAGAAAAATAGCCTCAAATAACCTAAACGAAATGATTAAAGCGTGTAGAACATTTGAGGGAAGACACGATTTTAGAAACTTTTTCAAACCAGAGAAAGATAATGAAAAAACGATTAGAGACATTATGTTAGCATCTTTGAGATTAGACGGTGATTTCCTAATTTTCGATTTCAAGAGTCGGGCTTTTTTAAGACAACAAATTAGAAGAATGATTGCTAAAATCTTTGAACTTGGTTTAGAAATAATTACATTTGAAGAGTTTTTAGATTTATTTAATCCCTCCAGAACTTACTCCTATCAACCCGCTGATCCCTTAGGATTAATTTTATGGGATATTAATTACGGAAAAAAAATGCAATTTACAATTGATGCCAAATCAAAAGAGAGAATGAATAAATTCTTTCTGCGACAGGAAATTAAATTTTCAACCAAACAGAAATTATTCAGTCTTATGCAGCGTAACAATATTAGCGAGAAGGGCCTGTAATTGAATTTCTTCCGTGCCTCCTTGACTTAAGCGGTACTCGAACTCCGCAAGGATTTTAGTTAGCTCTATTTTTACATCTTCTGACACATCTAAATCGTAAATTTCTCGATGTAAATTCTTAATGATATTTATGCCTGACAATCCATACTCTCTTGTTATATCATTTAACAATTTTAGTGAAAATTGTAATTGCCCCTTAAGAGCTGTTTTAAGGACAACTCTGATCCGTTCGGGTGGGACTTCTCCAGCAACCCGGAAAACCACATCTTGGTCAATATTTTTAGAGATTGTTCCGCATGATTGCAGGTAATTTATAGCTCTTCGGCAATCTCCCTTAGATACATCAACTAAAGCGTTTAAACCATCAGGGCTAATGCTTATGTCCTCTTTGCTAGCAACGAATTTGACACGGCTTTTAATATCTTCGTTTCTCAAAGATGAAAAGCGGAAAACAACGCATCTAGATTGGATAGGTGGAATAATTTTATTAGAATAGTTACAAATTAATATCATTCTACAGTTCCGCGTATACTTTTCCATTGTTCTCCTTAAAGCCTGTTGGGCTGGTGCTGTCATATTATCTGCTTCATCTAAAATTAGAATTTTAAAGGATATAATGGAAGGAGGTTTAGCTTTAGCAAAATCCTTGATATATGTTCTTATAACATCTATACCTCTAGCATCACTTGCATTCAGTTCTAAATATGTAAGATTAATTGCTTTTTTATTACCGTATAATTCTCTGACCATTGCTAATGCAGAAGTAGTTTTACCAGTACCGGCGGGACCAGCGAATATAAGGTGTGGCATCGATTTATCCTTTACGAATTGCTTCAATCGTTTAATAATTCCTTCTTGGTTAACCACATCACCTAATAAGCGAGGTCTGTATTTTTCCACCCATGGTTTGTTTTCAACTGACAATGTAACACCAAATATAAATAGATTTACAAATAATAAATAAAAAAATACTATTAAGAATTAAAGTTTCTTTATTTATTATTATATACAACTTTAAAAAATGGATGAAGAAACGATACAATGACAGATTATAAAATCACGAAAATTAAATCTCGATGGATTTTAGATTCACGGGGAAACCCTACCGTCGAGTCTGACGTGTTTGCGGGAAAAACTTATTCAAGAGCTGCAGTTCCTTCTGGAGCATCAACGGGAATTATGGAAGCTTTAGAATTACGAGACGGAGGAGACGCTTTCTTGGGTAAACATGTTACTAGTGCAGTATCTAATGTAAACTCTATAATAAGTAATAAACTACAAGGTTTTGATGTTCGAGAACAAACCAATATTGACGAGGAGATGATAGCAATTGATGGCACGGAAAACAAAAGCAACTTAGGTGCCAATGCAATACTTTCAGTATCTTTAGCTGTTTCAAAGTTAGCTGCGTATCTATCTGAGAAACCCTTATATTATTATCTCTACGAATTAGCATATGGAAAATCAAGGGAAGACTTTTTATTACCAATACCGTCATGTAATATAATTAACGGGGGAGAACACGCTGGAAATGACTTAGCTATACAAGAATTTATGATTTTACCTATAGGTGCTGATTCATTTTCAAACGCAATTCAAAATGTCGCAGAAGTCTATCAAAACTTAAAAAAGCTACTGAAACAGAATTATGGCGCTTCCGCAATTAATGTAGGCGACGAAGGGGGATTCGCTCCAAATTTATCGACAACTACGGAGGCTGTAGATATAATTATAGAAGCTATCGAAGCGGCAGGTTTTATGATGGGCACCGATTTCGTACTTGGAATGGACGCAGCAGCAAGTGAATTTTACGAAGATGGAATGTATAACATTGACGGGAAAAATCTCACAAATGAGGAACTAATGGAATATTACTTGAATTTAATACACGAATACCCATTTAAATCCATTGAAGATCCATTTGATGAGAAAGATTTTAGATCTTTTTCAAACCTAACAGCTAAGGTTGATAGATCGATCCAAATTGTCGACGACGATCTTACTGTTACGAATATAAAAATATTGAAAAGAGCGATAGATGAAAAAGCAGGTAATGCCTTATTACTAAAAGTTAATCAAATAGGATCCCTAACGGAAGCAATAAAAGCGGCTAAAATGGCATTTAATAGTGGGTTCAATGTAATGGTATCGCACCGTTCAGGGGAAACTGAAGATAGTTTTATTGCAGATTTAGCTACAGGTCTTTGTACGGGACAAATGAAATCAGGTGCCACATGTAGGAGCGATAGAACCTGTAAATTTAATCAACTACTTCGCATAGAAGAAGCATTAGGTTCTAAAGCAAAATACCCCAAAAAATTTGATTCGTGGAAGAGTTACATGTAATTTTTCTTAACTCTCTCTTTTTCTTTTAAATCTGTAAATATTTACATTAATTGATTTAGTTTTTTGTTTGTGAAATTGATATGTCTTACTAAGCTTCAAGTGATAAGGAAATACATAATCGATCTCCCAATTATATTTTTTTACAAATGTCGAGATAAATTGGTGTACATTTGGATTTGCGAGATGTATCGAGTATACAACCTGTGAGATGTTAAACGCTTTCGCTAAAAAAAAGCGATCAGCAGTTTTTTTTTGGACTCCAAAAGGAGGATTCATAATAGTAGTAATAAAAAGCCCCTCTGGATTCACATTTCGAAAAAGTTCAAATTGATTTATATCAGAACAGATAGGGGAGATAATAGATTCTAAACCGTATCTACGGATGTTATTTTTTAATATCTTTAAAGCATTGAAATCTATGTCTACACTTACTACATAATGAGCTTGGAGATACGCACACGCTATTGATAATCTTCCGGTTCCAGCCCCTAAATCCAAAATCAACCGGTTTTTAACGTCGTTAAATTCGACTCCTGCGAAGAAAACAATGTCGACAGCACTTTTTGCATCAATGCAATATTGTTCTAACTCTATAATAGGATTCGAAAATCCTTCAGTTTGCTGAAGTAACGATATTAAATCTCTCTTGTTTATCGTAATCGCCTAAAATCTGTTCTCCATAATATATTTTATGAAAAATTATGAAAAAATTTAATTATTTTAATTAATAATAATTAAATAGAGAAATTAAAAGATTTTTGTTGAAATTTATGAAAGAATCTAAGAAAAATAATGAAATAGTTCTTACGGGTCAATATTTAGGTGTTGTAGAAGAATACTTACCGGATAAAAAGTCTACTTTCGTAAGAGATGGCCAAATTTTTGCCACTAAAACAGGAATAGTCAGTATCGATAAACAACGAAGAGCTATAGAGATTAAAAGTCACCAAGACGAAGATCGAAAAATAGTAAAAATTAACGATATTATAATAGGAACGATTCAATTTCTAAGACTTTATTCAGTTGGTATTAGTTTTGCTACTATCAATAATAAAATTCATTTTAATAGTTCTTACTTTGGCAATATCCATGTATCTAATATATCCCATAAGTTTATTGAAAAAATCGCAGATGCATATCAAATTACCGATATTGTCAGAGCTAAAGTTATTAAGCAAGAACAAAATGAATACAGCTTGAGCACCGTAGGTAATGATCTAGGTGTTATCCATGCTGATTGTAGCATATGTGGATCAACTCTTGAGAAAATAGGACAAAATAAGTTGAAATGTTCACGATGTGGAAACACTGAAAATAGGAAATTAGCTAGCGATTATGGAAATGTTAAAGAAAATCTAAGATACTAAATCGGTTAACTTCTTTTTAATACATGTTTAGATGAATAGAAATAAACAATGAGGATTTATTTTGGGTAACCGTGGAGGCAGAAAAGTTATGAATTTCTATAATTCAAGAGGAGAGTTAGCGAATATTGTAAAATTTCTTGAAGAAGTTCAAAAAAAAATAAATTATCTTAATCTAAATTGTAAAGTGGATGGAAAAGTAATTAAAATCACATTATTTGGACCAAGAGACCTTCAATATTTAGCAAGTGAAAGATTAAGGGAGCTAGCTAACCAATATTTATAAAGATGCTTATCTAGTTATTGTTTTAAAACCAAAAAACATTTATTTAATTATAGATTAGAGAACTTAGTTTTGGTGGATTATTTTGGCAAAAAAAAAAGCTGAATCGAAAGATGAAAATTTAGATACTGATGAAAAAGACTTACTTGATGATGAAGAGATAGAAAGTCACTATCCAGATTTATCAGATGATTCAAAAATAAAAGAGGAATCAGTCTCTATAGATGTAGTTGACGATGAGGACGAAGATGAAGAAGAAGGTTTTGAAATTGAACCCGAACCCGAACAAACTTATAAATTTTTAACACTAGGCTTAAAAAAAGGTTTTAGGGACGATGATTACACGTTATCCGTAGAAGGCCAATCGCACGGATTTTGTAACATTTTTGTTAAACTTCTATTAGAAACTGAAGGTGTAAATTCAGCAGCGTATAAAATCACCAAATTAGTTCCTCCAGAAATATTCATTAGGTTGGAAGATGGCTATGAAATAAAAAAAATTCTTTACAAGACGATAGAAACCTTGAGAACAGAAGTTGGAAAAGTCGAAAAAGTGTTTAAAAAACTCATGTAAACCTCTCTTTTTTGTATTTGTATGAAAACTTTATAAGAAATTACTGCTCTTCTATTCTTAATGCCATACGATTTTTTGTTAAAGGATATAAATTCCATTCTAACCTGTAAGTCGATAGGGACAGATAAAGGGTTAGCGAAAATAGGAGACGGTGTAGTTAATCTTACTTACTCAATAGCAAAATCTATTTTTTTAACTAAAGTTAACAAAAACAATAAGAGTATAAGAACGGGATTAAAAGTAAGTAAAAAAATTCTGTCAGAAGCTCTAAAAAAAGCCGATATGAAAAAATTTTCAAAAAGTAGGGCAGACGCTCACGACCTTGCTGACACCGTTGAGGCACTTATTGCATACGTATGGTTTTGTGATAAAATGACGATAGAGGATATGGTTAATTTTCTCGCCGATTCTTTAAGTGGTGATCTATACATTAGAAGCGAGGAAATTCAAAACGCAACGATTGCCTTCACTAAACTGCTGTTACACATTAAAAAGTTTCTACCCGAGAGCTGAGCATGAAAGAATTCCCAATAACAATTGGAGTAGACGATGCGAAATTTAAATTTGGTTCTGAATCACACACGACTGATTTAATTGGAGTAGTGTGTCAAGGTACGAGAATGGTTAGCATGGTCAAAAAAGAAATAACTATTGATGGAGATGATGCTACGGAAGTTTTAATCGAACTTATAAGGCAAAATGAAAAACACGTGCAATTCATAATTACCGATACTATTACTTTTGGTGGTTTTAACATAATTGATTTAGAAGAAATCTACAACGCTACGAATAAACCAATTATTGCTGTAACTGAAAAAGAAGTGGATCTTGATGCAGTTAAAAAAGCAATTTTAAAAAAATTCCCACAAAATAACATAGCTAAATTACGAAAAATTGTAAATGCAGGTAATTTGTATGAAACTGTAACTGAAACAGCGGGAGGGCTATCAAAAGTGTTTTTTCATTCTAAAGGAATTTCATATACAGATGTTAATTCTTTATTTCAAAAAGTTTGCATCGATTCAAAAATCCCCGAACCCGTGCGCCTTGCTCACATAATAGGAAAAGCTTTATAATAAAGTTTTATTTGGTATGAATCTCATACTCTAAAATTTCTCTCATCCTTTGTTGTAACTCAGGTCTGATAGCTGACATTCCGTACGTTTTAACACCGCCTAATTTTTTCTGGATTTCCTTAGCGCTTAAGGCACCAGGTAGATCTTGCTTATTTGCGATTGCTATGATTTTAGTTCCTAAACTACGTTCAAACCTATTATAGATTTCCTTTGTTTGCTCTACATTTTTTTCAGTAGAATCACACACGATCACTGCTAAACCAGCTCCTCTGAGAAAATCCTGCCACATAAACTTAAACCTATTCTGGCCTCCTAAATCCCAAACTGAACAATTTTGACCGTTCAAGATGGAATCTTCCACTTCTAGACCTACTGTAGGAGTTCTTTCCTCGGAGACCTCTCTCCCCTGCAACAAAGACAAAAGCGATGATTTTCCAACAGACTGTTCCCCTATCAAACATATCTTCTTCTTGGTTGTTAACAAAATTAACCCTTTCTAATTACGATTTATAATAATTAGAAAAGGCAAATAATCTTACAAAAATGAAAATAATATTCACATAACATGAAATTATAAAACTAATAGAAATTGGATTACCAGAAAAAAGCAAATAAAAATAAATTAAAATTAAATATTAATTAAAAAAATCAAAGAAAGATTGTTTCTTTATTCTTCCCCTGTCTCAAGGTCTTTTACAATTCCCACGCATGCTGGTGATATTCTATTTGGTTGAAGATTCTTCTCCTGAAGAGATCGAGTCAAACAATTTTAGCTGTTTTCTCACCTGATTTTCATCTCGTATACTTTGAAATTTTCGAAATTATTGATTTTTGTTAGGTAAATATCTCCACATAAATTTTTCTCATAAAAAAACTTTTAAATATAAAGTTAATAATAATCTTTTTAGACAATAACTATCCTTCAAGACAAGGGACGCAGCCTTATCTTGTTTACTAGGCCAATGAGACCGTTTGGAGTTGGTGGATACTCAGATGTGGTCGGGTGGGAGTGGCACTTTTCGCATAATCCGTAACCCTCGTAAAATTTAAATATGCTTGTCGAGGTTTAATACTTGTGAAGAAGAAAAGATCAATTTTAATCAATAATCCACAACTGCGTAAAATTCGCAATAATTTACGCTTATTGCTCATGAGATGGGCAAGTAGAGAGTGGAATTTACTTAACGACAAAGAAACTAATTTAAGCTATGATGAAGAGGGAAGACCAAGGCATCCAAGCACTTATTCTGAAAAAGAAAAGAGCGAACGGATTAGATTAAGTAGTCAAATGGATAAGAACAAAGAAATAGTCAAAAATTCCATTTGTGTATGTTATCGGTGTCCTGCAACAGGCAAAAACATGACTTACAATCCAATCGAAAAAGCGTGGTTTTGCTTCCAATGCTACGAAGAGATGAAGCAATGGACCGCGAAAAAGAAGACAGGGATATCCGTAAGATTCCCTTGAACATCCTTTTTATTTTTTAAAATTTTTTCTAGTTGAAATTATTAAATCGCCTTAATCTCATATTTCTTAATCGAGGCGTTCCTATTTTTTACATGGTTGATATAGAATTCCTAAAACCTCAAAATGTAAGTTTACATTAGGCTTTAATTAATTATAATAAAAACTAAAAAAATAGTAAAATAAAATTAAAAATAAAAGCAGAATTTTATATTTTATTCTTCTCCTGTTTCTAAATCCTTCACAATACCTACACATGAAGTTCTAGACATATCCCTTACCGCAAATCTTCCAAGTTCCGGAAACTCATGATAGCGTTCTAAACAAAGTTTCTTGATCGGTTGCAATTTAACTAAAGCTGCTTCGTTCTTCTTGAGAAATTTCGGATTGTCCTCGATTACGGCACCAGTCTTCTGATCTAACTTTTTGTTTAACTCAATAAACTTGGCGGCTACTTGAGCTGTATGAGCATGAACTACAGGAGTGTATCCTTGAGCAATTGCTGTTGGATGCCAAATAACAATTATTTGTCCTGTCCAGTTCCCCTTTGGAGTGATTACAGTTGGAGGATCCTTCGGATGGCCCATGACATCGCCACGACCAACATCCTCCATAGTAATTCCTCTAATGCTAAATCCGATGTTATCACCAGGTTCGGCAGAGTCTTGTTCTTCGTGATGCATTTCGATGCTTCTTATTTCGCCTTGAAAGCCAGTTGGCATGATAACAATTTTATCATTCTTCTTCAATACGCCAGTTTCTACTCTTCCAACAGGGACAACTCCAGTACCTTTAATACTGTATGCGTCTTGAATTGGAACTCGTAGTGGCTTACCAGTAGGTTTTGGAGGCATATCAAAGGAATCAATCGCTTCAATTAAGGTTGGACCGTCGTACCATGAAAGTTTATCGCTTTTTTCCGTCAAATTCTCTGCTTTAATACCACTAACAGGGACAAACGGAATTTTTTTGACCGGAAAACCGATATTTTTTAGGAGATCAGAGACAGCATCTTTTACTTCATTATAACGCGCCTCGCTATAATCATAGGCGTCTGCTTTATTAACAGCAACGACCAATTGCTTAACACCTAAAGTTTGGGCTAAATAAGCGTGCTCTCGAGTTTGACCATTGGCTGCAATACCTACTTCCATTTCTCCTTTCTTTCCAGAAACGACTAAAATTGCGGCGTCAGCTTGAGAGGCTCCAGTGATCATGTTCTTTACGAAATCAGCATGGCCAGGAGCGTCAATAATGGTGAAGTATTTTTTACTCGTTTCGAACTTTCGGAATGCTAAATCAATAGTAATACCACGTGCTCGCTCTTCTTTTAACCTGTCAAAGACATAAGCGTATGACCAAGATTCTCTATCGTTTTCTTTTGCTAATTTTTCAAGTTCTCGTGCTTCTCTGTCGGTTACTGCCCCAGTTTTGATGAGCATTGCACCCATCATGGTGGATTTGCCGTGATCTATATGACCTATTATAACAAGATTTAAATGTTCTTTATCAGTTGGCATTTTAAATCAATTTCCTCTACTTATTATTAGGTTTGATAATTTAATATGAAATTATAAATAATAATTTTAGATTAATGATATCAAATATATAATCCTTAATGATATCAAATATATATTTTTTACTATAAATTCTAGCATTACTTCGAAAGGAAGCACTAGATAAATTTGTTGAGTAAGAGATGATTTATGTTTTCCAAAATATTAATTAGTAAAATACTCCCCTTTAAGATCTGAGTATAATTCGTCTTTATTTTTTCTTAGAACATCGAAAATTTGATGAATTTCTTTCAAGAAATTAATTTTATTCCCTTCAGCATTTATGGTTTCAGTTTCAATTTTTTCTTTTAAAAATTGATCGAAAACAAAATTTATCTCATATATGTTTATTCTCGTTTCTCTAAAGTAATCTAATAAGTGGTGCAGGTAATATGCTTTAACATATGACTTGTGGTTATTTTCATTGTCTAAATCTTTCTGATGAAAAAAATTTAACTGCTTTGCTACAGCACTTTCGTATTCCTCCACATAAAATTCATTATCACCTTCAGTAAATGCCCAAGAAGTTCCATAATCAATGTTTCTATTTACAAAATCAGCGATAAATTTGTCAATTCCTGCTTTTTTTGCCCATTTACTGTGCACGATCCAGTTTGGTATTTTTAGATCACTTTTTATTTTGTTCTATACTATAAATTTGATAGAGAACAGTAAAAAAAAACCTTTTTCTAATATTTGCATAATAAAAGTAAAAAGTTATAATTCGTTAAATTACATAGTAATAACAAAAAAAATAAAAAGTTTGTAGATATCATGGTCAAGAATAGAAATCCGTTTCCTAAAGAAGGCGCGTTTATCATGGCGCGCGTTGTCGATATCCAACAACAATATATATATGTGGATTTACCAGATTACGATGGCCTCCCATCGGAAGAAACTGCAAGAGGAATGATTCATATTAGTGAAATTTCAAGTAGATGGGTTAGGAATATTAGAAGTATTGTGAGGGTTGGTCAGAGAGTAGTATTGAGAGTTGTGAAAGTTGTTCCTGATAAAGGACAAATTGATCTCTCCTTAAGACGCGTCAATTCTGCCCAGAAAGCTTTGATAGCAAAAGAACATAAATATGCAAATAAATTTGAGATTCTCCTGCAGTTTTTAACAGAAACGGAAGGAATTGATCTAACCTTAGAGCAAGCTTACGAGTTAATAGGTTGGCCTATAAAAGAACAATTTGATTTTTACCAAGAAGCTATTGAAGCGCTTAAAGAAGAGGGAGAAGAAATTTTAAATGACCTTACTGACGCTCCAGATCATGTTAAAGATGCTTATTTGAAAATTGTAGACGAAAATGTTGAGATTTCTACAGTAAGCATAATCGGTAAACTAAAACTTATCAATAAAAGCGGAGATGGAATTACTAAACTAAAAGAAACTTTGAATGAAGTTGTGAATGTAATCGATAAACCAGTAGAAACGCGTAAATTAAGTTTATCGTATCTGGGTGCGCCTTATTATAGATTAAAAATTGTTACTAAAGATTATCTCGACGCAGAAAGTATTCTATCAGATGCCCTTGAAGTTCTTGAATCAACCACTCAAAAAACTAATGGTTCATTTGAATTTATTAGAGATTAAAACTTAACGATTTTTTTATAACTAAAACGATGACGAAATACCTTCAAAAATGTAGTAAATGTAGAGAGTATGGATTGATCAATGCAAAATCTGTGTGTAAACACTGTGGAGGTACTTTAATTAACCCATTTCCTCCAAAATACTCTCCTATCGATAAATATTCAAAATATCGAATGGTCTACTTTAAAGAGGAGTTTAAAAAGAAGTTTAAAGATAATTAAGATAATTCGATCTTTTCTGCTATTTTTTCGTAAATTAGGATTTTCGCATTTTTATAGGGCATATTTGTAATATCATTTACCTGAAAGGGTCCATAATTAATAAGGTCAATCCCTACTAAAGGCGGAGAAGGCTCGTTAAATCGAATAAGCATATAATTATATTCATCCTCTAGGTTAGGTTGACCGTTTTCTACTTTTTCAAGTTGAGCGTTATTACTTGTTTCAATTGAATGTTCTTCGGTGGATTCCTCTATAATGGGAACGTTATCCGGTTTTTCTTCGTCCAATAAAATCTCTCCTATCTCAATTGGTTTCTTATCCTCGTAAAGAGCAAGCTTTTTAAGTTTTTTATATCCTTTAATCGTGCTAACTAAATTTTGAAAGAATAATTTTTCAGCCTCTATTACGCCATTTAGATCAATATCTTTAAGAGATAATGCTGAATTAAGTATTTTTACTTCCCGAACTTTTAAGAAATCGTTAAATAAATAAGTGAAACGCTTTTTGTATGAGATAAATAATGAGATTTCGACTTTGGGTTTTTCCTCTATCTGATATTGAGTGATGTAATTTAAACTTTTTTTGTAATTATCAAATATTTCTTGGGTTAAATGAGTCAACTCGGGTTGCTCAAATTCTTTAAGCCAATGTTGATAAAGTTTATCGTAATCTTTTTTTAAATCCATAAGTCTCAGACAATTGAAATATGTTATATTAATGAAGGATAGGAACAAATATTATTTTATCCTAAATCGTTTTAGCAACTTCTTTACACAATAAAAAAACCGCAAAGTGGTGAGGAACTTCTATTATTTCACCTTTGATATAGGGCCCAAACGATTCGCCCTTGATTGAAGTGATTGGTAATTTATTTTCCACTATTTCTAATTTATGGGTCAAATTTTTCTTACTTTTAAACACGATTGGATCTAACTTCTCCTTAGATTCATCTAAAGGGTTAAAATCATCAAGCTCATTTAATTCAATTTCTTGAACTTTAAATCCTGTTTTTCCATGTAACGATCCAGGATATCGTATGAGTCTATGTATGTCTATTGATACCGGCTCATCTAATTCAATTCCTATTAGGTGAACAATTCCTCTTAGAAGTTTCTTCCAATTCGTTAAACCAAAGCCTTCAATAGCCCAAACACTTCTTTCTCCTTTAGTAATTAGCTCTAAGAAATCATCTTTATATTTTAAAAAACTTGTAACTACATTAGAATTAAAACCAAAATGATTTTTGTCTAGAAGTAAAGTTTCGATTTGTTTTGTCGGCTTATTTAATACTTCAATAATTTTTTTCATTATTTTTTGGGACCACCCAATATTTTCCTCCAACAATCCATAGATTATGCTAGATTTTTCACTTAATCCTAAAACTTCAAAATTTATATTTTTTCCACTAACATACTCAACAATTTCTCTTCTTTCCTCACTGTTGAGCGTTCTTAGGTCTTCACTTTCAATTTTAAGGTGATATCCTCTGTGACCCGAAAACGCAATTTTCAAATACTTCTCGTCAATTCCAAAATCGGGTATAAGAAAATTGAATAATAACTTGGTGATTTCGTTTTTAGCAACATCTAAACATTGATTGCATACCCAGCTGATTTTAGTAAACTTTGAACCCTTACAATTTGGGCAGGTTTGGGGCATACCGGTCCCCTCATTTCCACAATCTTTGCAAATCCACAGATCATGTTTATCTTTACATGGAGTATAGAAGTGATCAACATCAATATCAATTATAAAATCACACCCCTGGTAATCTTTTTTGTTCATGTCTGGTGCATCAGGTTTTAGATAAAGTGAACCACTGGAATACAAGTGCCTCGGAGCATCCGTTATAAGATAACTTTTTAAAACATCTGGGTTTTCAAAACTCATATGTCTCTTCATATAAACTTTTTTTTCCCAAGGGATTAAACCAAATTCTCGTAAGTTGAACGAACTTACTTTTGGGAATTCAAATTGTTTTTCTTGGTAATACGCTTGGAATAACTTTTTTAAATATATGATGTCATTCATTTTTTTTCTGTGATTCCTCTTGTTCTCTTTTCTCCTTACTTTTAAGGAATTCTCCTTCTTTCTCATCTCTGTATTGTTTTATCCTGACATACGCTAAAGGATGTTTTAATTTCTTTCTCTCAGATGGTTCAATAGAACCATATCCTTCTAAACACAGCGTATCTTTATACTTCTCTTTCTTACAAAGACTAATTGATTGCAAAGTAGAACACTGATATGGAGTATATTTTTTTTTCTTTGCATACTCTACTTGATAATTAGTTTTTTCTCGATCAAAATCGGGTAAAGTGGAAAAAATATCTACAACATGTTCAACTGGATACTCTAAAGCGAGTAAAAACCAAACTATAAAGAGTCGTTCATGATGCACTAAATTTTGTCCTTCTTTAGCTTTTTTTAAAATTTCAAGTACACATGGAGGATAAAGCTTCAAAATATCTGTTTTATTGGTAATATCGATTTTAAAACTAAAATCAAAATCTTCTTCTTTTTTTGCCCAAATATTTTTGATTTTCTCATATAGTTCTTTAAATTCTTGAATTTTAAGGACTTCTTCAAGAAATGATTTTAAAGATGCTTTATCTTCCGTTTCTTCAACAAGGATTTTGGTTCTAACATACTCTTGTATCAAACGCATTAAGTTTCTATTCTGAATATACACATAACCATTTTTTAATGAATTATGGGTTAGTTTTCTATAATCGTCCCTTAACTTTGAAGCAAGTTTAAGATAATCAATATAATAAATAGTAAAATTGGTAATTTTTCTCTCTCGATTATCTTTTAATATCTTAATCCCAAATTTTTCTGGAGGATCATAAAAATTAACTCTCAATTCTAAATCTAAACATATATTGTAAAGATCCGATTCGCTGTTATCTCTTTCCATCTTGTTATACGCATTCTTAGAATACAAATTAGCGATTCTATTTGTTATTAACTTATTATTTAGGGCGTAAATTAAAATTTTTAGTAAAATATATACCTGGATAGATAAATTTTCGTCCTTTGGATTTGGGATGTCTTCCAAATTATTGAAAGCAAATTCAAAAATTAGAAGAACGCGTTCAGATATTTGCTTACTATCGCCTTTAGAAAAAAGATCAGAAATAAATTCCGAAGGTTCTTTATCAGCAATATCAGAATACTGAAGTTTCAAAGAAGGAAGCCAAGGATAACGGTTTACTAAATCAGTTGGTATGCTCAAAGCTTCTCCTACCCTACATTTTAGATTTAAAATTAGTACATATAATTGAAACAAGAATTTTTCTGATTTAACCGCAAAGAGTTAATCAGTTTATAATCGTTATCAAAAAAGGTGGTGGAAAAATCTTAGAATTCGTCCATATCGTCGTCGTCAAATTCAGCTTCTTCAACACGAGGAGCTAAAAAGTAGTTTAATTCGCCGCCCTCTAATAGGTTAAATATCATTTTGAGAGGGTGATCTGTTTTTAATGAAATTTCTAACTTTTCGGTGATTGAAGCGATTTTTAATATAGCCTTTAGAAACGTTAGACTATACGCACCTGTAGATGTTTCCTTAATATCGCTTTCAATTAGATCATCGACGCTTAAGTCGTATTCCATCTCTCCAATTTGTCCTGTAGAACTAAAAACTAACCCTTCGTTAGCTACCGCCTTCATGTTCAAGATTTCAGAATAAATTTCAGCGTCCTTAATAGCCTCTACTAGAAAGTCGGTATCGATCACCCAATTTGTTGGATATTCAATTTTTAACAGATTATCCATTGGAATTTCTTCTCTTTCCAGATCGATCAAAGCTAGACTAAATGTCCGTTTACGAGTGTTTCCTTCTCTTTGCATCGTGATTTTGATTTTTTGTTCCGATTCTTTAAAGTCAATTTCAATATTGTCATTCGTGGCACTTCTTCTAAGGATTTTATCCAAATCATCCAAGTTCAAACCGATTTTTGATTCTGTACTACATTTGTAATCGTCAAAATTCTCTTTTTTAATCGACAATTTTAACAAACAGATTCGACTTGGGTCCATTGCTGTAATGACAAATTCTTTAGGAGATACTTTGAATTCTGTCTCATCGATGATGCTCGAAAGAGTTTCGACTATACCCTTTAATATCCTACTATTATCCAGCTTAAGTGTAAAGCTCATTATTTATCAGCACTTTAATTGATTAGTAATTTATATTAATATTGTTTTATTAGCAATATTTATAAAATTCAGTATTAGAGGTTTAATAATACCTATTTGTAATTTTTGAATTAATTATTTATAGTCATCTTAAATTTTTTAAACTATAAAATAAAAAAAATTGTTATTATGTCTCGCGAACACGCAGCCCAAAGAATTATTCAAGATATAAAAAGTTCTGACAGTCGAGTTCAAATAATCGGTTATATCAAGGATATCGTTGATAATGACCATATAATTCTCAAAGATAAGTCTAATGATATAAATGTTGACATTAAAAAAGTTGATTTTACCTTTCAAAAAGAAGATTTAATCAATGTTATTGGTGAATTAAACATCAATATGGAAGGTGAGAAGGAAATAGAAGCAGAAATTATACAGGATAAAAAAAATCTGAACTTTGATTATTACTTGAAATTGTACGAGATTAAAAAAGATTTGAAGTTAATTTAGAGGTAAAAACAAGCTCAGTATCCTAAATATATCATAATCCTATTCCCTTAACTTAATCTGATTTAGTAGATCATCCTATTTCTTGAAATATTGAAAATTATATTAAATATAACGAAAAAATTTATTAAACACGCTTATTTTTTACTATTAAGGAAAAATACTATATTCTAAAGTTTTAAAAATGGTAGAATTTTGCCCAGAATGCTCAAATCTCTTACGAAGACAAGTGATTGGCGAAAGCAAAACATTAGTTTGTAAGTGCGGCTTTCAAAAGGATTTATCTCAAAATGCAGAAGACATAAAAAACAATACCAAACTGAAAGAAGAAGCTTTAAATAAGAATCTAATTATAGTCTCTCAAGCAGATAAAATATCCGTTCACCCGATCGTAAAAAAATTTTGTCCTAAATGCACCAGCAAAGATGCTGAAGCTTGGCAAGAACAAACTCGAAGTGCGGACGAACCAAGTACTTCTTTTTTTAGGTGTGTTGAGTGTAAACATACTTGGCGGGAATATTAAAGTAATAAATTCTTTTTCCGCTTTTTCTTTGAAAATTGAAAGCATATATTCTAATCTTCGTGAAAGAGTGGTTTCACGATCTAAATATCGTTAAAAATTGAGCGCGTAGTTATTTTTTAAGAAAGAACTTCTAAAATTTTAGTTAAAATTCGCGCTTTACCACCTGTAGATTGAAGCAGAGTCTTTCCACATACTAAACATTCTACATCCGTAGCGGAACAACCGAAAATTATTTGTTGGTTTCCACAATTTAAGCACTTTACTCTTAAAAACCTACTTTGGGGTTGGGGGATTAATTCCTTATTTGCTTTTCTTTTTGGTATAATATAACACCTTTAAACTTCTTGAAGTTCGAACTTTTTAACTCTATATGATTTAGAATACTGTTTTTTTTTACACTTTGGGCATTCTAATATTGGTAATGACCGTTTATTTACTTTGGCGTTCTTGTGAAATATTTCCTTTGGAAAGGACCCGTAACCCCTCTTTTTTCTCTCTAATCTTCTTCTTCCGTGATTGAGCGATCGTTCTTTTCCCTTTTTATAAAGCGAAACACTGTGCAGAGTATGAGATCTACAGTTTGGGCAATAGCGATTTATTGTACGAGGGTATTTCATTTTTCACACAACTTCAATTTAGAATTTAACTTAATAAGTTATTTATAAATTTTAAATTTTATTAGTTCTGCTTTATTCTTATTTGGAAAAGCAAAATTTAATAAAAAATAATTTAAATGGTATTAACATAATTTTATTAAAAGTTTTATTTAGAATTATGTCTTTTAAAGAGAAATTTAGAGAGGGTATCATATCCGCAAAAGACTTTTCTCGAGAGGATATAGATTATATCTTAAAAAAAGCTAAGGGTATAGTACTTAACAAAAAGGGCACAGAAATCTTAAAGGGTAAGATTTTAGCTTCTCTATTCTTTGAACCCTCCACTAGAACCCGTTTAAGTTTTGAATCTGCAATGTATCGCTTAGGTGGAAATGTGATAGGTTTTCATACTGGTGATGTTTCTTCTATAAAAAAAGGAGAAAGTATTGCTGACACAATTCGCACTGTAGAAAACTACAGCGACGGTATTGTAATGAGACATAATTTAGAGGGAGCTGCTAGGTTGGCAGCAAAGTTCTCAAAAATACCCGTTGTAAATGCAGGCTCGGGAAGTGGCGAGCATCCAACTCAAGCATTATTAGATTTATTAACAATTACTGAAGTGGGTCATAGTTTAGACGGTTTAAATATCGGGATAATGGGGGATCTTAAATTCGGAAGGACGGTACATTCTTTGTCGATATTGCTTTCAAATTACGACGCAAATATCTATTTTATTAGCCCTAGAGACTTGATGCTGCGTAAAAGAGACAAGGACTTCTTACAACAACGACAAGCAAAATACAAAGAAATAGAAAAATATAGAGAAATATTAAGTGTTTTAGATGTTCTCTATGTTACGAGAATTCAGAAAGAAAGGTTTGCTGATATTGAAGAATATGAAAAAGTAAAAGATTTCTATGCATTCGGGAAAAAGGACTTGGAGGAAACAAAAGACGATTTTAAAATTATGCATCCTTTACCAAGGATTACAGAAATTTCACCTGATATTGATGGTTCTCCTAAATCAATTTATTTCAAACAAGCATATTATGGAATACCTATGAGAATGGCAATCTTAGAGGAGTTATTATCTGACTAATCTTTCATAATTCTATTTTAATTGAAACGTGTTTACTTTTGAATAAGATATTTGTGCCATTAATTCTTTTATGGGTTTGTTATTTACATTAAATGTAAAAACACTACCACCATCAATAATGCTTTCAAAATTTTTATAAATCTGAACTCTTTTCTCTAGTGATAATTTTGAATTCCCTCGTATCAAATCTATGCAATATTTGTTAGGGCCATTACCCACTTCACCCATATTCCTGCACCAATGTTTAGAAAGATAACTGTCATTATGAGGCTGAGTAAGGATATAGTTTTCGTTTTGGTCCTTGTTAATTTCGTTAATCATATCTTTCATAAACATTAGAAGATTGTAAGCGAACGATTCGCTGTTTTCTATCCTATCGATCTCGATACCGCAATGAGTCTTTATGGCTTCATTTAATCCGAAAAAACTAACTGATTTTAATGAGTCATCTATCCAATTAAGGGATTCTGGTTTAATGAAATTAGATGTAATTCTATTCCATTCCTTTGAAGTAGATAGCCTTCTATTTATTAAATCTTTTTTATGAGCAAAAATTTCAAATACTGAATTAAGCTTTTCTTGAACATTTTCTAAAAATAAAGAATCGTTCTGTTTAGAATTATCAGCAATATTATGTAGATTTACTAAAATTTTATCTAAAACAACCCTACTTTTAGGTTCTTCTTTAATATTATTCTTATTCACATTTATCAAAGTAGAATTTAGTAAGCCTGGTCCATTATTTAAAGAGAATATTATATCGTTAGAACGAGGTGAATTTATGGTTTCCCTTAAGAATTCATATCCAGACTTATTATCACGCAGTAGTGAGTAATCAAATACAATCTGAGGACAAGCAAATCCATCATTTTGATCAATCTGGTTAAATAATCTGCCCAAAAAGTAATAAATAGATTGGATTTTCATATTCAAGGAGTTAGAATCTTCAAATACGTTTGAAGAAGAAATTTCTAAAGAGAGATGAGGCTTTTGGTCATAAATTCTATTTGAATGATTTAAAATCTCTGAATTTAGGAAATTAATAAGAACCTCTGAATTCTCGTTGGAACTAATGCTCTTGAATAAAAAGTCTGAAAAATTACCCAGCAAAATATCTTCAGAGATATAAGGCTTTATCTTGCCTAACATATTAAAGAAATTAGAGCATAGTTTAATCAATTCAATTGGTTTGTCTAATTTATTAATGTCTACTAATTTTTGTTTTGAGAGATAAGATATGATTGAATTTGAGTCTATATAGAAGCCCAAAGGTCTTAAGCTCCAGTAATTTAAGTTCAGTAAAACTAATTCTCCTGACAAATACATATCCGCTAAATTCTTTGGCAACAAGTTTAGTAATAGAAATTGCTCTGAAACTTCTGATCCAAGTTTAGAAAGAAGTTGGTCAGGACTGATTTTGTCGTTATCAAAGTATCTAGAAACTTCATAAGGAGGAGTACCTAATCGAGTCAGTCTATGTCTAATCTCTTCGAGACCATTTTCCAATAGAATTCCGTTTATATATTCCCTCATTAAAGGAGCTGTTAAATATACTATATTCGTTTTAGATAAGCGTTCTTCAACTTCGCTTGCAATTTGTTTTGCTAAATGACCATCAACTTTACCTTCCTTAACTAAATAATTTTCGATTTTACTCGAATCAAATGGCTCTTTGGAATATTTAGAGGTTCTAATCATTATTGTTTTGTTCTTTTCATTTAGAATTTTTTCAATAGAGACAATATTCTTTAGAATTTGACCTCCTAAAGCACTCAAAGCATAGCCATCATCAGTGGTATGCATTAAGTCGCTGTTTTTCAACGCCTTTAAGTGAAATGAAAAATTGACGGAATTCGGATTACTTCCTAAAACTTCCTTTTGAAGTATAGAATAGGGTAAAGGATTACTGCTTACACTTAATTTCTTTAAAATATCAATCCTTATCTTTTGACCTAATGTTTTAAGATGCTTTTCTAAAACATCGTGATTTTTGTCGGAATTCAAGTTAAGTTTAAGTCGTCATATAGTTCATTATTTCTGCTTAACTAAATAATATACTTAAGAGATATATAAAAATTAGGAATTTTATTAACCCAAAATAAGATTTGATATTATGTGGGTGATATCGCATAATTTCCTTTTGATAATCTAGCCTAGTTAGGTTAATACTTAAAAAAGACAAAGAAAATTAATAAAGAGGTTTGAATTAGATTCCTAAATTATATCTTTCTTAACGAGCAGAAACCGCTATCCTTTCAATTTCATCCTTTCTTTTTATAGCCCTTGACTCTTGGCTATCGCTTGCTGCTAATACTAGTTCCTGAGCCAAATTAGCTGCGAATTGTTTCTCGTTTGAATGTGATTTTGTGCCAATAGCTTGAACTAAATACTTAATCGCTAAATCTACTCGACGCTGTGGCGATACATCTACAGCAGACGCATAGGAGATACCTCCCATAGCAATCTTTGTCGTTTCTTCTCTAGGTGCCGTGTTACATATTGCATCAACTAGCACCTGAATTGGGTTATTACCAGTGTTTAATTCCAACAAAGTAAAAGCATTTTCTAGATTCCTTAAGAGTTTACTTTTTTTGCCAGAACTATATGAACTTTTATGTCCTTTAATTTTACTACCAATAAAACCGGGTGCTAGTAACCTGTTTACAAAACGCTCAATAACAGATATTTTAGAAGTTTTCCAAAAGCGCTTATGTTCGTGCCTTCCTGCTGTATGAGGAATTATAACCGGTTTTAGATTGATATAACTTTCCAATGTCCAATCTCTAACTTCAATGTTTTCAAATGACCATTTGTTAAAAAGTTTAATATCTTTTTTCACTTTACTCATCATTTACACCTATCTCATTGGTTTTTCTTTCTTGCCTGAGATTAACGCTTGTAAGCTTACACCGTTTACCATAACTACGCGCCATCGCACACCAGGAAGATCACCTACTGCCCGACCCTTGGCTCCCCCGATCCCTTCCACAAGTACTCTATCATGTTCTTCAATGAAATTAAGGGCACCGTCTCCCGGAAGAAAAGCAGTGATTGTTTTTCCATTCTTTTTTAACTGAACACGGACGCATTTTCGAATAGCAGAGTTAGGTTGTTTACTTTCTCTCCCAACTTTTTGAAGCACGATACCCAATGCTTGAGGAGATCCCTCCATAGGGTCAACTTTCTGTTTTAATTTAAGCTTCGTTCTTTTATATTTAGTTTTGCTCCATCTAAGCTTCTTTCGGTTATTTTTTAGTTGTCTTGCTGCGTAGAGACCTTTAGGTTTTGCCATGAAAAATCAAGTTAATCTTTTTTTTTTTTAATATTACTTATTGAGATATAGCTTAATATCTTCCTTAGAACTTAAAATTTTTTAATTGAGAAAAATAGAACCTAATTTTTTGTGTTAACTATTACATTATCAACTTCAAAATGACGTAAAACGAGTTCTTTTATCTTTCTTATCATTGAACCCTCTTTACCGATTGCTTTTCCTCGATCTTGAGGTCGTACAGAAATAATCACAGTTTTTTTCTCGTTTCTACTTTCTTTTACTTCTATGTTTTGAACTTGGATTGAATTCTTAGTAGTATTTAATATGAATTGAATGAATTGTCCAAGATCTTCTGACCAGGGAATCACATCAATCTTCTTTTGAAGCTTATTCATAAGATCTTTCACATGTTCCCCAGCTTTACCAATAGCTTTTCCTACATCTTCTTTTTTAACTAAGAATATAATTATTTCAGAGTTATTTTCAGGAGATTCAAATATTAAACAATCTTTAATAATAGCCCCAGAAATATTATTGAAAAGCGATATTAATTCCATCGATTTTCTGTCGAGTTTGATATTTCTATGTAACATCATTAACGGTTCCATTTAGTCTTTAATTATTTTTATCCTTCAAAGTTATTAAGTCTGAATCTCCAAAATCGTTGATTCCGATAACGGAAATCATGTATGGCTTGCCCATTGCTAACCCCAGTTCCCACGAAGAACCTTTATATTTGTGTATATATACATTTTTATTTATAAGAGAATTATAATAACTTAATTGGGCTTCCAATTCGGTTGGACAATTATTTGCGATAATGATCATCTTAAAAGGATCTTGTCTTAGTTGCCTTAAGACTTGCGTTTTACCAAAAATCATTTTACCGGTCTTATACGCAACTTTTATATTAGTATCAATATCGAATTCTTTGACTTTCTTTCTAGATAAATCGATTGTATCGCTTATCTTTATGTTTTTCCTTGCCATCGTCATTACTTGTTGTATCAGTTTTAAAAATCAAAAACAATGTAATAAAAAAAATACAGAATAATTTAAATTTTTATCGCATGTTCTCCTATTTCTTGCTTTCAAGCATTTTCAAATTAATATTAAAATTTAACTTTTATTTTTTTAGTATTGGGTTTATGAAGCGTAAAAACCGTGGATTATGATTGTCATTCGTGCTATATAGCTAATTTATGTATTCTCGTCTTTTCTTAATTGATTTAATATTTTAAGGTTAGCATCTAAATCGAACATAACATTTACACGACCCGTGCCGATGGGAGATATCTGACCTATGATAACATTTTCGGGAATTCCAAGTAATTTCTCTTCTTCACCATACAATCCTGCATCAAGTAATTGGTTTACTGTGACTTCAAACGCTGCTCTAGCAAATACACTCGATTTAGAACCTGAAATTCCGTGCCTTCCAATTGATTGAATTGAGCCTTCTACGCACATTAAATCGGATAAAATAAGGAGGTGCCTTTTATCGACATCTAAACCTTGTTGCTCTAAAACTTTTTGAGCTTCTTTAATTATCATGTTTCGAGCTGCCTCGATTCCATAGAGTTTTTCGATTTCATGAATGTGATTTGATACAGTCCTAGTAGTATCTACCCCTTCGATTTGAGTGACGCCGTGCATATTTGTTCCTTCGGTTTTAATAACCCACTCCTTTTTATCGTCTGTTGGGGTTAGTAAACCTCTTTTAATACCACGTACACCTTTCACTACTTTTTTAAGTATCTTTTCTCTTAATTTTTGCAGATTCTGAATATCTTCAATCTGAGGATCAATTATTATAGAATTACCTTCGCGTTTAATTGTTCCCTTCTTTTTGTATCGTTTTAATATTTCAGGAATAGCTTCTATATCAATACCGCGTTTCTCACAAATTTCGGGTATTAAGTTGATGATGATATTCCAGTTGACAAAATCTAAGTCGACATCATGAGTAATTTGTTCAATGCGAATTTGTTCGATTCTTTTGTGAACTTCAATAGCCTTCTCTTCACTTTGATTATACGGTTCTTCTAAATAAATTGTTTGTTGAGGTGTACTTGGAAAGCGTCTAGCATCTACGATTTCTATTAGTCTAGGAAGACCTTGGGTTACTGAGAATTCTTCTACGCCAGCGTAGTGAAATGTTCTTAAAGTCATTTGTGTTCCTGGTTCTCCAATACTTTGAGCAGCTACTGTTCCAACAGGTTCATGAGTTTCGACAATAGCGTTATTATAATTAATATAAATCTTGTTTAAAAGGTATTCCAGTTGTTCTTCTTCAAGATCTTCACCTTTTACACGATTTCTGATTCTGTTAATTAGATCGTTTGGAATACCATCTTCTTTGAGTATTTCTAAGTTTTCCTCTAAAATTTCTTGAGTTACTTTTGCCATTTCATTTGACCTTTATAAAATTTAATAAATTATCCTAATCTTTCTTTTTTCCACTCTAAATATCCTTTTGTGAGTTTCCCTCTCCATTCTGCGTTTTTACCTTCCTCTGTGTTATACAATTCCCTCAATTCTTCTTCACTGAGCGCTTGATCTTTCTTATCTGCTTTTTCTTGTTTTTCAGACTCATCTTTGACAGTATTTTTGGGTGTAGGTTTTTTGGTGGGGGGTTTTTTAGTGGAAGGTTTTTTGGTTGTTGTTGCCTTAGATGTAACTTTAGGTTTTGGGATTCTTTTGATTTCCTCACGAATTTCGTTTAAGTCAAGGGCTTTAGCTTTGAGCAGAAGAACATCAAGATTTACTGCATCAGAATGATCGGTATGCATAGGATCTATACCGTCGTCACCATAGCGGAATTGAATAATATTTTTATCACTGTTCCTTACAGTTCCATCATTTTCTACAATCATGTCTTGTAAAGCGTTTACCAACCGCCTTTGCATATACCCACTAGTAGAGGTACGAACAGCAGTATCTACTAGCCCTTCTCGACCACCCATTGCATGAAAAAAGAATTCCTCTGGATTTAGTCCTTTTCGGTAAGAACTCTCGACGAAACCTCTTGCTTTAGGTGTTAAGTCGTCTTGTTTAAAATGTGGAAGAGTTCTTGAACTATATCCTCTATTAATTCTTTCACCTCTTATCGCCTGCTGGCCCACTACAGCGGACATTTGTCCTAAATTTAAGATGTTTCCTCTAGCTCCCGATTTCGTCATAATTACTGAATGAGCTTCGTCTCCAATATGGTGAGCTGCGGTTTCTTCGGCCATTTTTCTCGCTTCTGCTAATATTTGTCGTATTCTAAGTTCAAGTGTTTCGCGCATAGAACGTCCGGGGGCTCTTCTCAAAACCGTCGTGTCATTTTCTCTATATGCTTTGATTAGTTTCTTTGCTTCGATATCAACATCTTTTAATATTTTAAGAATCTTATCATAAGCTTCACCGTAGACATAAACTTCATCCAATCCCATTGTCATTCCATTCTGACGGATAACGTACAATAGCATTTTTGTGGCGTTGTCTAAAAATTCTCTCCCTCGCGCGTTTCCATGATCCTTAATTACACGCTGTAGAATACTATTAGATTGCATAGCACCGAATGAGTTTTCGTCAATAGTTCCCGTTATAAGAATACCGTTTTTGATTACCACATAAGCATCGTATTCACAATCTTCTTCCTTACAAACTTCACATTTTTTACAAAATTTCGATTTTACTTTTATATTCAAATCGTTCGGAAAAAGAGTGCTAAAAATTTGCTTTCCTGAATATAACTTCTCAGGGACCGTTTTAACTGGAGTAATGTCATCTAAACTAAATCCTGGTTTAGTAGTAAAGACACCTCCCATATAAAGTAGTTTTAATGCGTCCTTTCTGTCATAAACTGAGTCTAAACTTGTAAATTGAAACACAGAGGAAATAAAGTCTTGAATTCCTCCCAGAATTGGGCCACCAAATCTCGGAGATAATATGTGGTTTTGCACTTTCAATAGCAGTTCGGCTTCAGTTCGAGCTTCTTCGCTTTGTGGGACATGCAAGTTCATCTCATCACCATCAAAATCGGCGTTGTAAGGTGGACAAACCGTTAAATTTAACCTAAAAGTTCGACCATCCATTATTTTAACCTCGTGAGCCATAATAGACATTCTATGAAGGGAAGGTTGTCGATTAAACAAAACTAAATCACCGTCAGCTAAATGTCGTTCAACGGTATATCCTGGAGCAAGCATTTCCGAAATGATTTTACGATTCTTAACGTACCGTAAATCTATCCTTCTTCGATCGCTTCTAATTATATAATTTGCTCCTGGATGATGAAAGGGTCCATTGAGAACGAGTTGTTTCATTTCTTCGATGTTCCAATCGTTAATATTTGTAGGTATGGTTAAAATTTTAGCAATTTCCATTGGTACACCTACATCATTAATGCTAATGAAAGGGTTTGGAGAAATTACGGAGCGTGCGGAAAAATCAACTCTTTTTCCACTCAAATTGCTTCTAAACCTTCCTTCCTTCCCTTTTAATCTTTGTGTAAGAGTTCTTAACGCTCTCCCAGATCTATGTCTCGCTGGTGGAATTCCAGAAACCTGATTATCGAAATAGGTTGTAATATGATATTGAAGTAATTCCCATAAATCCTCAACGATTAGATGAGGTGCACCTGCATCAATATTTTCTCTAAGTCTTTGGTTAATACGAATAACATCAACTAATTTGTGGGTTAAATCGTCTTCAGATCTAATTCCACTATCTAACGTAATAGAAGGTCGAGCACAAACAGGTGGAATTGGTAATACCGTAAATATTACCCATTCAAGTCTCGCATTTTCAGGGGATACTCCTAAAATCCTAAGGTCATTATCTGTCATTTTTTTAAGGCGTTCTAGTATTTCAATAGGAGTAATCCTTCGAGAGCCCTTAGTTTCTTCTTCTTCATAAAAAGTAGTAGGTTTTTCTATTACAATTTTTTTCTTTTTTGCGCCACAATACGGACAAATTTTACTTTTTCTTGCCTGCTTAAACACATTCTTTGTAGCATCTTCATCATCTTCAAAGAAAATTCTACGGTGCTTTAATTGTCCTTGCCTAAATGTTTCCATTTCTTCATCTGTTAACATTAACCTTGAGCATTCAGGACAGATGCTTCTTAGGACTTTGAGGACTTTTTTCGAATAGCCGACATGAATAACGGGCCTTGCTAATTCTATATGACCAAAGTGCCCCATACAATTACTAACAAGGTTGCCACAAGTCTGACATCTCTGTCCCGGCTCAATAGTCCCTAACCGTTGATCCATAAGACCACTGGGAATAGGTAAACCATCTTCATCATAAGTATCTGCCGTAATTATCCTGGCAGCAGACATTTTTCTAATTTCGTCGGGACTTAATAATCCGAATTTAATTTTTTCAACTAATTTAGTACGACTGAATGAATAACTCATAAATCTAAAATAACCTCAATTTTTGAATTAAAAAGATAAAACAATAAAGAATAAGTTAACAAGTTCTGCACTATAAAAAAACTAAGCAAGCAAATATTAAAAATTTTTCGGATTAGACATTTTTTTATCTATTCTATTATTACTTTATATCAAGTAGTTTATTTTATAGATGTATTCACTCACGCAATGATGAAGATAAAGTCGCTATTTAAAAGTAAATTAATGGTATTCTGCATTCAAATATTGATTTTACTAATATTCAGCGCTATATTTAATTATCAGATTCAAATTGATTTTGATTCGAGTACTGACCCTAGAGCAGGGGAGCAACAATTTATTATCCAATTTCTTGCTAACTTATTTTTATATAACACAACTTTTGGTTTTTTATACATAAATTTTACATGGGTAATTGTTTCGTTATTACCTATTCTCATGTTTAACAATTTCAGAAAAGCTTATTCAATGAATTTAGCAACTTTCTTTTTTCCTAATTTCTTTTTTTATGTTTTCTATTGGAGGTATTCAATAACATCCTTTAGTTCTGTTTTCCCAACTTTTTTAGTCGAAACTGTCGCGCTAGCAATTACACTCGTAATAATTTCCATAGGGTTGTCATTTGTCTTAAAATTAATTAGAAGTGAAGAAAAGAAAATAGATATAAAAGATATTGAATTAAAAAATAGATCAGAATGCCCTCAATGTGGAGCTAAATTCGATTCAAAACCAGAATATTGTTATAACTGTAATACTTATTTAAAAGAAGAATTAGGGGAAATAATTGGAAGCGAGAAATGAAAAAATGTCATTTGAACGATTGTTTAAACCAAAAAATGTTCTAATATATGATGCAAAACCCAAAATTTCGTTTTTTATAGATGGATTTATTAGACAAGGATACAATTTGAAAAATCTCTATCTCGTTTCTACTCAAGTTAAAGAAATTTTAGGCATAAAATGTTTAAAATCTGTCGACGATGTTCCTGTTGATTCGATCGATCTCGTTATTTTATCCGTTAGAAGAGACAATTTGGTTAAGGAATTATCAAACTTATTATCTCGTAAAATAATTAAGTTTATTCATATTTTTACAGCGGGTACTGGAGAATTTGACGAAAAAGGTGCTAATATTGAAAGGGAAATTAAAGAAATTCTTAATGCCTATTCCTCTACGAGAAGCATAGGTCCAAATTGTATGGGTTTGTATTGCCCACAAGGAAAAATAGCATATTACTCCTCTTTTCCTACCGAAAATGGGGATGTAGGATTAATTTTTCAGTCTGGAGATTTACATTCTAAGATGGTTAAGTTTGGTTCTCGAAGATACAATTTAAGATTTTCGAAAGGGGTTAGTGCAGGAAATTGCATTGATATTCAAGTTTCTGAATTATTACAATACTTAAATAATGACAATGAAACGCAAGTTATTTGCGTTTACTTCGAGGGTCTGCCTGTCTTACAAAAAAATGAAGGAAGAAGACTCCTAGAAGTATTAAAAAATATGAAGAAACCCGTGCTCTTTATGCGCGGAGGAAGAACTGAGAGAGGTCAGGCAGCAGTTTTAACTCACACGGGCTCCTTGGCTTCAAAAGGTAATATTTGGAAAGCAATTTTTAAACAGACGCCAATTATTGACGTTCCACCGTCTTTAGATGAGCTAATCGATTATACTTACCTATTTTCCAACAATATACAACATTATAAAGAAAGAAAGAAAGAAGTGAAGTATCCAAAATCAAAAAATGTTTTAGTAGTTTTATGGTCTGGTGGTTTTGGGATTTTAGCTACTGATATTTTAACTGAATTAGGACTGAACCTACCGATTATATCAGGAAAAAAATTAGACGCCCTAAAACAGATATATCCTATTAGGGTTGGGAGCTTAACTAATCCTTTGGATATGCCTTGGATTATTTCAAGTAAGGTGTATTCGGAGGTTTGTAAGGCGGCGATAGATGATACTATCGATTTAGTATTGATAGTAACAGATGCTTGGAGAGATTTGGATGATGATAAATTTAAAAATTTTTATATCAATTTACTTGGAATTAGAACGCATGTAGAATCTTTAGATAAAATCTTTGTGATTATATTGCCGCAGTATCCTAGCGAATCACGGCAGATATTATCCAATAAATTGAAAAATGATGGATTTCTCGTGTATGAATCAATAGAAAGCGCAGCAAGGTCGTTTTTGAAATTATATGAATATGGTAATAAGAGGAAAGTAGTTTAATGACTGGAGAATTAATCGCAATTTTCGCAGTCTTAACTTTTGTAATATCAAACGTCCTCTTTCGAAAAACTGAGCGGCATGCTAGCCCTGTTTTTATTAACTTTTTTCGTACTGCAATTGGAACTTTAACATTTATAGTAATCGCTGTTATTTTAGGTATTTTTACATATATATTCTTATTACCATGGAATTTGTGGTTAATAACATTCCTAAGTTTTCTTTTTGGACAAGTAATTGGAGACACAGCGTATTTTAAAGCGCAAAAAGAACTTGGTACTACACTTGCTTTAGCGGTTTCAATGACATTTCCTGTATTTACCGTTCTTCTATCATTACTTTTTCTAAACCGTGCTTTTGACTATAAGATAATTCTGTCGATTGTTCTTATTGGGTCAGGGATCATAGTAATAGGGAAGTCCAAAATAATCACTGAAAACAAAAACTCAATAGATTTGGAAACTCACCCTCAAAAATTAATTTCTCATACGTCCTATAAACCAATCGTATACGCCTTAATCGCTTCACTTGGATGGGCTATAGGTCTTGTCATAATAGATTATGTGACGAATCAAATTGATCAAATATTAGTTTCAAATGGAATAAGTTCTATTATTAGCAATGTAATTCGCTTTCCATTTGCTCTGCTGATCTTATTCTTAATGGTTTGGAGAGAAAATAGATTTGGTGATGGTAACCAAAATTTATTCTCATATAGAAAACCTTCTAAAACATGGTCTATTCTGCTTATAGCATCCATTATTGGTACTTCTTTAGGAGCGTATTTATATACTGAAGCAGCTCACACAGCTGGAGCCATTGTGATGTCATTATTAGCGAGTGCAAGCCCTTTGTTTTCACTTCCACTAACCTATTGGTTGAATAAAGAAAGGATTAGTAAATACGGTTTTTTAGGAGTACTTGCTACAATCTTAGGAGTAGTTGTGGTTATAATATAAAATTTTAAAGGATTGTTTAGAGCAGTTTGTCGTACGTAAAGTTATGAAGATCAAGAATTTTTTTCGTCATCTCTACGAAAATTTCTCGTATATTATAATTTTTCTTCGCAGAAGTCTTAAAAAATTCAACATCATTATGTTTTTTTCTAAAACTCTCTATAACTAACTCGTCAACTTTTTCCGGTTTTTTTGCTAAATCACTTTTACATCCTACTAGTAACTTTGGTGTTTTACTTTGTTTCTGTTTTATGAGATGTTCATACCACCAGTCCAAACCAAGTAATGTGTTATTTAGGTTAAACAAGCTGAATACCATAAATATTCCGTTTGCTCCATGGATATAATAGCTAAACATTTGTTTAAATTGTTCTTGTCCCCCAAAATCCCAAAGAGAAAGCCTAACATAAGTTTCATCTCCATCTACAATAATAGGAAGGTCATATGTGAAGAAATCAATTCCTATTGTTAGTCGTGTATTCGCGTCAAAAGTATCAAAGCACAGTCTTCTCGCTATACAAGTTTTTCCTACACCTCCTTGACCGAGTAGGCATATTTTGAAGATATAATGGGGTTGTTTTTCAGGTTCAAATGACATTGAGTTTCAACTACTGTTTAAATTGCTTTAAAAATCTATTAGATTCTAGGAATATACATCACGATTGGTATTAAATCTTTATGTAATAGAGAGAAATTTTTATTATCGAATTGAAATATAGGAATTATGAACGAAAAAAATATGTTTCCTGATTATCAACCAAAGATTAATCCGGACTCGCTTGAAGATTATCTAAAAAAGCCAAGTGAGGTGTATAAAATCCTTGAAGAAATCGGAGAACCTAACATCAATAATCTAAAAACTATTGTAACTAATTTTTTAAAACATAAGAATGCCGCTAAGAATAATCCTGGAAGTGCTCAGAAGGGAAATGTTGCTATTGGAGCAGACGAAGACCAATATTTTCCCTCGGAAGATGAATTGTTAGTATCAGAATTAGGAAAATTAATACTACGAGTTACCGGGTCTTATTCCAAACAGCAAATGAAGATATTAAAGTTAAAACATCAAATTAAGTCTCAACGATTGAGCTACCCGGAGATAACTTTTAGACATGTGGATGTTATGGGATCAGGCCGATTTTTTTACGCAGAAAAAGCTACGCTGGAAACAAAAATTGAATTGTAAGTCATTGGATTCTGCTTAATTGATCGCAACGGGGTGATTTACTTATAAGTGACGAAGAAAAGTTAAGCGAGAAAAATGAATGACTATTTTTTTTTACAAAGCGAATAACTTTACGGAATTCTTTTCAATATTTAATTCGTTTACTTTTCTCTTTTGTTTTGCATTTCTCGGATTTAGCTTATATTACTACCGTTACGATCTTCCGAAAGATCAAAGTTTCAGAAATCCAAATTTATATTGAGTATAAAAATACGGTTAATAATTGACTATTTCAAAAAGATAAAAAGATAAAAAGAAAAAAAAATAAAGATGTAAATATAGTAAGCTTTCAGGAAATCGCTTTAAATTAAGTTGATAGCGATTTTCATATCAGCTTGAGTTACTTTCTTACGACCAGAGTGTTTTGCGATATCTAAAGCACAGCCAGTTAATGTTTTTGCATATTCTTCTAAATAGTCCATTAACTTATCAACAGCAGCTCTACTTACGATTTCTGCTCCAGCCTTTTTCATTAAAGCCCGTAAAGGACTCCATGCGAATGCAGCCATTTTTTTATTCCTCCACTAATTTAAAATTTTTTAAAATTTTGTTATAAATTTATATTGGTATTATATTTAAATTGGAATTACTTATATTTAAATGTGTTGGTTGGTCATTGTTTATTCGATTAATTATATCACCCAATTCTGGTCGACAAAAAAAATACTTGTTGATAAAAAATATTTTTTTTACTAGCAATATCAGATCAATAGATCTGATCAAATATTGAGTTCGAATGATAAGGTTGATCAGTCATTCAATGCTAATATAAGACTAGTTGGTAAAATTCATAAACCAACGAGCTAGTAACTAACTTGTAAATAAGATTTAATTATATCGAAATTTCTTAGTTTTGACTTTTTCTCATTTACAGGAGAGTTATTCAATTTTTTCAGTAAAATAGGTCAAGATTTATTGATCTATCTTTATTTGTTCAAGTTTAGCTTGCCGTTTAGTGAGTAAAAAAGAACTACTTATAATGAGAATAAATCCAATTATCAAATAGATTACTGAAAGAATATTAGATGGCGTCGATAGAAATACAATAAAAAAAGCAAATACGGGTATTGTCTGAATCGGGACGCTTGTCAATGGGATCAAAATATTAGCTTGACCATATTTAAGCGAGATTTGTCCTATAGTGATTCCAATAGCTACAATTAGGAGTAGGATTATGCCAATTATAATTCCAAATATTATTTCTTCTTCAATTATAATTCCATCAACCACATGAGTCACAACTGTAGTTCCCGGACTTGCCCAAACTGTATTCAGAGAGAGAATCAAACCCGCCTCGATTGCCATTAATAAACCTTTAAACTTTTTGTGTTTTCGACGTAAAACTTCAAACAAAATTGCTAAAGAAAGAACAACAATCGTGAACAAAATAATTCTAAAAATAAAATCATAATCAAGGATAATAAATGTAGAAACATCAATTGATAATTGGCTTAAGCCAAGTAGAGTAACGCCAATAATCATTAAGATTATACCAAAAATCTCCACTTTTCCTAATGTTTCTTTCAAAATTTTAACAGAACCTAACGCAAGAACAATTAATCCTACAGACATTAGACCTGGAACCAAGGCAGGTCCTATGAAAATAATCGCTATAAAGTAAAAAACAAGCCCTCCAATAACAATTTGTAATAGAAGCCCCATGAACCATTTTGGGCTTTTAACAAGACTTCTGATAAACTTTGGGTCATTAGAGTGTTTATTAATAACAGACTTTTGAATAAGAGCTCCAATATAGACCACAATTCCCGCTAGGAGTGCGAAAATAATTCCTATAAAATAAGTTAAATCAGACATGTTTTATTTTCACTTTATGGATTGAATAATTAAAATATTTTATTTTCTATTCTTAATTATTTTTTCTATATTTTTTTAAAAACGCAGTCTTTTAAAGATGACTTATAACACTAATAAACGACCTTTCAATAAGCTCAAGCCCGTTTCGTTTGTAAATGTTAATATTAACGATAGTTTTTGGTCAAAGAGACAAAAGATCAATCGAGAAATATCAATTCACCATCAACATCAAATGTTAGAGGGGGATTTTCACATAGATAATTTTAGAGTTGCTTCAGGTCTTAAAAAAGGAGTTCAAATAGGAGAATTCTACTTTGATTCGGATTTATATAAATGGCTTGAAGCAGCATGTTACATCATTAATATTTATAGTGATCCTGGCCTGGAAGTAAAAGTGAATGAGGTTGTTGATTTAATAAAGAAATCTCAAACTAATGATGGATATGTTAATACATTCTATTCAACCAGATTTATAGAAAAAAGGTTTACAAATATATACCTAATGCATGAATTGTATTGTGCGGGTCATTTGATCCAAGCAGCTATCGCCCACCATCATGCTACTAAAAGCCAAGTAATGATAAATGTAGCCATTAAGTTTGCAAATTTGCTAGTATCTCTTTATTTGGGAGGAAAAAGGAAGGGCGTTCCCGGTCACGAAGAAATCGAAATGGCTTTAATCGCGTTGTATAGAATCACTGAGAACTCAAATTACTTAAAATTAGCGGAAGAATTTATTAACCGAAGAGGAAATGTTTCGAACTTTAAAACATATGTTGCTAATCAGTACTTTAACATGCGCTCTATCTTAGGAATAGCAAAGAAGAGAAATAAAGAATTTTTATTGTCAGTAGGAAGAGAAAATATTATTAAAGAACAGGAGAGCGAAGTATCAGAATGGGCTACGAATCTTACACTAAAAAGTCAATTAATATTCTTCAAAGAAAACTTGATCGGGGCCTATATTCAATCAAATGTTCCAGTAAGAGAAATTTTCGAACCAGTTGGCCACGCTGTTAGAGTGATGTATTTATTTTGTGGGATGGCCGATCTATATTCTGAAATAGGAGACAAAACTTTATTAAAAGCCCTTCGTAGGGTATGGTTGAAAATGGTTAAAGCCAGAATGTATATTACTGGTGGGACTGGATCTGAAAAATGCACAGAAGGTTTTAAAAAAGATTTTGCTTTAAAGAATGAAGATTCTTATTCTGAAACTTGTGCCGCTATCGGGAACATGATGTGGAACTTGCGAATGCTCCAAATAACCGGCAACTGTAAATATGCAGATTTGATAGAAAGGGTGTTATATAACGCGATGTTGGTAGGCCAATCCATCAATGGTAAAGAATACACATACAATAATCCGTTAATTTCTTATGCTAAGGATAAAAGAAGCGAATGGTTTAGATGTGCCTGTTGTCCTCCTAATGTAGCTCGAACCATTGCTTCTTTAGGCGATTATATCTACAGCACTTCGGAAGAAGGAATTTGGATTCACCAGTACATTGGAAATAAAGCAAATATTGAATTGAGTTCAAATGTGGTCAAAATTATCCAAAAAAGTGAACTCCCTTGGAAAGGGGAGATTACCATTAAACTTGAATTGTCTAAAAGCCAAAAGTTTTCTTTATTCCTTAGAATTCCAGATTGGAGTTATGGCACGGACATTAATATTAATGGCCAAAGACACTCAAATATAATAAATAATGGAAAATACCATAAAATTTTTAGAAAATGGTTAGATAATGACGAAATTGATTTAACTTTTAACATGATACCTACTTTTGTTGAAAGTGATCCGAGAATCAAAGGAAACAGAAAACGAGTAGCTATATCTAATGGGCCTTTAATCTATTGTCTTGAGCAAAAAGATAATAAAAAAAGTGATATTTTTAATATTGTTATCTCTAAAAATCAGGATTTACGTGTTATGTTCGAAACAGAATTGTTAGGGGGTGTCAATCTCATTGCCGGAACAACTAACAATGCCAGTAAATTTACTGCAATTCCGTATTTTGCATGGAATAATAGAGGTGCTAATAATATGCAAGTTTGGCATCTAGCAATTTGATTAGTTTCAATTCTTTCTTCATGAAAAAATGTTAACAAAGATTCAAAAAAATTTTTCCGTTATAAACTAGGGTTTATATTTTTCAAAAAGAGTCTCAGTTATCACATCAAATGACTTCTCAACATTTTGACCCGTCTTAGAAGACAATTCTATAAATGTAGATAAATTATATTTTTTAGCAGCTAAAATCCCTTCCTCTCTTGTAACAGCTCGGAATTCCTTTAAATCTACTTTAGAACCAATTAGCATGATGGGGATATCTCCAGCATGTTCTCGGATGATTTGAGTCCAATCAGGTAAATGGTCCAAAGACAGCCTATTAGTAATGTCATATAAGAAGAAGGCAGCGTTAGCTCCTTTACAGTATTGATGTAAGAGAAATCTAAATCTTTCTTCGCCACCAAAATCCCAAATTTGTAGTTTTACTTTTTTCTCTCTATGGGTTGTAGTTTTTGAATAAAAGTCTACTCCAATCGTGAGTTTCAAATCTTGTAGGAAAAAGCCCGAAATATACCTTAATGTTAAGGAAGTCTTCCCAACAGCCGCATCCCCCAACATCATTATTTTCCAAGTGTAATCGTAGCTTGCCAAAATTCTTTACCTTATTGATAAATAGTACTAATTATTTTTCTGTACTCCAATATTTAATATTGATAGGTTTGACTTAATTATATTTATCTTTGTAAGATTTTTTAAATGTATGTTTTTATTTATTTTTCAATACTTTTAAACCTTCTATCGCAACGAACCTCTTTTCCTCAAAATATTAGAAGTAATATGTTTAAACTAGAATGAGCAATAGAGCTTGGGAGAAGAGAGCCTTTAAACGCGACGAAAACTAAAGATAATAAAATTCCAAAAGTGAAGTAATAACCAAAAAAAGTTATGATTGTAGTCAAAGGTACGAGGAAAGGAGGAACATGATATAGTGTGAACAAAAATGAAGAAAGAATGATAGCGTAGATTAACTTTACTTTGCTTTTGTTGATGACAAACCCTCTAAAAAACGCCTCTTCGCAGGGACCAATAATGATGATTTGAATCGCTATAAGAATTGATAATTGAATAAAATTGGGATTCACAGGTGAGGTAGAAATCGCGTTACCTATGCCATCTTCAATAAGCTGTGCTCCAAACAGATTTTGAATTATAAATCTCATATAAAAAGTTAACAATAATTCACTAATGAAGAAGAATATAAATCCTAGTAATATTCCCGCACAAACCTTTAATACGATATTCTTGAGTTTTGGATTTTTTTCAATAAAACCAAGTTCTTTAACTTCTACGATAAAAGGTTTTTTTTCTATTTTTGCGGCAATTAATGAAGGAACAAGAACGAACAAAATTTCAGCAAATGAGATTAATATCAATATATTCGGATCTTTTCCTAAATTGATAGCCATTTTTAAAGTGATTATCTACTGATTCTAAATTAAAATTTATTAATTTTAATCTCTCTTCATTATTATAATTACCTCTCTTCATTCAAATCTTGATGACAGTTAGAAATAATACGTCAAATCAGAGGAACACAAATCTTAATTCTAGTTTCTTTAACTCAACTAACTCTGTTGACTCCGGTTTTACCAAAGAACAGATTTTACTAACCAATTTAAAAAATCTCGCCGAAGAATATATTGGAATCGAACGAATGAAAAAAAAATTTGTAGAAATACTTTTAGGTAATCTTGAAAGTCTGAATTTTGAAGAATTATTAAAATATCCAAATTATGATATTAAAGAAAATTTTATTAGAAAGCCAACTTCGGCATCTAACATAAGAGGATTAAACATAGTAAGTGTTGATGGGAGTTCTGTTGTAAAAAAATTCATGAATGTAGATTTTTCTTTCTTAAAAGCTATTGCTGTGATGTATTATTTTTACGAAAACCAATCATCTCGAATTGAGTACTTTCCAGATTTAACAGGGTTTAATAATTATAATATCCAAGGAAATTATTTGAATCGGAAGGAAAATGCGGTAGAAGCTAAAACTTCTATGGAGATGACTTTTATGGAAATTAATCTTTTAAATAAATTAATCGAGAAGAAGAGCGAAATAGATTTAATTATTTTAGATGGGTCAGTAGTAATAATGCCTATAAATCTGATATTTACTAAAGATTCAGAAATTTCTAAGAGATATGATAAATTGTTAAAGGAATATCAAAAATTATATTCTACTTGCATTGAGAAGGGAATAATATTGATTGGTTCGATAAAAGATACGCGGACTTCAGCGTTAACCAATCTTTTAAGAAGTACCATACAGATGTTAAAACCGAATGTTTCGAATCTATCTGATTTCATAAAAATTAATTATCGTCAGATTTTAGATTACTTTTCTGATTTAGATTTATACAATAGAGTATTGCGGAAAACAGAGAGAAGTTGTATTTTCAATTGTAAAAAAGAAGTAGACAAAATAAGGGATACCGGGATAAAAAAAGAAATTCCATACTATTTTCCTTTTAATTTTTATGCTTTCTATTTAAAAACTGCGGCTTACGATACGCCATGCAGAATTGAGTTTTTTATGAGTGAAAATTGCGATTTTAAAGAAGCTTCTGAAAGAGCTGATTTAATATCTTCAATCCTCCTACCAATCTCAAGCCATAATGAATCTTACGGATTACCAATACCGCAAATCGAAGCACATATAAGAGCAGTATTTAAACCTCAAGAGATCGATCTACTGTTTAATAGTTTATCTAGAACATTAAAAGTTCATGGAATTTCTTTGTTAGAAAAGCGGAGGACGAGGAGACCTTTTTAATAAACTTTAAAGTTCTTCCAATCGATTCAATATTATATCTTCGAAAAATATATGTCTTTTATTCAAAATTCTATTCTGAAATCCTCGTATTTCAAGTTCATCGTTTAATTGACTTAAATCTGTTGAACTTGAACTGATATAATAGATATAATATTTTTGTTCTGAATTTAAAAAATCTTTCACTTTCGTTATAAATTCAAGGAGTACTTCAAATCCTCGCTCTCCTCCATCCCAATTGGAATCGTTACCATTACGAATGAGATTATTTTCTTTGTAACTAATAGATGCTAAATAGGGAGGGTTAAAAACAATAATGTCAAACGAGTGTTGAAGAGTTGACGGAAATTTTCTAAATAAATCAGACTTGATAAAAGTTATGTTATCTTTGTAATTATTTTTTCTCTCATTTAATGTAGCACATCTGATAGCTACATCTGATATATCTGATGCATATATTTTAGATGTGAACTTCGAGATGTATTTTTTAATCCCTTGAAGGAATAGAGCAATTATCCCAGTTCCAGTTCCCATATCTAAAATCTTTTTAACATTATTGATTGGTAAGCCATCAAAGAAATTTTCGTTAACATTTTTTTTAAAATAATCAATAATTAAATATGTATCATCGGAAGGGGGATAGACCCCTTTAAAAGTAGAATGAATAATTGGATCTGGAAAAAAGTTAATATTTTTCACCGTTTGAAAAGATTTAATTGTTTATGAATCTAAAAAATTTCCTACTTAATTCAACGATTTCATCCACACTAAAGTGAGCTAGCTTATTGTTTTTTATTTGATTTTCATTTAAAAAACCTAGGATATGTTGCTTTGAGGCGGTAAAAAAAATTTCATTTTTTAAGAAATAATTTATGGCATTTGCTATGTTTTTATTTTTGTAGGGCATTATTCCAGCAACAAACTTTAAGAAGAAAATCCTACCATCATCTGATAACAACAGTTGATCGATTTTCGCTCTAGGCTCGACAATAACTAAAGCTAATTCAATTTTAGGAGTGGGGAAAAAATCAAATCTAGAAATCTTAAATTTTCTCACTGGTTTCATGAAAGCATTAAAAGTAACAGTTATTCTTGAAAAAGATTTATAACTTTTTTTATTAAAAAGTCTTTCCGCAATACTATTTTCAATTATTAAAGCACCACGAGGAGGCTGTGAGTTATAAAAAACCTTTTCAAATATAGGACCTGTAATAGAATAGGGTATATTTGAAACTATAATATCGTGCGAAGGAATTTTAGCTTCTAGAATATCCTCGTTAAAAAGCATCAAATTTTCAAAGTTGGAAAATTTATTAGAAAGATAAGAAAACAAAATAGAATCTATTTCATAAGCATAGATTTGGTTTGATTTTTTGACCAAACCTTCAGTCAGTGCTCCTAAACCGGGTCCTATTTCTAAAATTGATTGCGTTATTTCAATGTTTGATTCTAAGATTGTTTTAGAAACGGTATTTTTATTAATGAGGAAGTTTTGACCTAGATTTTTGTTTGGTCTAACCCCTAATTGTTTTAAGATAAGTAGAACTTCGCTTTTATTCATATCATTCATTCGTATTTTTGAGTCTTCGAGAACAAGTAGTACTTTATTCCCTCACGTTGCAGTTCTTTTATAATTCTTAAAGCAAGTTGTTTTGCTGGATGCGATAAGCTCGTCCGATCAGATATATCTTGAAAAGTAGTGAATTTTTGCCTTTGTCTAGATTCTAGTATATCCCACATATGTTTCTGTCCTATTCCAGGCAATAATTTAAGAGCATGCATTCGGGGAGTTATGGAAGTGGAGTTATTAAAGAAGTTTATGAATTCCTCCTCATAATTTAATATCTCTTTTTCAAGTATAGGCTGAATTAGGGCTTTTGATGTATTTGTAAGGTCTTGATAATTAATTTTTTTTAAAACTTCCCTCAACTTATTTTGTTGCTGAAAGCCCTCATACAATCCTTTTTCTTGTATCTTTATATCTGAATCTCTATTGCATTTAACTTCATATAATACAAAATCTGGAAAAGTAAGCACTTGTGCAATTGGAGTTTTTGACCAGCTTGGTTTATCTTCTTCAGGATGACCATGGAGTAATAAATCTAAGACGACAAGTTCTCGAAACTTCTTGATGAATTGTTTCTTTTTTCTTGGGTCTCTTCTTTGATATCTTGGTCTTTGAGGAGGCCTTCTGTATCGATCCCGATCCCGATTCCTGTCCATACCAACCACTCTTATAATTATTTCCTATTCTGAAGTGCATAAGATATTATTTTTAATATATTCCTTTTTTAACAAGGATTGCTCATTAAAATTTAAAACAATAAGAATTTATAAATTCTTCGTTGTTTAATACGCTTTTAAAAAAATATATGGCATATTTATTTTTAAGAAGATTTAAGTTCTTCTATTTGCGCTATAAGATCTTGTAATTGTTCATCGTTTAACGATTTTCCAGTAAAGCTTTTCTCTAAGAGCATTCTAAGTTCTGGAACTGTGTGTGGATCAATGTTTACAATGGTTATTGCGTAATTTTCTTCGATTTCGTATTTTTCAATTAACAATTTCTGAACTTTTATCGCATCTTTTTCACTCATTTTAGCAAATTTGTTAACATAATTATAAGTAATTTCTTGAAAGTGAGATAAACCTTCTTCACTGTCAATTTTTTCGATTTTCTCCTTGACAGCTTCCATAATTTTTTTTACTTCTGGTATAGAAACAGTTTTTTCATTAATTTTTCGTCCAGACATATATTTTTTCTCCCCTTAAATTGATAAATGCGTTATTTGGCTGAACCTTTATTAGAACGTAAGTGTTCTTTGCCAATGATAAGAAGTTTCTTTGAATTGCCTAATTTAACTTCAACTTCGTAGCACCTTCCTCTTACACCCTTAACAGTTCCGGTTTTTCCATGATATCTCCTGTGAGGAAATCCTCTTTTATGCTGAGAAGAATCAGTAATAACATCTACTTTGTCATTTATTTCATAATCAATTAAATATTTCTCAATGGATCCTAAACCTCGGTCTCTTACATTTTTTCGGTGTCTTTGGCGAGATTTGTTCCGGTAACCTTTATGTAATGTCAAATTAATACCCTAAACTATTTTGAATTGTATTGATAAATATAATCAATATTTGAAAAAATATGAAACATAATTTATTTATTTTTTGATTTCACTTCTTTAACAAGAGAATTAATATATTTTAAGAACATCTAATTTTTTACATTCTAGAGAGAATCCGTATACATCGGAGAATGAGGGTGTTGTTCTTCCATTATCACCACTTATCAGTTCTTTAATGTACGTTCCACCTTGAGCTTCTACGATGAATTCTGAAAGATTGGGTTTAATGAATTTACCTTCTACTCGAAAAATTTTTTTTTCTCTTATCTTATCTGCACGACGATGGGATACTCTAATTGGTGTTCTTTGTTGAAGTTTTTGTTGTTCATAAACGGACTTCAATTTTTTTAATAGGACGTCGAAATTATCTTTTGAAATCTTTTCTTTAGAGATTACAATGGCTTTGTAAACTTTTTTTGTGTTTTCAGCGCTAAATTTCAAATTTTTAACTCGTTCCTTGCTACTATATTTTAGATCTGATACTTTAATTTTTCTCTTATTACTTTTATTTACTTTATTTTGAATTTTTATCAAGTCTAAAGTCCTGATTTTGGGGTTGTTTAATTCAAGGATAAAGGGTCTTCCATTACCTAGCATTCTCACATCAATATCTTCCCTCCCGGCTCCATGAAACTTTGAACCATCAGCTTTAGCTTCATTAACAAATTTTGGGCTGATTAATTCTTCCACACTAGTTGGATATTGTTTTCCTGTAAATTTACATGATTCACACCCTCTTCCCCTGCATAATCTGCAATTCCAATGAGTTTGGGGGATTCCTCTAACAAATTTGTTATATCTACCGTAAACAAAAAGAGATCTTAGGAGCAAAGAAATATCGAAAGAACCAAATTTTATTGAATAAATAATTGTTATATCTGGCATCCCAAACTCTGCGGGTTTACCCAATATTAGAGAAAGATCTTTACCCACTTCTCGGTTAAAATGATTTTTAAACGATTCTGCTTCTAACAAATTATGGGTGGCTTTAAAATTATCTTCATTATTAATAATATGCGCGTCAAGAGCAGTACCTATGAGGAAATTAGTGAATTCAAGATTTTCTAAGTATTTTTCTGCTCTTTTAGCATAAACATTTATGTTGTTAAAAATATCATAGCACAAATAACATTTTTCGGCAGAATCAGGTTCAATATATTCAATACCCTCCTTTTTTAATACGCTTTGAGCAGGAGTGAACTTTGCGTTTTCTGCTAATAACTTTAAAATTTGACTAGCATTATCACGGTTGTCTTGCTGAGATAAATACGCACGGTGTTTATCCATGGTGATTGCGAGTAAAAGAGAATTACCCCTATCGTGATTGGTAGTATCTGTTCCTAATAAGGAAAACATCCTACCTAAACAGTGAGAGCAAATATATGTATCTCGGTAAATCTCTATAACTTTATCAAAAATAGTCATACTTTAGTAAAATAATTGAGTATCACTTTTGTTTTTAATGATCTTGCTCTATAACTAAAATAACTATTAAAAAAATTAAAAAAAATATGATTTTATTCTGGAATTATATAGCTTTAACTTTTTATTTAGAATATTATATATGAGTTTTATAGACATTAAAATAGAAGGTTAATTTAATTTAAAAATAAGAATTAAGAAACTTAAATAAATAAGTTGTGAAATCGTCATGAATCAAAATGAAATTATACAAAGAAGTAAAAGTAAAAATAGTAAAGTTTTGCTTTTTGGAGTTCCAAAGTTAGGCACTTCTATTTTAATAGGACTTGTAGATTTCGCTTTACTTGCTCTTTATACTATTGGTTATCAATTAACTCCACTTCTCGCAGGTATAGCTTTAGGTATAGGAAAACTAACTATTGCTGCCTCTCAATTCTTTTTTGGGTGGATTAGTGATGCTAAATATACACGATGGGGTCGAAGAAAGCCGTATTTAGTAGTCTTAAGTCTGTTTCTTTCCTCATCTTTCTTACTCTTGCTATTGCCAAGCTTATTTATAGATATTAATGATGCTTCATCCGTTTTTATATGGTTTTTAGTGTGGAATATAATGTTTAACATCAGTTATGGTGTTACTACTCCATATAATGCTTGGATGGCTGAACAATTTTCTATTGATGAGCGTCCTAAAGTATCTCAGTTTCAAAATCTTTTTGGTTTTATTGGAACTGCTATAATGGCTGTTTTTGCAATGGTAGTTTTAACAGATTTCAATGATGATATACAAACAAATCCAGATATTATTCCACCGGATTTCTTATATAGCATAGTAATATTTGCTATTATTCCATTGATATTATTTTGTTTAATTGTAATATTTATGCCTAAAGAACCACACTTTAAAATTGACTCTAATATGATTGATAACTTGAAGACAATCCTAAAAAATAAAAATTTTTTATTGGTTACAGTCATGCAAGGTATTGCTAGTATAGCTTGGATAATGACAACTTCCTTAATATTAGTCTTTATTTCAACGGTTCTACAGTTTGATAGTACATCTAATCTCATTGCTTCAATAGTTTTTATGCTTGGTATTCTAATTTTCTTAGTATTATGGAGGAAATTGATTGAAAAATTAGGGCGAAAACGCAGCCTTTTATATATTTTTCTTACAGCAATTATTTTTCTTCCATTTACTTTATTGGGATTATTACCAATGGGATCAACTTTTATATTTGGTATAATATTTATCCTTGGAATAACCGGGTGCATGGGCGGGTGGTTCTTATTTCCTAGCATAATTTATGCAGATATCGCTACAGATGATGAAAAATCAACAGGAGAATTAAAAGCAGGTATTTATACTGGTTTTCCAAGTATCATTTTAAATCTCTTCCAAGCTTTGGGATTATTCATTATGGGGATGATTTTAGAATTACCAAGTTTAGGAACTTTAAGTTACTCTATCGGTTATGTTTTATGGGGTCCAATATGTTCATTAATATTGATATGTGCTTATTTCTTTGCAAGAAAATTTATAAAACTTGATTTTGAGCAGTAAAGGAACCAATAATAAATATTTTATTATTTTTTTTTACTTATCTCTAATAGTTTTTCATCTTAAAGTATAGGGAAGAAAAAGAAACTTTTTCAAGAAAAATTTAGGTTTATTAGATATATGAAGAAGAATTCTTCTTTTGATTCCTTCCGTTTCATTCTTATCGTTTCACTTCCTTTAAATTGAGATTTTGTAGACCTATATTTAATCTTTATTGAAACAGTGAGAGACAATTTATAAACCAAAAAAATATTTGTTTCAATTAATGAAAAATCGAAGTTTCTCCCATTAGAGCTCCAGTTCCGTAGAACCTTTAGAAGCTAAAATAGTTTTTAATCTTCTTCCTCGTCCCACCCTAAATCTTTTAGAACGGATTCAAAAGCTTCGGATTCCTTATCGAGTACAAATTCAGTATCGTATTCGGAAGCGGTTTCTCCAAAGTCTACATTAAAATCTGGTGGAGGAAGATCCTCGAGCGAAGGGGTAGTCTCTTGTAAACGTTGTTCCTGGACGATTTGAGGCTCATGTATGCTTTCGTCTTCCTCGATCTCCATAGGAGTATAATCCTCAAGCGGAACAGGAGGTATTTCGTCCTCATATACTTTAAACTGCGAATCAATAATCTGGGAAGGCTCTTCTGACTTTAATAAAGTTTCTGAGTCCTCAACACCCTTCTCCATTTGTTTCTCGTACTCTAAACCAACAGATTTTGGAATTGTTACAATGTTATTTTGTACTTCCGTTTCGGCATCTTCTAAATTCTCACCGTCGTTTTCCCAATCGTCTAAAAAACCTAGCAAATCATCTAAAGCGGCTTTATCTTCTTCAATGCTAGGTTTCATTATTGATGTCACTTCCTCTTCTTCAATATTTAGCTTAGCTTTTTCAGAATCATCTAAAGAAAGAGTCATGTTAGTAATTTCATCTCCTGAAATTAATTGACTCAATTTTTTAGCTAACTCTCGTATATACCCAAGGTAATATCCAATTCGATATACATTTTTTAACCCACCAAACACTAGATATTCGTCGTTGATTGCTAGAATTATACTATACCCAGAAGTATTGTGAAGAATTATCTCTTTTAGGTCGCCGTGTGCAGTTGCTACGCTTAATCTCAATCCTAAATCAATTAGTGCAGTACTTGAAGCGGATGTTGCATCAGCATCGAGTTCAGAAGAAGAAGCAGACGCAACTTTCATACCAACTCTCGAAAGTACTGATAGATTTTCTAAATCTGTTTTATCTTCTTCGAATTTTAAAATCTTCATCAAATTTTCTCGAATTTCTTGCGCAAGAGACGACATTTTTTTTTAGATTAAAGTTAATTTGAATCAATATATTATTAATACTCTTAATGTATATCATAAAATTTACATTAATATATTTTATCATAATTGCTTACATAAATTCTTTTAATATCTTCTGTGTAGAGGAAGAATTATCATATTTATTGAAGGAGTATCCAGATAAGTCAATAACTATTTTTTTAATCTCCTCTATCACATTTTCAGCAGTAGATTTATTAGTATCGATTGTAAATACTTTTTTGGTTTGAGTTTTTGAAAACAGAAATTGATTATAATAGGAGAGAATTTCTAATAGGTATTTCTTGTCGTCTTCATTCCAATCCTTTCTAGTATTATCAATTGAACCTCGTTGAATTATTCTTTTTAAAATGGTATCTGTTTCAGCAGTAAGATAAACGATGCAATCTTCTTTCCACTTAACTGACTTATACATGTCATTGATAAGATTGTAGTCTTTTTCTTTAAGGTAAAGGCCTTTAGAGTAAACTAGCACGCAGATTGGCGTACGATCTAGAAAAATAACTCTCCCGTTGTATTTATTATTAAAATTAGTGATATTTTTGTTTCTCCGAATGAGCTGTTGGAGAAAGTGGATTTCGCTTCGAAAGGCGATTTGTTTGTCATCGGAACCGAATGGAAAAGGAGGTATTTTGATATATCTTTCGGGAAAAAACTTAAATTTTGGATTATCTCCCAGTTTTTTTTTTAAAAGGTTGAAGATCGTGGTTTTTCCGATTCCATGAACTCCCGCGATTGAAATAATAATGTTATCCTTACTACCCTTGTTTGTATAGTATTTTTTCCCCAATCTCTCTTTCTCCACTTCGTCGTAGACTCTTATCGTATTTTAAAAAAATAATAATCATAGAGATATTTGATTTTTAAATTTATAAATTTATATATTAAAAGATAATGGAGATTTATGTTTAAATTAGAAATAGACAATTAAGATAATGAGAGTAATGTTGTAAATCAAACTAGCCATTATTGTACTAACTAGGTTCTTATTAATTTCATAGATCACTCCCAAGAATATAGAAACCATGAAGTTTACTAAAAAGAAATATATCCCAATGGGTAAAGTAAAAAATAGAAACAGAAGAGAGTAAACCAAAGCTACAATTACAATTACTGTAACTTTTCCGAGAAAGTTGTTTTCAAAATGTGCTTTTAAAGTGTTATGTAATACACCCCTAAATACTAGTTCAGTTGAAATCACTGATAAACTTAGGAGGGAAAGAAGTAGTATTACCAGAATTAAATTAGAGTTTTGAAGGACTAGATATTCTTCGTCTAAATAAGCAAATATATCGTAAAAATTAATCCCTGAATCGTACATAAATTCGATTACTAAAGACGAAAAATTATCAATTAAAACTAATCCAATACTTCCGGCGATACCAACTGTAATAGCAATTACTAAGGATTTTTTAGTAAAGATCAAGCCTAATTTTTTGAGGTTATGTCTTTTTGAATAAATATAATACAAGGGATAGATTCCTAAAACAATATCTGGAGCTTGACTTAAGAGAATTGTTGTCATGTTTAAATCTAATGTTTCAGATGGACCTAGTTGTAAAGTTAACCACATAGTAATTACTAATCGAACTGTGATATATACCATAAGAGCATTACTAAATACCCTAACCCCCTCTCTGAAATTCCATTCGCTTTTTTTCAATACAAACTTTTGTTCTGGTACTAATTTTTTATTTTTAAATACATACCCGATTCTACTTTGATGTTTTTTGCTTTGGATTGCGATTTCTTGTTCAGGAATTTTTTCTAATCTTGAATCACATATAGGACACTGTTCTAATACCATAGAAGTTATAATTGAACCGCAGTTCGAACATTTGCGCGATATAAGTTCTTTTTTAATTGGTTTTGGTATAGGTTTCGCGTGATCGATTTTACCCTTACTTGGTTTAATATTTACCACTGATTTCCCACATTTAGGATTTGGGCAATAAGCTATGTTTTCTTGGATTGTAGTTCCACAGTACACGCAAAATTTTGTTACCTGAGGTTTTTCATTTTCTTTTGACATTACTTTTAATAAAATAAGAAATTTAATTGTGCTATAGCGTACTTAGTTAAATATATTAAATTTAAAATTATATATTTTATTGTTATTTTCTACAACTAAAACAATATATTGACATTAGGGAAACTTTAAGCGCGCTTTACCATTACTTTTATCGATTACGATTGAATCATTTTACTTTTTTCTTTTCTTAAGTTCTTTAGTTTTTGAATAAAGTTCCATGAGCAATAGATTGTGATAAAAAGAAATAGAATCAAAATAACCCTCTCCTATATCTGATTGATTAGCATGCACTAACGCAAGCTGGGCGTTTAGGGCGGATCTCATGAGTAATTCTATTCCTTTGTAAATTAAATTCGGGCTCCACGTCCCGCGATCAGGATTTCCCCACCAGATTGTATCGGAACATATTCCTCTATCATAAAACCAACGAGAAGTATTATAATGGCTCTCTACATCCCAACTTTGATTCAAATCTAAATTACTTATTAGATTCATTAGGTTGTTTAAACTTTTCACAATTTTCCAATACAACATATGAACTTTATTATCGGGATGATCCCACAAAGGATACGGGACACCTGCCTTCATATCGTCGTTAGAAGTGCTCCAACTCGAAGCTTTAGGGATTATCTTTTCTTTATTAATTGGAAAAAGTTTGGATAACTCGGAAATGAATTCAATTTTAATTTCTTCTTGATCGTTAATAAGTTCGAAGGCTTTACTTAGAAAGGTTCTTTCAAATTTTTTTATATGATGTCCAAACGTTTCTGAATCCATTGCTGTTATGATATATTTTTCTTTTTGGTTTGATTTATTATTTTCCTTGATCATTCCTATAATTTCTTCAACAAATTCTTTCGCAGTGATATTGTTGAATGAGATTTTATTACTTAAAATATCGTCTCTAAAAAATAACATTAAACCATTAGGAGATGTATATATTTGATCAGTGGGCCAATCTATAGGAGAGGCTATACCGCTCATAATCACCCATTTATACCCTAATTCTCGGATATATTTTGCAACTTGAGAACTAATTGACATTTCAGGAGGGAAAAATCCCCCTCGTTCCCACTGTTTAAACTCATTTCTTAAAACTTCTTCATTTACCTCAATCTGATGTTCAGATTCCTTTTGTGGAATTAGTGGGAGGATCGGATGGAATTTTGCAGTGCCAGTAATTTCAATTTTATTACTAGATTCCAAATTTTGCAGAATTTCTAAAGTATCACCTAGATCAAATTCATATAACATATCTATTAGAACAGCATTAATATTGAGGCTAATTTTTACATTATCATGCTCTTCAAGCATTCTTAATAAAGGTTTATAACACTCTTTATCGATCTGTCGTAATATGCTACTATCTTGAAAAGTAGGTTGATACATATGTAACAAAGGGGCCCAATATATCATTTTGACAATTAACCTATATTACGGTCTTCCATTTTAAATTCCAATATCACCTTACCCCATCCGCCACATTTTAAACCAATATCTGAACAACCACCGCGTTTGAATAACATTTCATTAGGGTTCAAACCCGCATAAAACATTTCGTGTGCACCAAATATTAATTTTTCCATAACGCCTATTGCGAAGACACAAATCCTTTTAGGACAGAGTTTGGTTAGCAAATTTCCTTGGCCATCGAAATATATCTTATCACCTACCTTATGTTGGCTGTTACACCCGTGAGATTCAATTACTTCAAAAATTATCGTCTTTTTTAATAATCCGGGGGCTTTTGCAAGAATTTTCTGATTTCTTGGATTTTTCATGAACTCGCTTATCTCTTCATTTGTATACCCTAAATGCTCTTGAAAAAAATCAACCATGTTTTTTTCTTTTTTCATTCTAAATCTCCATACTAATGTTTTTTAATCAAGTTAAGAAATCCTTTAAAATTTAATTCCTATTCTCATTAGATTATTAAGATTAGTTTACGGTAATAGTTAAGTTGTTCTATCGTTTATAAAAGGGAATAGAAAAATGGGAGAATTCTATCTTTCTATTATGTTCTCTTTAATTTTTATACCAAAGTGAGTTGCTTCGGGACCAATATGCACCAAAATTTTGTCTCCAACCTTAATATCTACTATAGATATAGGGGTTCCAACTGAATTAACTAATCGAATCGTTTCTGCATTTTGACCAATGTAATTAAATCTGATCTTTTTTCCTTGTTTATCAATTTCTAATTCTAATCTTAACATAGGGCGCGTTTCGATTTTCACTCTACCCACTGTAACCCTTTTCGCTCCACCAGTAGTATTTACAATTAGAACTTGATCTCCCCCTTTCAATTCACTTAAATATTTGGTCCGATAGTTATTATCTGTGTCATCGGCCGGAACTAAAATATATGCTGAAACATCGCCAGCGTTTACTCTGAAAGGCCTTGAGGAAACAAATTGGGTATCAAAAACTTCAGCATGTACTAACACGAATCCTTTTGCAGTGCTTCCAACGAGCATCCCCTCACCTGATTTCAATAAAGATGTTGTATCGACGCACACTCTTTCGCTTTCTGGGACATTTTGTAAAGCTGTAACTTCTGCTTTTATTAATTCAACCCCAAATTCGGTCACTAATAATTTTTTCAATTCTACGATGTCATTGACTTCTTTAGGAGTAATTAATACTCCGTCTGTACCGACTTCAAGTGTTTTTAACATCAGTTCTGCTTCATCTATGTTCTCGACCGAAGCAATTAATTCTGTATCGTTTTTGTGCATTTCTGCGATAAGGTTTTCAAAGGGGATGATTTTCCAGTCCGGTGCTTTGACTATAATGAAGTTAAAGCTACCCTTCTTTGACTCTTCTACGATAAAAACTTCGTCCTGTTTTGATTTCATTTCGTAATAGAGCCCAATCTTAACTTCTTTATCAAGTCCTAATGGTTTCTCACTTGCATCGTTTACTATTAAATTTTGCGAGCTAATACTCAAATCTCTACTATATGTTGTTATGCGTTTAATATCCTTAAATTCCAAAAATGTTTCTTTCGAAACCACAAAATTGAGGAAATTCATATTAAACGCTTCTTGTACTAACTCATTATAATTATCCGATTTTTCAGCGAAATTTAATAGAATTTTTTTCACTTTTTTCAATCTCAAACTTTGGTCTATTAAAGTTTTATTGGTAAGAATCTTTATACTAAATTAAATTCTATCAAATTTTTAAGTAAATAAATTCATATTTATTATAATTATAAAAGAGTTGAAGAAGAACTGGCGCTAAAGAAGAAGTTATTCCCTAGAAAAGGTAAAGAAAAGGATGAGCTTGTTATTAAATCTAAAGCACATATCAGAAAAATTGCACTTGCAAATAAAACTTACAACAAAAGAGCAGAGATAGCTAGAAAGAACGCTAAAATAGCCATAAAGAGAGGAGAACGAAACAGAGCCAAGAATTATTTGATACAGCATAAACAATACCAAATGAAAGTAGATCGCGCGAACAATATTCGAGCAAAAATAGAACGTCAGATTGAAGCAATCGAAGAAGGTCAAATGATTTCAATGACAGGAGATTTAATGGGCGGTATAAGAGATGAATTAGCTGGAATTGCTACTAAAGTTGCTCCCGAAAAGATTGCTGAAATCGCAGAAGATTCTGAAGCTTATGTAGCAGAAATAGAGGAATCTGCGGATATTCTTGCTGGTGATCCTGAAATTGATTTAGCAATTGATATAACTGACGAATTAAATCAACTTGAAACGGAAATGCTTTTAGAACAAGGTGGTCAAATGCCAGAGGTCCCTGACGATGAACTTGCGTATATTTCAGAGTTTGAAGAAATAGGGGAAGAACCTGGAATACAAACGAAGGCAAAATTAGAGGACGAGATAGATAAATTGCGAAAAGAGTTGGAAGGGAGCTAGATTCAATATAGCCATATTGAATTGTATAAATAGAATTTAAGTGTAAAATCTTTTTCTATCAATATCTTTTGATGTGTTCCTTAAAAACTCATCATCTTCCATGTCATCATCTAAAACTTCAAGATTTTTCTCGATTATATAAATTTCTTTTTGTAAATTCTTAAAGTTTTTAAAGAAATCTATTTCGGAGATATTTCCTGATTCAAATTTAGAATCTAATGCTTTGAGCGTTTCTTCAAGGCTGTATTTCTCTTTTTGTAGGTCAAACATTTTTTTACGTCTTGTTTTACTATGCTTTTTAGAGTAATGTTTTGACCTTTCGTCTGGATAATTTGAAATAGAATCACGATTGAATAATTCAGAGAGGTGATTTTTTGAATAATCGTCATATTGCGGAACATATCTACCTTTCTCTATTGGTTCATAGTATGCCGGATTGTTTTTCAAAACATCAAAGTTATATGAGTTGTTGGGTGGTGTGCTAGGAAAAATTCTTCCATATTTTTGTAATTGTTCTAATTTTCTCATTAATAAGCTTTTTTCTTCCGCATTTGTAATACGATTTCCGAATCCACTGTTAAAACTTGTAGGTTTGTAATTTTGAATCCTGTTGTTATCGATTAAGCTTTGTAAGAAAAATTCGTTCTGATTATATATCGGTGGAGCATTATTCGGTACGTTATTGTAATTGTAATTTAAATCTCCAGGGTTTTTAATGTTTCCAGGATGGAATAATGGATTTCCGGGTAAATTTTGATAATTCGGATTAGAATAATAGGGTAAATTAGGATCGTTGGGATTTCTATTTTGATAAGGATTATGTAAAGGTTGATTTGGTGTATTGTTAGGCGTATAATTCGGGTTTTGATTAAATGCCTGCGATACTTGACTATAATTAGGTATTCCATTATTTGGTTTAACATTATTATACTGACACTTCAAACTGAAGAAAGAATTGATAGCTTCTTCAATAAAGTTTGATAAATCACTCAAATCAACCTCAATATTGAAAAGCTTTTGAGCAGCCTCTTTATCGTAAACTATTGTCTCGTCAAAACTTCTTGCGAGTAAAATGTAATCTAATACTCTAGAAACAGAATTGGGAGGGAGAGAAAATTCGTATCTACCGTAAGGAAACTCAATATAAAGTTTCTTGAAAAATTTTCCTCTGATTTGAACTTTGGTTAAATCCTTCACGGGAGCTTTAAAGATACCCTCTTGCTTCTTCTTTCGTTTCCCATATTCACGGACAAAAGAGAGGTCAAAATTGGTAATAAAAAGAATTCCTTTATCTTTTTTGAATTTATCTTGGGTGTTAAGGCCGTTAGACAACTTTGCATATATTGCATAAACAGGTTTTTCTTCATCAGCTAGATTCAGAAACTTTAGATAATTTATGAAATAAAAAGTTATCTTATCAATAAAATTAAGATTATTGGAAAGAGCCTCGACGCTCGTACTAATTGTTTTTACATTATTGGTTATAAAAGAATTTATTGAAGTATAGCTTCTTGTTAAATTCTCTAAAATATCTTCAATTATCTTTATATTCGAATTTTGTTGCGTGTAAATATCAAAAAAATATTCTTTATTAAGGGATAGGTGTTGAATAAAATTACGAATCTTTTCTATAAGATTTTCTTTCGCATATATAAATAACTTGAAGAGAGCTAATAAATCTAGTTCCATAGTAGGGTAATGAAAACACCTAACAGGGGGGGCTCTTGCATCGATAACCTTTTGTTTTAATCGATACAAAGAACCTAATAAATCTCTTAAGGGAGTTATGAAACTTCTAGAATTTTTAATTAACTCCAAAAAACTTTTTTCCAAATCTTCTTTTTTTTCATAGATATTAATAATTTGGTTCGAATGGCATTTTGGACAAGACTTTAGGAGTTGACTGGAGCTCTCTATGTTCTCGGCGCCGCAATCTTTACATACCTTCTTATCCCCTGAATCAGAAATAGTTATATTTGTTGAGTCGCAATCTTGACAAACAAATGATTTAATTTTTTCTTCGTGTAGACAGTCCGAACAACAGCTGGTCCCACAACTTTCACAATAATATGCTAATTTAACATTTCTTTGACAGAAACGGCAAATTTGGAAGTGTGGCTCCGACATAATAAGTTTTAAAACCGAATTATTTTAATTAAAAAACAAACAATTTTTGATCGCTTTATCAGAAGAATAAGAAATTCTAAAACATAAAAAAAGCTATATTATTCCCGTATCATGTAATATTCAGATATACCTAGGAAGAAAAATAAGAATCGATTGAAAAAGAGCTATTTAAGTATCAGATAAAATTAAATTGATAACCCTAAATGGCTCTTTTTAGAGTTTAGCGGATTATTTTAACCTTTGTGCCTAAAGCTTGCCCAGGAACGCCGGCTTTTTTGAAATGAGCTCTAATAGCACCATTGTTTCCGTGTGCTCGAGTGATTTTTCCTTTTAATTGTTTTCCCGTAGAACTTTCCCATACAACGGTCCTTCCAATTAATTTATTAGCCTCTTTTCTGTTTGTAATATTTGGAAATACGATTATACAATGTTTAGGGTGAAGAGTATGACGTCCTTGTTTATAATTGGAGATTGTCCCTTCCATGCCTAATATTTCTAATTTATTTAAAGTCATTTTACGAAACCACTAGTAATTATCAGAATTACTTAATTGTTATGAGAAATATTTAAAAAAATAAAAATTTTCGTAATTGTAGTTCTTTTTATCCTAGAATTTAAAAAAGAAAACTTTTTGAGCAAAATCCGTTTAATATAATCCAATGAAAGTTGCGTTTAATAGGACAAAAATAACACCAAAGGATTTCACAGGGAAACCCATGGCAGGTTATACTCGCAAAGGTTCCTGCTTAGGAAAATTAGACGATATCCATGCTTATGGTGTTTTACTAAGCATAAACAATAGTAATAATAAAAATCACTTATTAATGATTTCGGTTGATTTATTAAAATTACCACTTTCGATTGTTGAGTATATAAAAAAGAGATTGATTTCAAAATTTAAGCCATTAAAACCAGATGAAATATTTCTACATGCCACTCACACCCATTCCTCATTTGATCTTACAGGTGAGTTTTATTACCCCGGCGGAGCATTAGGATTCATAAAAGGGGTGCTGTTTGCCGATAACAAAAACGACAGATTTATTGTGTGGATGACTAATAGAATTGTGAGAATGGTTAGTAAATTATTTGAGGATTTAGAGCCGTGTACAATAGCTTGGAAAAAAGAAAGTTTTAACCCAGATATTGTTCTTAATCGAAGATGGCCAACGAGGAATGTTTTACCCGATTTAGGAATAATTGCTTTTAAAAAGTTAGAAGACACTAAATTAATCGGTATTATAATTAATTATTCCTGTCATCCAACCACACTATCGCATAAAAATAATAAGCTGTCTGCTGATTTCCCTGGGAGGGTAATTTCTAAAATTGACGATTTAACTGGCGGAAGCATTAAAGCTATTTATTTTAACGGTCCATCTGGAGATTTAAATCCGATAACAACCTCCGGGACTAATCTGAAGGAAATTGATAGAGACAAGACGTTATCTTATGACCAGTTAGGAACTTATAAACACACACAAAAAATTGGGTATACAATTGGCGAAGAAGCCTTAAAGATCGCTAAGTCTATTCCTGAAGAGGATTACTCTACATTGACAGAAGTTATAATATATACAAAGAGATTTTTAATTCCCCAGAAAGATGCGAAATATTATTCAAAAGTATGGTTTTCAAATAAAGTGAAGTGGGTATTAAAGAAATATTTCTTGTTTAAAATAGCCAAGTTTGATCATAAGTTTGTTAACTTTCCATTTTTTACTGTCGAACGCAAGAATTTAAAGAATTACGGAAAAACAGTAGTTCATTTTATTAAATATATAGCGAGTAATGGCAATACATTTGGACTACTAACGGTTCCCGGTGAATTGTTTGAAGACATTGGAAAAACTCTAATTTCCCATGCCCCAACTAAGATGGAAAACACATTAATTTTCCAAAATACTCAGGATTGGATTGGTTATTTATTCCCACTAGAAATGTATATTAAGGAAGGCGGGTATGAACCATTTATGTGCTTTAGTCCTCTGTGTGGAGCTTATATAGAAAAAAATGCGACGAAATTATTAAAAGAAATTAAAGATAAATTTTAGAAATAAGTCGAAAAATTTCTATTCAATCTGCTTTTCTGCTAATTTCCATGCCTTTTTATTTAAATTAATGTATTTACCCAGATATTCATTTTCTGTTAAAGATGATACTTGATTTGCGATTGTTTTCTCTTCTATGATCAACTCTTTTTCAATTAGTGCTAATTCATCAAGGTATAATTGCTTTTCTGGTTTTATGGAACGCTTTTTGTATGGTTTAATGAATTCTTTGTGTCTTGACCAGAACCACATAGGATCTAGCTCGTCGTAAGGTCCGGGCTTCTTTACAGAAAATTTTTGACCTTCCGTTGGAAAAATGTAGGGTTTAAATATATTTAAACATGGAAGTGAGCCCCCAGTAAACCAATGTACTGAATTTTTTACATCTTTTTTTAGATGAGATACCTGAGAACCAGTTGATTGAAAAGATCCATGCATACAAATACCTACATCGTGTTCTCTTAAAAAATCCATCATTAAAGAAGGTGATATTGATTTTCTTTTTTCCTTTAGCATGTTAAGGGTACATCCATCTCGTGATTCTTGTGAAAAATCGTTAGGAATCTGTGGATCTGAAAAAATCATTGCAAAGTCAAAACTATCATCATCTCTACAATACCCCCTATCGATAGCATGTTGGATAATACCTTTCCGCCTCATATCTCCTTTACCTCTTATTGATAAGTTGTTAGAAATTGATCTAATCTCTTTAACTTTTTCTACAATCCACCATTTATCAGCCGTTTCTAAAACAAATGCTTCGTTATTATCAGCAATAATATAGGAATTATGATAAATCCATCCTTGTTGGTTATAAGCACAACTTCCACCTTGTCCATATCTTTCTAATAGATCTGTAATTGTTTCCAGAGCTTCCTTTGCAGATTTACCTCGTTCTAAACCTAACCGGAGCAAATCCATGCCTAACAACCCCGATTCTTGATATTTTTCTTTAGAATACACTGCCTCATTTCCTATTACGACACCATGTTCATTTGAGCCCATTTCACATCCAAACATCCAGAATGGTTGACTCATAATTAACGCTGCTGTTTCTTTTGCTTGTGGTATAGATATATACGTACACTTGACTTGATCTCCTTTAAAATAGCTCATTCTTGGGTTGAAGGTTATTAATTGAGCTTCAGATTGAGGTCTATCACTATTTTTTCCGAATACTACATTACCATCTTCCGTAGAATTTCCTAAAGCCACTAAAGTATCACACATTTTATTTCCTCGTAAAATACTTACAATTTTCTTTATATCTTAGAAAAAATGATAGAAAGTTTTTATAATTTGATTAAGTAAGGGTTTAGATCTGAATGTATTATAGTGATGAAAAAAGTCAACAACTTTGCAAATTAATCATTGAATTCATTTAATCTTATTTTTAATTTGACATTTTTATTCATGCTAATGTTTCAAACAACAATCATTTTTGATTAACCTTTTATAAAAATAATATTTTAAGTCAAATAACTATATGAATACAATTATTGATTTCTTAGGCTTTTTTTCTGTAATTAAAGTTTCAAAAAAAATGAGTTAAATTGATGGAAAATAAGAAATGTGTGTGGATTTTCTCATTTGAGTATGCCGGTGTAGCAAAAGTTGGAGGGCTTGGAGAAGTACCGGCAAATCAGGCTAAACATTTATCAGAACAGTTCAATATTACCGTATTTATGCCCTCACATGGAAAGGTTGAAAGTCTAAAAAGTAAATACGATTTGGAAAAACTACCCTTCACCTGTGTTGGAACTATAAACCCTACACTGTTTGGAATAAAAGAAAAAGAAGCGAGTTATATCATTTCTTTTTATAAATTTAAAAAAGAAAATGTTAATATAATTTTAATATCGGGCGATAATTCATTTACATCAAAGTTCTTAGATGACAACACGGTATATAATCCTAATACTATAATGGGAAAAATTGCACTATTTAGTTTAGGAATTCGCTGTTTAGTACACTATTTCATTGAAAACAAGAAAAATTTTTTACCAAATATAGTACACTTACACGATTATCATGTAGTTTTGCCCTTTTTCGGGATGAAACAGGTATTGGCTAGAAATGGGTTAAAAGTTGCATCGATATTAACCATACACTTAATGACATGGCCTAGATTCGAATTTAGTTTTTACAGAATTTGTGCAATAAATGACACTCCGATCAGAGTTCTGCTTAGCAGCGGATTTAAAATGTTAAACTTAAACCAAATTCTACAAATATCTCAATTCGACGAAGGTAAAAGAACAGAGTTTGGAATGCCTACAGTTGAAAAAATTGGAGCTATTATTTCGGATATAGTGACTACTGTAAGCGAATCGTATTTAAATTCGGATATCATTCCAAACTGTGGAAAGGGATTAATAGAATTTAAAGCAGATTTTATATGGGATGGTTGCGACTGGGACCTGATTGATATTTTCAATCAGGTTAAAGAGATTCATGGAAAAGAGATTCGTAGTTTTCTACAAATTAGTGACGATACTGAAATAAAAGAACCGCATATGAAGAGATTTTTATTGGAGTATAAAATCGGAAATCTCAGTCAAAGTCCACTAATTAGTTCCCAAAATGTGTTAAACACTATAAATGAAATCTCGAATGGAAATCCATTCGTCAAAAACGGTAATATTAAACCTTTTTTGGATTCGGGCCCATTAGTTTTAACAACAGGCCGAATTTCACCCCAAAAGGGATTTGATACTATTTTTGAAGCTGTTCCAGAAGTCTTGAAAGTTATACCTAACGCGAAATTTCTTTTTTTGATACTACCTACGGATTATAGTATAAATGAAATTAAAACTTATTCACAATTCGTAAAACAATATCCCCAGAACATCAGAATCATTTTTGGTGTAGCTTCAGATATTTTTTACTTAGCACATTTATCTGCGGATGTTTATTGTGCATTATCTAGATGGGAACCTTTTGGTATTATGGCGCTAGAAGCAATGGCATGTAAAATTCCTATTATCGCCACAAATGTAGGAGGTTTGCAAGAAACTATTGTTGATTTGAGAAACTTCCCAGAAATTGGTACAGGTATTTTAATTGAGAAAGATAATCCATCCCAATTTTCTGAAGCGTTAATTTCCCTTTTATTATTGGCAGAGATCTCTAAAAGAGTAAAAGATAAGGAATCTATTTATGAAACTGAAAATTTCAAGTTAGTAAATCAAATTCCAGATGAAATTCTTAAATCTCTTGTTTTATTAAACCCAAATTGCTTTATTAAGATTAAAGAGAATTGTTATAAACGAGTAGAAAAAAATTTTAGATGGAAAATTGTCTCACAGAAATTAGTCCTCTTATATCAAAAGATACAGAAAATACAAATAGATTCTACTAGAGAGGCATAAGACTTGATATTATCAAAAAGATCTGTAATTCTCATTTTAATTTCTGTTTTTTTAATTAATACATCTGGAATGATAATTTACACCTATGCATCAACATTTTTATTAAATTTAGGTACAGACAAATCACTAATGCAACTAATAGTTACTATCTTTCCTTTAACTGCTTTTCTTTTTCCTCCATTATATGGATTTTTATCAGATAAATATCAAAATCGAATAGTATTTCTTTTAATTGGAACGATCGGTATAAGTTTTGCTTTTCTAATGTTATCGTTAACTCGCGATTTGATTTTCATAACATTATTTTTATTTTTATTCGGCTTATTTATGGCTTCATCTAATATTTCATTCACATTATATTCAGAGTTAGTAGAAGATGACAAAAAGTATATATCGTATTATAATGCTACGATCGTAGCTGGATGGTTTGTTGGAGCTCAATTTGGAGGAATTTTTATTGATATTTATGGAATTGAGAATATTTTCTTACTAGCCTTATTAATTTCTCTACCAAACTTAATTTGTATTGTTTTTATTAGAGAGAATAGGTCTTTGATATTAGAAAGATATAATAGTAAGGTTAATAAAGATTTAAATGGTTTGAATATAAATAACGCTGAAGTAGAAAACTCAATTTCCAAATCAATTTATTATGGGTTATTTTTCAGGAATTTTGGCATTAAACCAATAATGTCTATACTTGCCCTCATAATGATTATATATTTAAGTAGTGGTTCTGAGGTAGGTTTTTTAATTGGAATAAATTTTTTCTTACAATTTTTTCTGATGCTATTAGCAGGGAAGATAATTACGAGTAAAAATATTAAATTTTTCATGGTTATGGGGTATATCTTAAGTGCAATAACGATTTTTGGTTACATTATCGCAACTAATTTTTTGATTTATTTTTTCTTCCAACTTATATTTGCTTTTAGTTATTCTATGCATTGGGCAGCTACTATTGTATATATCGCTCAAAATACGACGCCTAAAAACAAAGGGCAGATAATGGGTTATGCATATGC
>JAGXNS010000030.1 GCA_019894855.1 Promethearchaeota archaeon
TTATTAAAGTCGCTATCATCAATTAATGAATCCGATTTTAACTTTAAGATTATCATGGTAAAAATTATAGTTGGAAACCAATCTATTTGGAATTCTATTAAAAAGTTCTTAATCAAACGGTCTAATCGTCTCCTAATTGTTTTGGTGGAAGCTCCTACTTCTTCAGCTACATCAGAAATAGTTTTTCTAGAATTATTTTTTAAAGAATTTACAATAAGATAGTCTAAATTACTAAGATTTAATTTATCTCTTATTAATATTGAAGGCATATTTCGATCAATACCAACTGTGAGTTCACTAATTTTTCCAGTTTTCCGTATAAAGGTAACTAAAGCATCTAACTCATTTATATTTCGAATATAAGCATGAATATAGAATTTATTTCCGCTAGCACGTGAAATATTATATATAAATTCATTTTCACCTAATTGTTCTAACAGAAGTTTCTTATCCTTTACATTTGGTACGCCAAACATCACGATATTTGATATATTAGGAAAATTTGCGATGCCTAATCTTGCTTTAAAATGTTGAATGACCCCTTGCTGTACTAACGATTTAACGCGTTTATGGATTGAATTGACACTAATATGAAAATTATCAGCTAATTGTTTGTACGGTGTTCTTGAATTCGCCATTAACAACTTTGAAATCTTAAGGTCAATCTCATCCAAGGATAAACACGTTCTCAAATTTAATAATTTAATATTATGGGTCTATTTAATATAACAGTCTAAAATTTAAAAAAATGATTATTGCAATATAAAATTTAATCTGACATTGATTCTACTCTGTAGATGTATCTTAGTAGCGATATATCGAAATTCTGAAGTTGATAGCTTTTTATGATATTTTATCCTAGCTAATTTTATTTACAAATAACTTCCGCATTCTTAATCAAAATATCTATATACAGTAGAATATTGAATTGAACAATTAGTGGGAAAAAAGTTATGATTATGAATGACGATAATTATCTTCAAAACTTAACTAAAATTTGCGGATCTCAAAATATCTCACAGGATCCCAAAGAGTTAAAAGCATGTTCTAAGGATTTAAGTTTTTTAAAAGGAAAATCTCCATTATGTATTGTTTGGCCCTCTAAATCTCAAGATGTAGCAAAAATTGTGAAATTAGCGAATGATTTAAAATTCTATGTAATTCCCGTAAGTTTAAATTCGAGATTTAAACAACACGGAAACTCTATTCCTAAAAAAAGTAATTCCATTATACTAAATCTTTCAAGAATGAATAAAATTCTTTCAATTAATAGAAAAAATCGAGTTGTTATGGTTGAACCTGGCGTTACCTTTGAACAATTAATTCCTATTCTCAAAAAAAAGGGATTAAAATTACTTCTACCTCTAATGCCAACAGCTTCTAGGTCCGTTTTGGCTACAGCTCTCGAAAGGGAACCAATTACAATACCTCGATATCATTGGGATAGCTCCGATCCCCTATTATGTACGGAAGTTGTATTTGGAACTGGAGATTTATTCAGAACAGGGACTGCTGCGGGTCCAGGAACAATCAAGGAGCAACAAAAAATGGGCCAAGCACAAGTCAATCCTATGGGACCTACTCAATTTAGTCCTTTTAGAATAATACAAGGTGCTCAAGGGAGTTTAGGTGTGGTAACCTGGGCTACATTAAAATTAGAATTACTACCCTCTACTCAGAAAGTCTACCATCTTCAATCGGATAATATCCAAGATCTATTAGATCTTCAATATGAGCTACTAAAATATAGGCTTTGCGATGAACTCTTTATTTTGAACGATATAAACTTAGCATGCTTACTTAAGGAAAATCCACAAGAAATTTCTGAAATAGTTGGAAACTTAGAAAAATGGAATTTAATTTTTATTATCTCTGGCAGGGGACCATTAGCCAACGATAAAATTTCATATCTTGAAGGGGATATTAAAGATATTAACGTTAAATTAGGTTCCAAATTTTCAAAACCTAAGATAGAAATTTCTGATAAAGAAATACTAAATTTTCTTAATGAACCTTGCGAAAAACCATGGAGAATGAGATTAAAAGGAACCTATCATGACATATTCTTTTTAACAAGTTTTGAAAAAATACCTAAATTTATTTCTTTAATTGAAACGCAATTTGAGAACGAAATCGGAATTTATATTCAACCAATAAACCAAGGAACTTCGTACCACATAGAATTTGATTTGTATTATGATCCCAAGGATATTAATGAGGTGAATGCCATAAAAGAGAAAATTTTGGGTGTAAGGATTCAACTAATGGATATGGGAGCTTTCTTCAGTAAACCTTATGGATTATGGGCGAAAGAAGTGTTTTCTCATCACAGTATAGAAACTAGTAATGCTCTGAAAAGGGTTAAACAAATATTCGACCCTAAAAATGTAATGAATCCAGGAGTTTTGTGTTTTGATGAGTAGATTCTAAAAATAAAAAAAACGAAAGAGATTAAAATGGACGAAGAAGAATATCAAAAAATGATTAAACGTTGTGTACGTTGCTCTGTATGTAAATGGATACCTCAAGTCCAAATTAAAAGTCAAAAATACGCTTCGGGGTGTCCAGCAATTGATATTTACAATTTCCATCCTTATAGTGGTGGGGGGAAAATAATCCTTGCTCTCGCTTATGAGATGGGAAGAATCAAACCAACAGAAGAGCTTCGCGATATAGTCTATAAATGTACTGTGTGTGGAAACTGTGCCGTTGCTTGTAAGTATATGAATACATTAGAACCCGTTGAGATTATAATGAAGTTGAGAGAAAAATTAGTAGATACTGGATGTGGTCCTATGCCTCAACAACGAGAATATATAGAAGCGGTCAAAAAAGTGAACAATCCATACAATGAACCACACGATAAAAGAACAGATTGGATACCAGATGACATTAATCTCAATCCAGATGCGAAAGTGCTGTATTTTGTTGGTTGTACCTCTTCCTATAGAAGGAAAGAAATGGCAATAGCAGCAGCACGTATTATGAACGCAGCGGGAGTATCGTTCAACATTTTACAGAACGATGAATTTTGCTGTGGGAGTCCTATATTACGTATTGGCGATACAGCTACTTTTGAAGAAATCCTTAATAAGAACCTTGATATAATTGAATCAAAAGGTATAGAAACTGTTGTTTTCAGTTGTGCTGGTTGTTATGACACCTTTAAAGTCGATTACCCGTTAAGTAGAAAATATAATTTTGAAGTTAAACATACCGTAGAACTTTTTGATGAATTAATCGAATCAAAACAGTTAAAATTAACTAATAATGTTCCTATTACAGTAACTTATCACGATCCTTGCCATTTGGGTAGAAATGCCGAAAGATATGAAGATTGGGATGGTGACACAGTTCCTTTAATGCCTTTAGTCTCAATTAATGTTCCTCCTAAACCCAAGAGGACAGGATCCAAAGGAATTTACGATGCTCCTAGAAATATTCTCAATAAAATCCCTGGATTGAAATTCGTAGAAATGGAGAGGATTCAAGAATATGCTTACTGCTGCGGAGCTGGCGCAGGAGTAAAATCCGCTTTTCCTGAAATGGCTATAAAGACAGCTAAAACGCGAATTGAAGAGGCTGAAGATTCAGGGGCAGATATCCTTGTATCGGCTTGTCCATTTTGTTCTACGAATTTGCAGGATGGTATGATGGATAAGAGTTCTAAATTGAAATATTATGACATAAGTGAACTAATATTAATGGCTTTAGGTATGGAACCAGAAAAATTAAAGCAAGCTACAGCGGAGGTTGCATAAATCGTGTTAGAAAAGGAGATTCTTAAAGAATTTCAAGATATCGTAGGAGTTGAAAATATAGATGATGGAGAAGTAATGACAAACGCTTATGCTTATAATTGGTGCACTGAATTTGTTAATTATTTAGAAGACAAAGATCCGATACCCTTTTCTCCAATACCTAAAGCTGTTATATTACCTTCATCAACAGAAGAAGTTCAAAGAGTTGTGCGATTGTGTAATAAACACAGAATTAAATTTAAGGCTCAAAGCACTGGACTTGGCCCATGGAATCAACCTTCTACTGAAAATTCTGTGATTTTAGATTTGCGTCGAATGAATAAAATTGTAAAAATAGATGTTAAAAATCTTTATGCTGTAGTCGAGCCTTATGTAAGTGGGGCACAACTGCAAGCTGAAACTATGAAATATGGGTTGAATATTCATATGCCTGGTGCTGGTCCTATGGCTTCAACATTGGCAAGCCACACTTCAATGGCGGGTCCTGGGTTCACTTCTCCCCAAACAGGTTATAGCGCAAGAAATGTATTAGGTACAGAATGGGTATTACCAACAGGAGAAATTTTGAGATTAGGCTCTCTTGGCTTAAAAAATGAACCCGATTGGTATTCTGGCGATGGTCCTGGTCCTAGTTTGAGGGGGATAATGCGCGGATGGGTAGGAACAAAATCTGGACTCGGGGTATTTACGAGAGTTGCTTCAAAACTCTTTCCCTATCCATGTGATACCAAATATGTTCTGAATGGTCATTCTCCTATATATGACTTTAAGATTCCCAATTTTATTCGAGCATATGTGATGGATTGTAACAATTTTAAACATCTTGAAAAATCTTTATTAAGAATTGAGGAAGAGGAGATTTCTTTTATTTGTAGTCATATGTCAAGCTATGCTATTATGGCGATTTTCTCCTATACTATTGAAAGTTTAATTGATAAAATGGCGTTTGGAAGTATGAAAAGTCCCTTATTAGTCGTAATTGCGGCTCGTACAAAAAGGGAGTTTGATTATAAGCAGAAAGTAATGAGTCATTTAATGAAAGATCTTAACATAATCAATATTATAGGAACTAAATACAAACCAGAATCCCTATTCTACGCAGAATGTTTGCGTACAAACCTTGGATACCACGCATTTATTGCTACAGGTGGTTTTCAATCAGCAAAAGGTCAATGTGATTCTGCTGCTTTGTGTTTACGAGCAGAAATGAAAAATATACCATTGAAACAAAAATATATTGAAAAAGGAGTAATAGCCAACGATTTTGGGGAAGGGGCGTGGATGACATCTTATGAATCAGGACATTTTTTCCATATGGAAGCCCCCACATTTTTTGATCAAACAAATGTAGAGAGTGTAAAAGGAATGGGCGAATACATGGAAGAAAGCAACCAAATGGATTTACTTAAACACTTAGGGGTACCATTCTTCATAGAAGGAGATAAATTGCATAATCAATGGGGGCCCCATTTGATGAATTACCATAAATGGCTAAGAAAAATCAAAGAAACCTTTGATCCTAATGGTGTTTCAGATTCTGGTTTTTATATTTCAGCTGATAACGGAGGTATTAAAAAGCGTGAGTGAATCTAATATAGTATTAAAGGAACCAAGAGGTTTTGCGGGTCTCATAGCCAACATTATGAACCCTTTGAATAAAGATCCCAGATTTAAACAAGCTTTTAAAAATACGAAGCGTATAATTCTAATAAATGCTACAAACCTACATTACGCTGCTCTATTAACTATTGATAAAGGTTCTTTAAAAGTCGAAGGTATTCGAAACGAACCAAAATCAAATCTTAAAAAGAAAGCAACTGGATGGAATGGATATGTTGCGATGGATACGCAAATATTTTTGGGTCTTGCAACAAAGCACTTATCATTAATTAAACTTGGAGTCAAAATTCTCAGATCTGAAGTAAAAATGAGCGGGATTTTTAAACTTCTCGCATTATTAAAACTATTAAAAATATTAACAGGTTAAAAATGATGACAGATAAGATTAAAGAAGTATGGTTGGGTCCTGGAAAAAAAGACGGAAACATTCGTGATTTTAAACCAGAAAATGATGGACTGCATATAGACATGAAAAAAAAAGGAAATTTTGAGTGGTGGTATTTTGACGCTCGTCTTGATAATGGATATATGGCAGTGGGTTTTTTTAGGGCAAAACATGAAAGAACAGGTAAAACTGGAGTAGAAATAACAATATATAAACCAAATGGTGAAAAAATACAGAAAATTTTTGATTATGAACATTCTGACTTGGTAGCCTCAAAAGAAAATGCAAATGTGCATATAGGAAAGAATTATATCAAGGTTGATTACACAAATGAAAAACTGCCAGCGTATGAGATCTTCTTGGATGAAGATGATCTTGGGATTCACCTATTTTACAAACCTAAATTAAGAGGTTGGATGCCGGGAGAAGGGTTTACAGAATTTGGGACAATGGGACAGTTTGGTTGGGCTGTGGCAATTCCTCGAGCTGATGTTGAGGGAACAATCAAAGAAGACAACAAAGAAATTGAGGTAAAAGGAATTGGATATCACGATCATAACTGGATTACCTTCAATTTAGTTCGAGTTGTAGAATATTGGCATTGGGGCCGAGTATATTCAGATAATTTTACAATCATTTATGCCTATATCAAATGTAACAAAAAAATGGACAACTATCCAATTAACATACTTATGATTGCTAAAGGTGATGAAATCCTTCATAGCACAGGCGAATTTGAATTTAAACAAAATGGACTTACATACAATGAAAAGGCAGGAAATAATTATGCAAAGTCTTTAACATTCAAACTCTCAGATGGTCAATCTTTTTCTCTAAATGTTAAAAGTATTCTTGACGCTGATAATTTACTATTTGAATTAAGCCCTATTCTTCGATTTTTAGCTAAAAATGTCTTAAGAATTAAGCCGGGATATTTTAGATTGAAATCTGAATATTTAATAGATTTTCTTGTCAACGGTGATACCTATAAAGAAAAAGGAGATACTATACACGAGATGGTAATTGTAAAATAAATTATTTTTCGTCTAAAGCTTTTTTTGAATATAATCTTTGTCTCAAAGTAACTTGGCTAGTATCAATATCATGGTCTACTAATTCTACGTTAGCTAATTCTTGTACCGCTCTTAAAATATAAGCGCCTCCAATTCCCGTAGAATTTTTTAACTCCTCTCGAGTCATAGTTTCTTTTTCTCCATGAAGGGTCATTAAAATGCGATAATGCGCTTGACCCTGCCATATTTTTTCCACAAGAACTCTGAATATAGATAATAGTGCTGTGATCCTTTCAAAATCTAAATCTTGAGACTCAGCCTCTTCAGCTAATCTAGCAAATTTCGATAATTCAATCTTAACTTTTTCATATTCTTTTAATAAACGTTTTTGCTCCTCTGTCATAGTACCAATTTTTTTGTCTCTTTCTTGTTTTTCCAGGCTAAGTTTATGCGTTTCTTCTTCCAATACCTGCTTGTCTTTCTCTAATTTTGCTTTTTCTTGCTCTAGTTGAACCTTTTCCTCTTCAAGAGTTTTCTTATCTCGACTCAATTGTTCTTTATCTTTTTCAAGCACTAGTAATTCCGTTTTAGCTGTTTCTAATACATCTATAAATTGCTTAAAATTATCTTCAACAGATCGTAAGGAGTTCTCAATTATTTCTATAGCACTTTTTTTTTCCGACATTAGATTTCACAATAATGACATTAATTAATAATTATAAGTCAAATTAAAATATATAAGTTAGATCTAGTATAAAATAATATAACAAAATAATAAACTTCTAAATATCCTCAAAAAAGTTCAATTTCAAGCTAATTAAAACATGAAATGTAATTAGTCATGGAAAGTATAGTAGACAAGAAAGATTTGCGGTTCTATAAAAGAATGATAATATTGATCATTCTGTTGGTGATTTCTCTTTCCTATTTAGCTTATGATAGATCCATAAGTTATACTCGATATGAAAGAATCGATTTTCAATCTTCAGGTGCAACTTTGTATGCCAATTTATATTTTCCATCCAAGAGTTTGGAATTTCAAGAAAAAAGACCTTTATTAATTTATTGCCACGGAATTGGTAGTCAAAGAGATTTCGATTTGAGGATTCCAATCGAGTTTTCTAAAAGGGGTTTTTATGTGGCTGCTTTGGACTACCAAGGCCACGGAGAGAGCGGTGGAAATATCTTAGATGTTGATTCAATCACTAATAAACCTGCTCTTGCTCAAGACTGTTCAAACCTTTTAGATAAACTTGAGACATTGTCTTTTTATTCAAGTGTAAATTCTTCTCAGATTGGCTTGATTGGACATTCTTTAGGAGGATTTGTGGTTCTTATGAATCAAGCGTTAGATCCTCGATTCAATATTACAGTTGCATGGGCTCCTTTAGTGAATTTTGATCCCAATCAAATCCGGGTCATTCAACCTGGATACGAACAATATATCCCGGTTAATCTTCTTAATAAAACTAACACGAATAATCTGTTGGTCATAATGCATGTCGATGATGAGGTATTAAATTACGAAGAACAAGCATTGGTAGCTCAAAATTTAACTGATTGTGTTGTATTTAATGTAACGGGACCCTTGATTGGAGGTGGCCACCAATTATTCTCAGATGTTGTTATTATCGAATCAATCAAATGGTTTGAATTAAATTTTTTTAAATCAATTTCAATTAACGGACCTATAAACATAACCTTTATTGTAAATTACATAGTGCTATTTATCACTCTAATTTTACTTGTGTTCATCGTCCTTTCTTTAATTTCTTACACCTCCAAATTTATTCCATATAAAAAGGAAGGCCCTCCTATCGAAATCGTTAGAAAGGTAACGACATTATCAAAAATTAAAGACAAAGCAGTAACAACTAAACAAATCCTAAAAATTGTGTTCTATACAACTATTTTTCTTCTTAATTGGGAGATTTTTGAAAGAGTTTTTGGTCTTTTTGGTATTTTTTTAGCTTCGCTTAATATTACTGTAATATATTTTACTGTGAAGATAATACTCTACTTACGAAAATTAAGAGAAGATGATGTAAAATTTGATCTAAACCAGATTAAAACTTTAATCAAATCAGAGTTCCAGTTAAAATATTTATTATATGTAATTCTATGTAATTTCTATTTTATTGTAATATATCTAATCTTCAGCTATTTTTATCCATTTGCATTTATGTGGCCTTCCAATTTTTTTAACACAGTTCTAGCAGCTACTGTGTCTTTCCCAGTATATTTTTCTTTAGAATTATTATACAGAAAAGCTATATATCCACAACTTAGTTTTTTAAAAGAGGAACGCAAAAAAACAAGGTGGATGGTAATTATAGTTGTGTTCGTAAATATCAATTTGATGATGCTAACATGGTCTTGGGCATTCTTCCCCTCTGTTTTATTTATGTACTTAATATTCCTATATGCAACTATTCAGAATACATTAATTTATGAAAATACTCAACGATTTAGCACAGTAATCATAAGCTCTTTTGCTTTAATTCAGCTTTTCTTCGCTGCCGTAGTCTCTAACGCGTTAGGTATTGGTTCTGCTTTACATTTATTTGTTCAACTATAAATAAGAAAAATTTTTTTTTTTTTTCCATTTGGGTTTCATTACCTAATCCTTAATTAAGTATTAGTAATTACTATAAAACAATTTTTATAAAATTTTAAAATAAATAATCTATCAACCTTATTACATCGGGATTAAAAATGTCTGCGAAAGAACAATCAAATGGTTTATCTACAAAAAAGAAAAGACTTATTTTCGGCGTTTCAATTCCTGTTTTCTTAATGGGGTTGGTATCCTTATTTACCGATATTTCTAGCGAAAGTATTCAAAGTATTTTACCACTGTTCATATTCGAGATTGGTGGAAGCGTTCTAGCTTTAGGAATTATCTCCGGAATCACTAATGCTATAGCAAATATCCTCAAAGGGATAACTGGTTGGATGAGCGATAAAATTAACAGAAGAAAGCCTTTTATAGTAGCAGGATATTCATTGTCAAATCTTTCTAAACCATTAATTGGGTTGAGCCCCTCATGGGAAATGGTGTTAGGTCTTAAAACAACAGATCGTATAGGTAAAGGTCTAAGAACTTCTTCGCGAGATGCTTTGATTTCTTATTACGCTGAGAAAAAAGGAAGAGCGTTTGGGTTACATCGTGCTATGGATACTTTAGGTGCGGTTTTCGGATCTCTACTGGCTTTTATCCTTTTGTATTTTGCATGGACTTACTCGCAAATAATATTCTTTTCGATAGTTCCTGGATTAATTGCTATTGCTCTTATTCTCCCCGTTAAGGATATTTCTTCCCGTGAATTAGTCAAAAAGTCAGAAGGGAAAAGCAAAAAAGAAAGAATGGAAAAGATAGATAAAAATTTTGTTAAGCTAATTGTTATTTTAGGAGTAATTGAATTTGCAAGTTTAGATGTCGTGTTTTTAATACTTAGGGCGGCAGATTATATTCCTTTAGATTTGATATACCTTATACCCATATTTTATTTGATCTTAAACTTAGTCTATACCATTTTTTCCCCTATAAACGGTTCTCTCTCGGATAAGGTTGGAAGAAAACCTATAATTGTTGTGGGATTGTTGATCTTACTAGTATCATGTGTAATATTAGCGTTCCCCATTCAAGTTTCGCCATTTTCAATAGTGTTAATTATTATAATATATATCATGCACGGTTTTTATCTTGCTTCAGTAGATCCGATTTCGAGAGCATATATCGCAGATTTAGCAGGTAAAGAAAAAAGGGGACGTGCCTATGGATACTATTATTTTTCGGTCGGATTTATAAGCATGGTGGAAGCCTTAGTTTTTGGATATATCTACAGTGTGTTTTCGTATACTTGGGCGTTTATTTATATATCCATTTTATTAGCTGTATGTATAGTTATTTTTACGATAACTGATTTTTCAAAAATAATAAAAAAAGCTGAAAAGTAAAACTATTTCTTTTCTTAAATTGTATTTAGGCGAATATCCATAATTCCGCTAAGTAGATTAAAACTTCTGAAGCTTTCTGCAATGCAAGCGTTGGAATATGTTCTTTCCTTGAATGAAAAAGTAATCCTCCAGAGAAGATATTGGGGGTGGGTTTCCCCATTTCGCTTAATTTAGAACCATCGGTCCCTCCCCTAATCGCATGGATTTTAATATCCAACCCAGCCATCTCGATAGCCTTTTTTGCTAAATCCACAACTTCTTTTTTAGCTTCAATAAATTGTAGCATATTCCTGTATTGATGTAGGAATTCTATGTTAACTTTTAAACCAGAATATTGAAATTCGTACAATTCTCCTAGTTTTTGTAGGTATTCCATTCTCTTCTGATTATTTTTTTCCTCATAATCCCTAATTATTACCGTAGCATTTGCTTCTTCTACAGTCCCACTTAACTCTGATAAATAATAAAAACCCTCCCTTTCTTCTGTGTGTTCTGGCGACTCATAATCAGGTATTTCGCTAAGGTATCGGCTCGCTATATGTATTGCATTAATTAGAAGGTTTTTGGCGTGACCGGGATGTACACTAAGTCCTGTAAATTTAATTGTCGCTTTCCACGCATCAAAGCATTCAAATTCTAATTCTCCCATTTCTGAACCATCTAATGTATAGCAAAAATCAGGTAACCTTTTTCTGTCTATTTTTGAAGTTCCTCTCCCAACTTCTTCATCAGGCGTAAAACATATTATTACAGGACCGTGTTTTAATTCTGAAAATTTTTTCCAAGCGGCACAAGTGGCCATAATTTCTGCGATTCCAGCTTTATCATCTGCGCCTAACAAAGTATCCCCTTCAGATGTAACTATATCTAAACCAATATACTTCTTTAGATTTGGAGAATCTTCCGTCGTGAGCCTAATATCTGGATTGCTCGCAAATTCTATTACTCTGCCGTCATAATTTTTGTGAATAACGGGTTTTACGTTTTTCCCGCTAACTGCTGGTGAAGTATCTATATGAGCTAATAAACCAAGCGGTTTAACCTCTTCCAATCCAGTACTCGCAGGCAGATCACCATACACATAACCATACTCATCGTGCACAATATTTTCTAAGTTCAATTCCATTAATTCTGATGCTAAAATTTTACCTAAATCAAATTGATTTTGCGATGATGGGTTTGAGTTGGAATGATCATCTGATGTAGTCCATATTTGAACATACCTAAGAAACCTATTTAATGCCTCTTCATGCAAGAATTCTTTTATTTCTTCTGATAACAAATTAATCCCGTCTTATATTGTAATAATACTTTGTAGAATTATTTTTAATATTATAACTTATTTATTCATTTCCCCTTGAATTTCGGTTCTCTTTTTTCATTATATGACTTCATACCTTCACCAAAATCGTACGAAGCTATGTTTTTACAATATAATTTAAACTCGTGGTTCAAAGAAGAAGTTAGTTCGTTACACTGAGAAAAATTCAGCATATTTTTATTAAAACCTAAACATTTTGTAGGCAATTTTGCTATAGATTCTATAAATTCTTTAGATTTTTTCTTAAATTCTGAAAGGGGATAAACTTTGGTAACCAAACCAATTTTTTCTGCTTCAAATGCATCGAGCTGGCGTCCAGTTAAAATTATTTCTGTTGCTCTAGCGAAACCTATTAACCTAGGGAGTAGCCAACTTGCTCCGCTCATTACACAATGAGCCCGTTTAACTCTTTGATCTCCAATCTTCAGATTATCTGCTGCTAAGCGAAAATCACAAGATAAAGCCAATTCGAACCCTGCTCCAAGACAATAACCTTTAAGTAGTGCGATAACTGGTTTTTGAACTTCTCTAATTAATTGAATTACTCTGTGATGCGGGAGTTTTGAACCGTCGTCTAATGGGTTAAACTTCACACCTTCAGGTCCCATACTCTTCAAATCGTCACCAGAACTAAATGATTGATTATTACCCTCAATAACGAAAGCACGAATCGATTTATTCTTAAAGTTTGTTTCCAATATCTGTATTATTTCCATCATCAAGGGATAATTTAGAGCATTCAGTCGTTTTGGGCGATTTAAAGTAATAATCCCAATTCCTTCCTCGATTTTAAAAATGACATTATCAAATTCTTGGTGTCCCATAATTACTACCTCTTTGAAAACAGTTTCAAACTAATTTCTGTTTAAACTAACTTGTATTTTGTACCTATAAATATCATTCCATTTACCAAGAAATCTTACAACCTCAGTAATCTTAAAAAAAAAAAGAAGAAACTTGATTACGTTAATTACCAAATTTCAAATTTAGCGTCTAACTTAGCCCCAAAAACAATTAAATAAGGAATTAATAGGTCCCAAAGGCTAGTTAAAGCATTTAGGAGGATTACTACTACTATCCAGTATTCCAAACCCGAAGCGCCATAAAAACTAAGATATACGATAATATTGAGAATAACCATTACAATTATCCTAAAACCTGTACCAAACAAACCATAAATTATATAATTCTTGACCTTCTTCAAAGATTGGCTTTTTCGAATGCTTTCTTTGCGTTTAGTTAAGCTAAGTAGTAAAATGGGAATAATTATTAACGAAAATGTAGCTGAAAACTTCATTAATGGGCCAATCGGAGCAAAAGGATCAAAGGGCATCAGAATCACTGACCCAATTCCGCAACACAATACTCCCGCTAAGGGGCCAAATATTAAGAAGCATGTCACCCAGATGATTGATACGGGGTCGAAGTAGGCAAATCCTTCTGGAGTTCGTGGTAAGTATGGAACTACAAAAAGTGACAATATTAAGGAAAGGGCGCTGAATAATGCTGCTCCTGAAATTTGTAAAACGAATTGGGACGATTTTGACATATGAGATTCTTTTTCTTCTAACATTTGCTTGCTTGTTTATTATTAATTCAAATTGTATCTATTGAAAAAGTAAATACAAAATTAAATTTAAACAAATGGTTAAATGTCTTTCTTCTGATCGTGAGACTTATTTCCATTTTAGATTAATATTGACTCGCTTAGCAATAATTGTGAACACAATTTCTCGGAATTATACGAATACTTTAGTATTCTTAGCATACTAATTTAGAAATTCCATTTAATTATAGTACGTATCTACTCAAATTTGGAGATTTGTTCCCAAATCAATTTATTTCAATAGTTTTTTCTCGCTTGCATCCAATTCAAACCAATCGCTTAATTCCTTTAGTTGTTTTCTTGAAGTTTCGGTCAATAATTTTAAAAAAGGAATAAAATCTTGGACAGCTTCAATATCTGATATCTTGTACTTTTTTTGAATTTTTTCTACTAATAACCTTTCGTTTGCTGACAATGAAAAAAAACCAGTTGATGTGAATCTTGGAAACGCAATTCTATGAAAAATTTCATCAGGAGTTCTATGTTTTCTAGAGAGAACAACACCTCCAGCAAAAAGGTCGTAAAAATACGGTAATAACGACCAATATTGATTTTTTCGGATTCTCCCAAAAATCTCGTCAGCCAACGATAGATTTTCATAAGCGTTAGCGATTTCGCTATTTAATCTTATATAAGAAGTTAGGTTTTCGTTAATCCACTTGTATAAAAAATTGTAATCTACGTCTGATTTATTGGTTACATTACGAGCTTCCTTTAATGTATTTACTTGAAACAAATTTTTGATAAGTGAAAAGATTTCTTCCGTGCTATCTCTGCCCAAATTTAAAATTAGCTCTTTGACGTTTTTATCTAAGGAACCCTGACTAATACCTTGTAAATCGTTAATAACGCCTCGTAAGTCTCCTTCGTTTTTTTCGATAATTAAATTTAAATCTTTTTCGCTTAATCCCGTAATCTTTTCTTTGACAATGATCTTTCGTGCAATCTTAAATACTTCCTCATCCGGTAATGGATTTACTTCATATCTTCTAATTTTTTTGTAAAGCGATTGAAGATTTTGTTTGTATTTATTGGAACACATTATAATTGGAAATTGAGTGTTTTCAATTAGGCTTAATATCGTAGGGACAGCACCTCTATCAGTGACTCCATATAAACCATCTATTTCATCAATTAAAATTAGTTTCTTTTTGCTTTGAACCACAAAATCCATAATTCCACGAGATTTGGTAGTTTCTCTCAATTTTAATTCTAAAGCTCCTTTAGTTCGAGTATCTGAAGCGTTCGTTTCTATTACTTCCATATTTAAATCGTTAGCCAAAGCATATGCTATAGTTGTTTTACCTATCCCCGGAGGTCCCTCAAGTAAAACTGCTGCTTTATCAAGTAGTAGCTTTTTCTCTTCTTGATGCTCTTTTTCTTCGTGGGTTCGATTGTGTATTTTTATTTGTCGATTTACCTCATTCAATTTTTCTTTTTCTTTAAAAAATGAGATTACAAATTTTTTTAAATCCTCAATTAGATCAACTTTCTGTCTACCCACTTTAGCTGTTGGAAATGCCATATCTCTAGTGAATTTTGGCCTGTACTTCTCTACCCATGGCATTTTCTCTGTTTTTTGTGCTACCATAAAATTTACCTATAATACTTCTGAAAATTGACAGATTTTAGCCAATAAATGTGAAATCTGAATATCAGTATCCCTCCCGTCAATAGCTCTAAAATCTGCTTCAGCTATAAAATTTATCAATGTTATTCTTGAGTACGTGCTCAAGGGTAGTTTCGCTAACTCAGCTAACATTATTTGAAACATTTCTTGTGAAGAAAATTTATAACTAGATTGAATTTTACGTGATAATTCTCTTGCTTTACGAAAATCTCCTTTAAAACACATTAATAGAAGACTTTTGATCATATCATTTTTAGAATTTGATAAATTTTCATACAATTTGTCAACATCGATATCATTTCCGCTGATGGAACAGATTTGTAACAAATCTACAGCGTTTGATAATTTACCTGCTGTTATTTTATAAAGAGTTCTAATAGTTTCTTTATCGATTTTTAAAGTTTCTTTTTCGACTATAGTTGATATTAGCTCCTCAAACGAATGGAAGTCAACTTGCGATATAAAGAAAATTTGACATCTACTCATAATAGGATCTATTATCTTTGACACTTTCGTTGTTATCAAAATCATTCTACAATTCGTTCCATAAATTTCCATTAATCTACGAAATGGTTGCTGATTTGAACCTAATGAGTCGAAATCTTTTACTATTAAAATTTTAAATGGGACATCTCCTAAAACTTTTAACTGAATAAAAGGTTTAATCTTAATCCGAATAAAAGCTGGAGTAGTTATTTTTTTCCCCGCCATGCTTCCTATTTTGCTTGTGGACACATATGCCTCAGATCGAGCCTGTTTCAACTCTTCGCTTGTTAAAGGAATATTAGCGTATACTACTTTTGAATTAGCGTCGTAAAATCTTTTCAAGAATTCTTTCGAAAACAAATCTGCTATAATGGTTTTACCAATGCCTTTTGAACCCACGAATAGCAAGTGAGGAAAGTTCCTATCTTTAATAAAGTCCTTTAGCCTTTCTTTAATGTCATTTCGGCCACAAATCTCGTTTAATGATTTAGGTAGATATTTTATACGCCAGATAGGGATTTCTGAAAGCAATGTCTTCTCATCCTCGTTTTAATTTCTATTTTTCTTTGATACTACTTTTTATCAAATGACTTATTAACGACATTAATTGGATTCTTTCATCTGCTCCCTGGCTTATTCTATAATCAACATCTCCAAAATACGATAATGTCTTGTTTAAATATCCTGGTTGAATATCCAGTTCATGTAGGCTTCCAATAATTTGTCTTAAAATGTTCCTAGCATCCAAATTTTCAACTGTTTCTAGCGTTTTTCTTGAACTAATTAAGTTTTTAGATCTAATATTTTCCAATAATTCGTTTAAAGTTGAATTGTCTAAAAACCCCGAAATCTTTAATATTTCGTTAGAATCTATATTTTTTAATAATTCCAAAGCAACTGACATCTGTAAAGTGTTAATTGCTTTTCTTAAATCGCCACCTGATATAAAAAAAAGAGTCTCATAAAATTTATTCTCCTCTGTTTGAGGGATATTAAGATTCTCTTTTTTTGAGATAAATCTTAGACGTTCTATGACTTTATCCTTAGATAGGTTAGTAAATCTAAATACTGCGCATCTCGATATAATAGGATCAATTATTCTATTGATATAATTGCACATTAATATAAATTTAACATTTAACGATGCTTTCTCAATAATTCGCCGTAATGCTTGCTGAACTTGATTTGGGATATTATCCGCTTCGTCTAAAATAATCAATTTCAATGAGTTTTTCTCAAGTATCAAATTCTGTGAGACAAAATTTTTTATAACGCTTCGAACATAATCCATTCTCACTGTATCTGAAGCATTTAATTCTAAAACATTAGAGAAATAGTTTTCCTTTTTGATCACATGTTTAGCAATTATTAAGGCTGTGCTCGTTTTACCTGTACCAGCGGGACCAGCAAAAATCATATGGGGCATGTTCCCCTTTGACACAAACTCCTTTAAGTTTTCGACAGCAAGGTTTTGACTTACAACTTCCTCAAATGTCTGAGGACGATATTTCTCTACCCATGGCGATCCTAAATCAATCAAAATGTTACCTATTATTCTAATACTTTTTTAATCGTCAAGGTCTTCTTTAGATATATCGAGTTCTAAGACTTCATATACTCTCTTAAAATTCATCTTTGCGTAAAGTTTGGCCGCTTCTTTTGCTTTTTCTTTGATATTTACCTTAATTTTTTCTACTTTTATTTTATGCAAGTGTTCAATAGCTTTCTTAACCAACAATTCACCTATCCCCTGCCCTCGATATTCTTCCATTAAATACACTTGCTTAATATAACCCTCAGAAGTGCCAAATGGGTCAATTCTTAACTCTGCGATTATCATCCCGATAACTTCATTGTCTTTATCCTCATCTAGCGCTATTAATATCCCGTGTCGCTGTAAAGGATCGTAAAGACGTCTTCGAATTCCCCAGTCAAATCTTTTCATATCGAATGTATCACCAAATCTCGATATTAATAATTTCATTAATTTTTCTAACGAATTAATCTGATCAGGTGTAGCATTTTCAATTCTAATATTATTATTCATATAAAATCAACTAAAAAAAACTAAAAGTCTGATAATAAATTATAAATTAATTTCTCAAAATTTATATTTTCTTGATCAACAAATAACAATCTTGAATTACAAAAAGGTTCAAAAATTAAAATTAAATAGTTAGAAACTTAGCGAGCTGAAACTCCATCCCACGCTTTGACTTCAGGGTCTTCATATCCACAGACTGCACATTTCTGGTTTACTTCCCATGCTTCTAAAGCAGGATGTACCCTGGTAAAAAGTGATCCACACTGACCACATACAAGATATTTAGCCCCACAACCATCGCACATTTTTAGTTGACCTTTTTCAACGAATCGAAACGTTCTCGACATCCAGTCATCGTTAACCAATCGAAAAGTCTCTCCACCACATTGAATACAACGTTTTCCATCAAATTCTTCTCCCATATAATCACTTCAAACGTTTTTTAAGAATTTTAACTTCAAATATTTTAAATAATAAATAGAGTGAATATTTAAAAAAATTATTTAAAATTGCTTCGAAAATGATTTAAAAAAAAGAAAGGAACCAACAAATTTACATTTCTAATTTTTTAACTGTTCCCGTTGTAGCCCCTTCAGGGTTAACTTTTTCTAGTTCAACAATTAATTGATAAACTTTATCGTCCTGCAATGTTTCTCCAAATTTTATCAGCATTTCTTTTGAACCAACAAATAAACCTTTTCTTTTCATTGGTTTACCGTCATCTTTTAATGGATTAATTTCAAGAAATAATAATGATGGTCTAGTTTTAGTCGCAGGGACCTTTACTACAGAAACTCCAGGCACAGGAGTATCCATCTTTTCCCAATCAGCTCCATTTTTTAGGTGGGCTTTTAACTGAGTTTCAATATCCGCCATATTCAATCATCCTTTTATTTTATATTTTTATTATTTATTATGTGTTACATATAAGACATAACATATATACTATATGACATATATAAAGTTTTTGGTAGCAAAATAATGTTAGATAATCTTAAAAGCAAGCAGACAAAAATCTAAAATGCTATCAAACTCTTGAATTGACGTCTAATTTTAATTCGTCGGATTACATGGGGTCGATTTCCACTAAATGCTTAAATATCACCTCGGTATATATATTTTTATAGAAAAAACAAGAGTTTTTCTAAATAACTCAGATATGTGGTGATTAAAATAAAATTAATTTCAGTAAATTTACCAGAATCTTATCTAAAGGTTCTCGAAATCCTTGTTGTGGAGGGCAAGTTCCCAAATCGTAGTGAAGCTATTCGGGTCGGAATTAGGGATTTAATTAGAACGGAATATCTTATAGAGGAATCAGTAAAAAGAAATATGACCCCAAATATAATTGAAACCGAAATTCAGGAAGTTATTTAATCTTCATCTTCTTTTTTTTATTTTTTTATCTACAAATCATTTATTCTTCTTCTTCTTTCTTCTCGTCTTCTAGCAATTCTAGTTCTAAGATCCTCTTCGTCTAATGTTGGAGAAATTTCTTCCACTTCTGGTTCCTTTTTAATGTCTATTTCTTTTTTATAAATGTTTATCTTGTCTTCAATTTCAAGAATGTAATTTTTTCCTATCTTCGTTTCATTTAAATTAAATAAAGCTTCTTTTAATTCTGTGATAGCTTTCATAAATAAATTATTTGACAATGAGATTTGAGCTTCATCTAACGCTTGATACGCTAACCTAAATTTATCGAAGTTCTCGTCTCTATCGAGATCAACCTTAGTAATAATGGGGACTTGACTAGCGTTTTCCAACACTTCAATTTGCTTATTCATTTCTTTGATCATTTTATCTTGATCTGTGTTTTCTATTTTCATGATGACTTTCTTTAGAGCTAATATTCCCTCGTTGTATTTAAGGTTCTTAATAATTTCATGGGCTTTATCGCGCTCTTTTTGGATTAATTTTTCCCGCTGTTTCTTCTTTTCCTCTTTTCTTATTTGATCAAGTTCTTTTTGCTTTTCTTCGGCTTCCTTTAGCAACTCTTCAACCTCTTCTTTCTCTTCTACCTTCTTTTGCTGGTACGCCTTTAGTTTTTCCGTTTGTTTCATTTCTTTTTTGAGCGTAATCATAAGGTCGTTATTTATCCGGCTAACCTCATGCTCCCATCCAATTTTTTTGAACAAGTCTCGCCCCATTATGTACTTCTCATAGGCTTCTTCGAACTTCTTATCATCCTTTAATTTAGTTCCTGCTTCTAACAGCAAATATGCTTTATCAGAAATTTCCTTCTCTCTTTCTTTTTCCTCTTGAATTGCAGATAGTTCTCGTCTTCTCTGTTCTTGTTGTAAATCATGTAAATCTTTAGCCTTAGAAATTTTTTCTTCAAACTGAGCTTCAATTCTAATTTTATCAAGCTTTTTCTGGGCTAGTAATTTTTCCTCCCGCTCAAGTCTTTGCTTTTTCAGATTAATGGCGTTAATGGATTCTTTAGTCATTTTACTGCCTTCAGGCCAATTTATTTCATCAAATATTTGTTGACTTTCTTTGTAAAACTTAATAGCCTTGTCAAAATTGTTTTGTTTCAACTCTCTTTTAGCGACATCCATAAAATTAAAAGCTCGTTCTTTTTTAGAATCATATTTCATTGCTCTTTTTCTTTTTTCTTCAAGTTCCTTTATTCTTAACTGTGAGAGTTCTTCTTTAGCTTTTTGTGCCTTCTGAACTTCTTTTTCAAAGTGTTTAATTTCTTCTTCTTGTTTAGCTGCCCGTTCTAATTCTAAAGCTCTTAGTCGCTTAAATTCATCAAGTTTTTTTTGATAGTAATTAATTGAGTTTAGTAATTGATCTGCTTGTTCAACCCAGCCAATTTTTTCAAAATCGAGCTTTGCAGTTTTGTATATCTGTATAATTTCTTTAAATGGGGATACGGCTCTTGAAATTCCTTCCTTCTTATTAATTTCATAATCTTTAGCCATCTTCTCAGCTTGAGTTAACCTGTTTAAAATTACTTCAGATTCTTTAGATTTTTCTTCTTTTAATTTCTTTAATTCATGAATTCGCATTTCTTGAATGAGGTTGTCATCTTTAGGTATCAAAACTGGTGTAGTTTTAGATTCTTCTATTTTCTGTAATTCAAAAGCTCGTAGGTTATCGTCTTTTAGTCTTTTGCTTTCGTAAAATCTTATCGTTTTGCTCAAATTTTGTGCTTCTTCATTCCATCCAATTTTCGTTAGCAATTTTCTTGCCTTTGCGTACATAATGATTACTTCTGAGTATGGGCTCTCAATTGAAAGAATATCCCTTTTAAGAGTTACTTCATAATTTCTAACTTCTTTTTCAGCTTCGTCAATTAGGTTCAGAGCTTGCGTCAAAATTTCATCTGCTTCTTTCTTTTTACTATCAAGAGCTGCTAATTCTTCTAGTTTCAGCGGTTTAATTTCAGTGGGTGCTTTGAGAGATTCTTCAAATTCTTTCTGTTTTTTGACTTTTTGAATCTCTAATTTGCGTAAACGTTTATCTTTTTGATATTTCTCTTGGTACAAAGTAATTTGGTTTGCATATACCTCCGCCTCGTCTCTCCAACCTCTAGCATATACTTTTTTCCTCAAATTTTTATAAATCTCAGCAATTTTTAAATACGGACAATTTTTATCAAATTGTCTTCTCATAATTGCCAGTTCGTATTCTCGAGTTTCTCTTTCAGCATTATCTACTATCTCATCTATTTCTTGTTCGAATAATTGTTCTTCCTGTTCTTGCTTAGTTGATTCTTCAATTTTTCTTAATTTTTTTTCGTCGTATACAGTTGGTTCCTTTTTTACGTGCGCTTTTTGAGATTCAATAAATTGTTGTTGTTTTTTGACTTTCTCAGATTCAATTTCCCTTAATTTTTTATCTTTTTCTAGTTTACCTTGATATATTTTTATTTGATTCGTATAAATTGAGATCTGGTCTTTCCAGCCTTTTAAAATAACTTGATCGCGAATTTCGTTGTATTTTTCAATAATTTTACTAAAGGGTGATTCCTCTATTAATCTACCCTCCCTAAGTCCCTTTTTTAGGGCTATATCATAATCTCTTGCCATCTTCTCTACCTCATTTACGAGTTCAGTAAGTTCTAATTGAAATTTCTTATCCTCAGCACCCGCTATTCTTTGTTTTTCTAATTGGGTTAACTTTTCAATATCAATGCTCTCTTTCTGAACTTTACGATAATCTTCAAATGTCTTTTGATCTTGATTTTTCTTAGCTTCAATTTCTCTTATTTTGATCTCCCTTTCAGCTAATTCAGTATAGTTCCTAATCTGGCTTGAATATATGGCTGCATCATCGTTCCATCCTTTTTCTAGCGCTTTATCTCTAGCGTCAATAAAAATTTTTAGGATTTCTGGATACTTTGAAATAATATTCAAATTACCCCCTTTAGCAGCTTTTTTAAATGCTACATCATACTCCCTCGCCATTTTATCTGCCAATTTTGCAGATTCTGTAAGATTTTCTCTAAGTTTCTCAATTTCCATCTCTTTTCTCTTCTGTTCTTTCAACATTTTTAGTTTTTCGGAATCAATTTCGGCAACCGCAGGCCCTCTTTTGGTTTTTAAGCCTTCATCGAAAAATTTTTGTTTTTGAACTTTTTGAGCTTCAATTTGGCGTAATTTTTTATCTTTCTCTAAAAGATTCTGATAGTGTTGTACTTGATCATCGTATAATTTTACTTGATCTTTCCATCCTTTTTCTTTTGCTTTATCCCTAACGTCCTCGTAAATTTTTATTATGCTAGGATAAGCACATTCTTTAACCATGCTTCCTTTGTTAATGGCTTTTTTTAGATTTAGTTCGTATTCTCTCGCTAACTTTTCTGCGTTATCTATCATATCGGTAAGATTGTTTTGAAAAATGTCCTCTTCCTGTTTTAACTCAACTTGTTTCCGCAATTTAACTACTTGAGCTTTTTGTTTTAAATTTTCTTCGATGTCCGAGCGTTCAATTAATTGAGCTTCTTGCTTTTTTTTATTTTCACGTTCCTGTTCTTCCCTTATTCGGATTTGTTGAAGTTCCAGTGTATATCTTTCTTTCTCTCTTTCTACCTGCTCCTTTATATTTTCGATTTTTTTAACTTCATTTAACCAATTTATTTCTTTGAATAACGAAATACTTTTTTCAAAAAAGCCTTTCGCTTCATCAAATTGGCGTATCTTTCTCATTTCCGTAGCTTTTCCAATAAGTTCATATGCTTGGTTAGACATTTCATTTTCTTTCCTTTTCGCATCTTGATAAGCTTTTATTCTTTTTGCTTTTAACTCTAATTCAGGTGTGGAATTTTCAGTAGCTTGCATGCCTTCATTATCCTCTTCAATAGACGAAGCTTTTTGCTTTCTTAAGTAATCTGCTTTCCTATTGTAGCAATCTTCAATCAATCCATTTATTTTTTCTATTTCTAACCTTTTATTTAATTTTTTTAGTATGCTAATGGCATCGTCATAAGTATCAAGGGCTTGATCAAAGTTTCTGTTGTTAACAAACTCTATCGCTTCAACTATAAGCGTATCAGCTTGGTTATACAAATTTTCCTCATCTTGCTCCGATATTATCTCTCCTTGGTTGATTTCAAATATGTCTTCAATCTCTAATTCGCGTTTTTTAAAGTTTTCTTCTCTTAATAAATAAATCTCTGAAATTTTCCCATTTAAAGCGTTAACTTCTGAATCTTTATTAATTTGAGTATATAACCCAATTGCTTGACGCAAAATTTCAATACTGTCGTCATAGAATTGCGAATCTAATAACGATAACGAATGTTTAACTAGTTCTAATGCCTCAGAAGCTATTTCATTCTCAATATCCCCCATATCTGAAAAGAATGCTTCTTTTGTCGGATCTGGATCGTTTTCATTAAAATCTAGATTATCATCCCTTTCTCCATCACGATTTACCATATTTCATCAACCTTAAGAAAATCTTTTTTTTTCCTAATTCAAAAAATAAAATTTCAAAATTAAATATTTAACGATAAATTTTAATAACATTTATAAACAAAAACAACTCTCTAAAACTATACTTGGATTGACTAATGCTTTTCAAAGTTCAATCTTACCAAGAGTTTTATTTAAATACTCGTCGCAGACTTTTTCTCCCTCTACTGTTAAAGTCCACCCATTTGAATCCTTTTTAACCAAACGCAGATCTTCTGAACTTCTCAAAATCTCGTGAACTTCTTCTTCAATTTTTTGTATGTTGAAATCAATTCTTAAACTAAAAATAATTTCATCCAAAGGAACTGGACGCCCAAGTTCATCTTCCATCACTCCCAGAGCTGCAATTATTTGTTGTTGTTCTCCTATCGCACCCTCCATTTTATTTGATACTTCATCAAGTAACCAAGGAAATTTATCTAACATCTTCTTAATTCCCTTTTCATTACCGCTTGTGAACATTTCGTTAAATTCTTCCCGAATTTTTTTCTTGTTAACCATTAGAAACACCTTTATTTCTAAAAAGAAAATCCTTTATATAAGTAATTATCTTTTATACTAATGCATTATATAATCTAAAAAAAAATTTATCTTTTTAATCTTAAGTATAAAAAAGCAAACTGATGATTTTAGTATATGGCAAAAAAATCTTGTGATAAACATAAAAAATTTAACTATTATTGTGAGGAATGTCAAGCATTAAATCAATTTACTGAGCAACGATTCAAATACAGCCGTTTTAAAGGTAAAGTTAGTCACCGAAAATTAATTCTCATTATAATTGTAATTGTTGCTATTATTTCTGCGTTAGCAGTGTTCTGGTTGTGGCCTGCATGGTTTGGGGACATAAGCCTTAATGCACAATTATATAGCAGTAAAGCAGGTGGATTAGATTACTTTAATTTCTTTTTCCTAAACTTTTGGTCAACGAATTTCTTATTTAACAAAACTGCCTTAATCGGAGCTTTTCTAGGAAGCGCAATAATGAGTCTACCTCCTGAGAGAAACCTATTAACGCTAATAGGGACAAAATTACGATTTGGAAAACCAACTAGATGGAAATCTTTACTATTCTGGTGGACAATTGGATTTGTAATGTTCTACTTTTTGGGTTTACTCCTAAACCTTAATAATGGTGGTTTTTCCTGGACAATTTATTTAATTGAAAATGGAGAAATAGTTTTATCGCCCAATCTAATCCTTGATGCATTCAATATAATCTTCGACCAAAACAGCATAGATTTTGTAACGATTTACATCTACTCTAACTTACTTGTGCCAATAATAACCTTTACAATGGGCGTTATCATATTACGATTAATTCTTAATATTGTAAAGTATGTATATCTAAGAAGAAACGATTATTTAGTAATGGGAAATGTTCTAGTCATTATCGGCTTAGTATGTGGATTAGTGTTTGTATATCTTCCTACACTTTCTTTGGATGGTGTAAATGTGATTCAAATCCTTTCGCTCATTTTCGGATTTTTCTCCGTTACCGCTTTAGGTGTCATTATTTATGCATATGGAAAAATGCAATATAAAAAAGATTCTAAGAAATACAGATTTGTGCCGTATTCTCAAAAAAAACTGATTTTTGTTATGGCAATTGTAGTCGTCTTTACAATCTCACCATTGATATTCAGTATTGGACCGTTGTTAAACTTAAATAACACAGCTGTGTGGACAGAACAACAATGGACAAAAAAATATAAAAGAGAAGTTGAATGGACGAGACTTGCTGCGGGATTAGATATGTTCGAGGAACGACCAATTGTAAACTTTACGGAGTCATCCACAACTTCAGATGCTTTAATGGTCTCTCAAGTTAGACAATTTGATCAAAATTTCGCTGTCCAATACCTTGCAGCTTCGATAGGTTCCACTTTTGAAGGGCTTGCTGATTCTGACATTATTTATATTAATAATAAAGAATACTGGGTTGCACCAAAAACTGTTAGATTTTCTGAAATTGCTGGTGACGCTGTCCAGACTAATACAGAATTGTACGATCATGTGGAAGGATTTCTCGCTATGGATACTTTTACAGGCGATCTAGTAAATGTAACAGAAACATTCAGTATCTCTGAGAATTATCCGATATTTTTTGGAGAAAGTGAAAGTCAAAGGTATCTTGAACAGACATTAGGATACTTCGAAGAAGGATCGCTAGGAGCATACGATTCTGACATATTACTTAATACAGAATGGTCAAACCAAATTCCTAATAACGAATTTCAATATGAAGGCGCTCCGGATGGGACCCTAAATGGCATAGAAGGCTTTTGGAAAACATTAAATATCGGATTGTTCGCATACGCATTTGAGACTGAACATCAATACCTAATTAATAGAAATGTGAGATCTAGAGTAAGTAATATCCTTCTTCCTCAATTAAGAATTGATAACGATCCATATTTAGTTTTTAATATGGACCTAGGCAAAATGTATTACGCTGTTTCGATCTATACTCATATAAATGTTGGCTCTTATGCCCAATTTCCAATATTAAGGTTCTTAGGTATCAGCTTGATAGATGTGGTAAGCGGAGAAATGACTTTTTATCAAAATCCAACTTTAGACACTTCAAACGATCCAACATATCCTCTCTGGAAAATTTACGTAGACAAATATTTTCCAGTGGATAATATGCCAGCATGGCTTGAAGAACAGCTACGATATCCTGAAGACTTGTTTGAATTACAATTAGAAGCAAATTATATTTACCACGTGCAAAATTCAGTATCTTGGAGAAGAGCTGACGATTTCCACGAAAGACCAGAAGACGGTGATTTATTCTACATAGAATCTGATTTAGGAGATGGAATTGAGTATATTGGTTTAGATTTAGTGGAATACAAAGGTCTAACAGCAATCAC
>JAGXNS010000031.1 GCA_019894855.1 Promethearchaeota archaeon
AAATGGCTCCATCCCCCATCTTGGACCTATGCAATACATTAGCGCCAATTCCAACCAAACACCCGTTTCCAATTGTGCACGGTCCATGAATCATAGCATGATGACCAATAATACAATCATTGCCTATGTTTACTGTAGAACCTATTTCATTATGAATAGATACGTTTTCTTGAATGCTTGTATTGTCACCAATAATTATTGTTCCCCAATCTCCCCTTAAAACAGCTCCAAACCAAATATTGCTTCTTTCTCCAATATTAACATTCCCGATAATAACTGCTGTTGGAGCGATGTAAGCAGACTCATGGATTTGAGGCACTTTGCCTGTTTTAGGGCTAGGCATTATAATAGTCATTAAAAAGTAAGAAGTATAGGTTAAATTTTAACCTTATTGAATAAAAAAAATTAAGCAAAGTAAGTTAATTCAATAAATTTGCGTCTTCTAATATTTTTTTGTGATCAAAGGCTAATTCAATTTCCTTAAGCTGGCTTTTAGGTAAAAGTAGTACGTTTTTAGAATCATCACCGCTTCTCATTTTCGTGATATCTCCAATAACTGAACATTTATAAACTGTTGAATGTACTTTGCCTCTGGGATCTCGTCCTTCTTCAGTATATAAGCCAATTTTATGTAGAATTTTCACATCTAAATTAGTTTCTTCTTTAACTTCTCTTACTAATGCCCTAATAGCACTCTCGCCCTTTTCTATAAAACCTCCGGGTAATGCGTAGTAATCTTGAAAAGGAGGATATTTTCTTTTTATCAATATTACATTACCTGCGTTATCCTCAATAACAGCATCAACAGTCTTTCTGATATCAGCCTTCTTCATTTGTAAACGGTTGTTCAGATAATATCCTATTGTTGCTATCAGTATTCCGATTATAACGATTGCTATCGAACCATTTAATATGGACGTAAATAAGTTTCCCTTTTGTAAATTTAGCGAAATCACAATCACGCCCGCTAAATCAGCTAAAATTCCTGCTCCGAAAAGTAAATTTAATAAGTTTAATCCACTTTCAGTTCTTTCTTGGTTCTCGTCGTTCTTTCTATGATACAAGTCTTGCATTACATCGTAAATTGAACTAAACTTTTGATTTATTCGTTCTACTATATTCCCTATTTCAAATTCAGCTAATAGATGTTTCAATACGCTCGAATAATGTTGTCTTCTATTATAATCTAGCTCGTTATATATTACGCTAAGGGTAGTTTGAATCATTCCCCTCAATAATCTTAAGTTCCTAATTTTTTGTTCTATTATTTTTACTCCTTGAAATGCTTGTGTTTGAGTTTTTAGGAACAATAAGTCCAACGATTCATTTATTGAACGTAAAGCAAAAAATACAGCCCTAAGTTTTGGGGTAGGAAATATAACATATTCCATCATGTAGGATTCAAAGAATTTTTCATAATTTTCCTCAGCCATATAAATAAAACCAGAGTTTCTTCTTAAGAAATGTAGCTCTGAAAGTCGATTGGATAAATTATTTTCAATTCTCTTGTTAAATAATGTTTCAGAATAATCTTCCCACTGTCCTGAATAGATTTCAGTCCAATTAGCGATCACTTTTTTATATTTTTCGATATTACTGGGATTCCATACGATGTCTTCTGGTTCGGTTTTGTTAGAAGTCACAAACACATAAATAGGACTTTCAGTATCAAGATGAATGCCTTCATTTTCAGACTTATAGTTATACTCTTTAAGGATATTTAGAACAAGAATGGGAATTTGTTGTATTAAAAGAGGCTTCAACGATTTTTTTCTCGATGGATCTTCTTTGTAGTGTTCTACTTCGAATTGGAAATATCCTAATGTATTAAAGCGTTTCTCAGAATTTTCATCATTATAGAGGAAATTAGATAAGCTTTTAACCCAATTGCATTTAATAGAAATATGTTTTATCAGTTCCAAAATATTATTTTTAAGATCTTGGCGATAAATATCTTTTTCCTCTAAATTTTTAAACTTAGATTTGACAATATCCTCGATTTCCTTACTTTTTGCCTCTGTATTAATATTAACACCGTCAATGAAAGCACTAACGTACCAAAACTCTTCTTTATAAACAAATTGTAGGAGGTCACTCATCGATTTTTACCTTCAAATTATTATAAATTCAGTTAAATTATATTAAATATTAATTACTTTTGATTACTTTTTATAACTTCTTATAACTTTTGAAGAAAATGGCAGTCAAACAAATACAAGAAGAAATTTTAACACTTAAAAAGGAACAAGATGTTGTTATCCTTGCCCACTATTATCAACCAATAGAAATTCAAGAGATTGCAGATCATTTAGGAGGCTCTTTAGGCTTGTCTCGGCTTGCGAATAAAACAGACAAAAATTATATTATATTTGCTGGCGTAGATTTTATGGCAGAAACAGCTTCAATTTTAAATCAAAATAAAAAGGTTCTGATACCAAATCCCGAGTCATGTTGTCCCATGGCAGCTTATTTAACAGCGGATAAAGTAAAAGAGTACAGAATAAACAATCCTAATTTACCAGTAGTGGTCTATATTAACTCTACAGCAGCGGTTAAAGCTGAATCAGACATCTGCTGTACCTCTGCAAACGCAGTTAAAATTGTGAAGCGAATCAGTTCAGAATTCAATACAAAAGCGGTATTATTTGGACCCGATGCGAATCTAGCAGATTATTCCGAGCAAAAATCAGGAATCAAATGCATCAAAATGCCCGAAGAAGGAAATTGCTACGTGCATTCTCAATTAACTATTGAAGATATGGAAAAAATTAGAATTGCTCATCCTAAAAGTCAAATATTAGTTCACCCGGAGTGTATTAGGGAAGTCAGAGAATTAGCAGATTTTATAGGTTCTACAGGCCAAATGTATAACCTAGTAAAAAATAATACTACATTAGAAAGTGATTTTTGTATCGGAACAGAAAGAGGTTTAATGGAGAGGATGGTACAAGACTTCCCTAATAAGAATTTCCATCTTATTAGTGAGAAACTTCTTTGTTATAATATGAAAAAGAACACTATAGAACTTATGAGATACGTACTCGATCATTTAGACGATCCGATGTTTGAGGTAAAAGTTCCTCCTGAAATCGCTAAGAAAGCTTTAAAACCAATTGAGAAGATGCTGGAATATTCATAAACTATGATAGGTCTTTGTTCTATAAAAAAAAAAATTAAAACAAAAAAAATATTTGGCGTTTGTAATCTTTATTTTCTAGTTCTTTTCTTCTTTTCCTTTTCTCTTAAAGTTCTCCTCAATATTTTTCCCACGCCGCTTTTTGGAAGGTTTCGGACAAATTGTACTTCTCTTGGATATTTATAGGCCGCTAAATTTTGTTTCGTAAATTCAATAATGTCTTGTTCGGTAACTTTTCCCTTGCTCTCCTTTTTAAGCAGGACAAAAGCCTTTATATTCTCACCTTTAATAGGATCGGGAACACCAATCACTGCACATTCTTGTACTGCTGGATGTTCGTATAAAATCTCTTCAATTTCCCTCGGGTAAACGCTGTGTCCCTTGTATTTTATTAGATCTTTAATCCTATCCAACAAAAACAAGTAATACTCGTTATCCAGTCTTCCATAATCGCCAGTTCGTAACCATTTATAGCCACCCGCTTCAAAGAACACAAGTTTATTTTCTTCAGGTCTATTGTGATAACCCACCATCACTTGAGGTCCAGATATGACAACTTCTCCTTCTCCTCCCACAGGCAAAAATTCCAAATTTTCATTTACAATCCCAACTAGAGTATTGGGGAAAGGATGACCTACGCTACCTCGTTTTAATTTTGACCAAACAGTAGCTGTTATAGCACCTGTGCTAGTTTCACTAAGACCATATCCTTCAGCCATTCTAAAACCAGTTCTTCGCTCCCATTCTAATGCTAACTCGTCCGGAAGCGCACCAGCACCGCAATTGGCAAATTTTAAGGAAGACATATCAACATCTTTCATATGAGGTGAGTTCAAAATGTTAACAAACATCGTAGGCACGCCAAGTATCATGTTTGGACGCCCCTCTCGAATCACTTCAGCGATTCTTTGAAGATCAAATGACGGAAGGACATAGGCTTTCGAACCAAATAAACAACCAGCCAATAATTCGCAAGCTTGACCATAGATATGGTACCAAGGTAATACAGATAGAGCGATAATGTTTTCTTTAAGATAATTCTCAATCATATAATCTGAGCCTTGTTTAATAGCCCAAAGCATTGATACTATATTGCTATGCGATAAGAGAGCTCCTTTTGGAAGGCCTGTTGTTCCACCAGTATATTGTATTATAGCAATATCTTCTTTAGGATTGATCTCAGCATCAAACTCAAGAGGTTCTTGGTACTTGTCCAATAACTTATCGTAGTGAATGATTTTGTCTGTTTCGGGAACGACAATTTCCCCGTCCATTACATTTAATATGATTACTTTACTTAATGATACCTTATCAGCGACTTTCTCATATTCCCGAACGAATCGGTCGATCATTATCAAATATTTTGCTCCAGAATCATTAATTTGGTATGCAAGTTCTCTTCCAGTGAATAAAGGACTAATAGCAGTCAATGTAGCTCCAAGATATACCGCAGCAAAATAAGTTATGGAGAATTGAGGGCAATTAGGAAGCCAAAGAGCCAAAACTTCACCTTTTTTTACACCTAAATCTTTTAGCGCAGCTGCAAATCTTCTAGTTAATACATCTAGCTCCTTAGTAGTAAACTCTTTCCCAAAAAAGTCCATCATAACATGGTCAGGAAAATTTTCGTCATTATACTTGTACACATCAATTAACGACATATCTTCAGGAACATCAAGTTCTGTGGTTATTCCATCAGCTAGGTAATCTTTCCAAGAACGATTTTTAATATAATCCGGAAGTTCCATTTAATTTTCATCTCTGTTTTGTTGTTTAGTATTACTCTGCTCGTAAGTTTTTTAATGAGTTATTCATAAGATTCTCATATTATATTTAAGCTTTTTTAGAAGAACTAAAAATAAATGAAGCTTTGTTAGAAAAAAAATGAGATTTTAATAGTTCTAAGTTTTTATTCCCTTAGAAACAGAGTTTTCTGACTTACTTATTTTATTATTAATTCACATAAAAGCCGTAATTGAGGTTTGTTTTTTATTGAATAACCACTTTTTAAAATCTTTTGTAGCCTTCCAATTCCTAATTGCTCTTTTACTCGTTGATCTCTCAAACCTTACAATATCTCTGTAGGTGACGTCTAATTCCAACATAACAGGCTTAAATTTAAATATCCAATTTACAAATTTCTTATATAACTGATTATTTGAGCTAGCCATTTCTCTATGAGCGCTTTCATAATATCTTACATCATCTTGTGAGTAATCTGAAAAATATCTATAATTTTGCTCACTCCAAAAAAATCTAGCTACTTCTTCAGAGAATTCTTTGATGGAGCAATTTGCAAGTTTTAAAACTGTTAAAGATTCCATTTCATTCATAAATCCAGGTATTTTGCCTATTTTAGTATTTCCAGATAAATCTAAATATTCTAATTGTGTTAATTCTTTAATTTCTTGTATCTCAGAAATGCTATTATTTCTAAATGATACGGACCGTAATTCTTTTAGCTTTTCTATATTTTTTATGCTTCTAATTTTATTGTTGTTCATATTCAAAGTTCTTAAATTTGTGAAATTTTCAATTCCATCCAAATCTTTTATATTATTGTTGCTAAGATCTAATTCTTGAATTTTTTTATATCGGTTCTCTAAATTTTCTATTTGTTTTATGTTTTCAATGTTTTGATCACGCAGATTTAATATTTGTTCTTGCATTAATCCAATAATTCTGTCATTATATTTTACAGTATCTAACTCTATTTTATCTAAATACCTTTGATTGTTGTTTAAATAATTAATTAACGGAAATTTTTTATCAGTTTTCAGGCAATCAAAAACACTTCTTACCAGTTTTTTTCTATTGTTCTCTGAAAAATCTTTTAAGATGTAAGAAATTACAAAGGGAATATTGTGAATTCCCAAATTTTTCTTTAAGTAACGGGTTGATCCTTGAATATATTTATCTAAATCGTTATCCTCTATGGAATCTAATATTCTTTTAAAGCCGATTGATATTTCCCCTAAAATTGGGAGTTTATTGTCATCTAGTAAACACTCTAACTCTTCACTGCTCAAGTATTTTAAATAACCATTTTGGCTTAAAAACATATTAACGGTAGTATGACCACTCGAATATCTGAGTGCAATCTCTTCTTTAAATTTTTTTTTAGCAATAGGATCTCCCACATCAGAAAGCCTTTTTAATAATGGAAATGCTAAATTTCTATGAAGAATTCGAGTATCATAATCATTCTCGGCCCAAACCTGAATATTGGAACAATGTCCAACAAATTCTTCTTCAGGAGTTATTAAGTGTTGTGATCTTGAACCTTCTAAAGATCTATCAAGAACTTCCGCTGCTTCATCAATAGAATCAATTGGATCATAATCTCTAATTCGATCAACGGGAATATTTAATAGAAGATACATACATTGTGTAAAAACTCTATTCTTAACATAAATATTTGTTCTGTTGTTCTGCAATTTTAGCGTTAGGAAGTCGTTGATTTTAAATTCTTTCACATTATTTTTTATTGTGGAATTGATCGTATAGATTGTTAAGGCGATTAAACAAAATATGATTATTTGAGAGAGTAACATGCTTCTAATGTAGGATTTTTGTGATATTGGAAATTACAAATATAAGGTATTTCTGATCGGTATTAAAAAAAATAGACCATGTAAGTTTATCATAAAAATTACAAAAATCCCGAAGAAATCTTTCTTAAGGTTTGATAATTGGAGTTAAGCAATTAGGACAAACATCCCAATTTAGTTTAATTTGGTAATTACAATTTGGATTAGGACATTCAATTTCTTTTTCTTCTTCAAGAGATGCTATTTTGTAAGCTACGCTTAATTCGCTTGCTGCCTCGATATCTGTTAGTAATTCAAACCCTTGAAAATTTAAACCGCACCTAATGCATAAATTAGATAAATCATTTTTTAGCACAGTCTTTCCACATTTAGGGCAAAAACCCCGTAATAACTTCAAACTTTGAAATAACTCGGTTTCCTCAGATTCTGAGATTGAAACTAGATTTAAATCTTCATAACGCTCAGAATTGTTTATTATATTATATAGAGTGTTTTTACCACCCTCTGCTTTTAACAGTTTTTTAGACTGTAACGCAATATCCATCAAGGAAGTCTTTGGAATACCCATCTCTAGAGCATATTTTATTATCATTTTCTCAACCAACATTTCAAATGGCTCTTTTATTCCGCTAATTTCTTGAGACTCGTTCATATCCCAAATTAACTCCATTTCTAATAGTTTTTCAGTTATATCCTCGGCTAATTTATCTAAATCTAGGTCAGAGATCATTTTTTCTTCAGCTATATTTAATTCAACTATTTCGTTAATCAAATTATCTTTAATTAATCGTATTGTTGAAACACCAAGGACATCTTCTCTGTGAAAAAAGAATTTATCCTCGCCCCGACTGAACATATATAATCCTAAATCGCTGGATAAAAGGCGATCTACGTAAAAATCTATTCTTAATTTCTTTACATTATAATGTTTACAGAATTCTGTAATTTCGAATTTGAAATCTCGAGTTAGAACAGAATTATTATAGATGTAAAAGAGCGTAAGATATAAATCACGATTTTGTTCTATAAGAAAATAATTTTCACCCATATTAATAATGTTTCGACTGATATCTGTTATTATGGAATTAGCAACGCTAATCTCTTTGTAAAAGGATTTTAATTCAGAAATGTTCGAGATAAGATCGTTTATTGCACTAAAATATATTGATTCATCATAACTAATGTAATCCTCCCCAAGCTTTTCGGTACCTAGATCTGTTATAAAATAACGCTGTTCTTGTATGTTCTTTGATGGGTTTCGATAAATTTTTTTTTCAATATTATTTTTAGAGAGATGGAACTTTATATATTTAGAAACTGTAGATCTACTCAAACTAGAATATTCTATAATATTAGTGAATCGTAACGGTCCTAAATTCCGTAATAAATAAAGAATGCGTAAATCGTTTTGATCAATTTTTTTTATTTCTGATAAAACTTTTTCTTTTACTTTGGGAGTTATCACGAATTTAGACATAAATATAAAAAAGAAATTAGAAAATTTATACTTTTGCCTATACTTATACTTTAGTTTTAGTACGTTTGACTCTAAAGGATTATGAATCTGAACCTTGTTTTATCTAAAAATACATTCTTACCTAACTAAACTTCAATTTAAGTAAAAATACCCTTGTTTTTAACTAAAAATTTTCACATTACAATAGTAATAATTAGATTATTAAAAAAAAAATAACAATATGAAGTGGTAAAATTTGACTCAATACCGTTTTAGATTGACTGGGGTTCCACCCGATCAAGCAATAAAATTGATCGAGGTTGATCCAAACCAATCTATTGCAGAAATTAAGAAAACAGTTCAGCGGGAATATAAATTAAATCCTATTTTGGCAATTCAATTTATCTTTAAAGGAAAAGTGTTGCCCGACACTCTTAAATTTGCGAAAATTGGGATCCACCCGAAGAAAGACGTAATAACCGTAATGGCTACGCAAGCTGGCGGATAATAAATATTTTTTCAATTTTTTCTCTTTTTATTTTGTTTTGCTAAATCTTTTAACTTTCTTCAAATGAATACTAATTATGGGTAATAAAACCAAAATAGCTATTCAAAAAATCAAAAATGAGGATGTTAAAACCTCTGTTTTTTCAGCACTTGAACTTATTAATGCAAAAGAATTAATGCAGAAAGAAAACATGGTAGTGTTACTAAAGCCAAATATATTAATGGGTAAACCAGCTGAGAGAGGCGTTAATACTCATCCAGAAGTTGTCCGATCTGTGATTCAATGGGTAAAACAGTTCAACCCATCAAAAATCTACGTAAGTGATTCTGCTGGGGGTCAAAAACCCGGTATTACAGAAACAGCCATGAAAGAAAGTGGTATCCAGGATATTTGCGAAGAAGAAGGAGCAATTTGTGTACCATTTGAAAAAACTGAACGAGAGATTTATAAAGTCAAAGATGCTCTTGAATTGAAAGAAATCTCAAGTTCTCGCTTGATTAGAGAAGCAGATTTGATCATTAACATTCCTAAAATTAAAACCCATTGGCAATGCACCTTAACTTGCTGTATTAAAAATATGTTTGGGACCGTGCTTCTTGCAAATAAAGCAAAAACCCATGCTCAAGCAGCAATCTTGGAGCGATTTTGTTCAGCATTAGTAGATATATATTCTATTTCTAAACCACAATTAACTGTCATAGATGGATACTACTGTCAAGAAGGTCAAGGTCCCTCTAGCGGCGACGTGGTTAAATTAGATATCATTTTAGCAGGATATGATGGCGTTGCTCTAGACACTACTGTTTGCAAAATAATTGGATTTGAACCAACGGAAATATTGTATTTAGAAAAAGCTGAAGAAAAAAAATTAGGAACAACAGACTTAGAAAGTGTAGAATTTCTCGGAGAACCTATTGAATCTGTTTTTCGACAATTTAAACGACCAAAACTTAAACCAATATCAATGCCTTTACCAAAGTGGTTGGCAGATTACATTGGAAAAACAATATTTAAGGCCTCAGTAAAGTTCGATAGTGAAAAGTGTAAGTTATGCTCTACTTGCTGGACTAATTGCCCGGTTAATGCGATCACTCCACCAGCGGAGTTAAAAAAAGGAAATATTCCAAAATGGGATAACAAGAAGTGTATCACTTGTTTCTGTTGCGTAGAATTATGTCCCCACGAAGCAGTCAAGTTTAAACTTAATTACGTAAAAAATGCTCTATTTTCCTGGATGGGTTTAGGGTGTATCGCATTCTTAGCAATGATAATCGTGTTAATTTTGTGGATTCTAAACTTATAATGATTGGTTCTTAATTCTAAAGCTCTTTTTTTAATATTTGTTTTTAAAATTAATTTACTACTTGAAAATCTTATAAGGCTTTGAGATTAATATATCATATTATTTAAAAAACGTTAAATAACGCAATAAAATGAAGTTCACTATATTAAATGGGAGCCCTAAAGGCGCTGAGAGCGTCACCATGCAGTATATCTTGTACATTAAAAAAAAACACCCGGAACACGAATATACTATAATAAACATAGCGCAAGCAATTAAAAAGATCGAAAATGACGAAAAGAGATTCGAAGACATTATTCTCGAGGTAAAAGAATCAGATGGAGTAATATGGGGATTTCCTTTATATGTGATGTTAGTTTGTTCCCAATATAAGCGGTTTATTGAATTGATTACCGAAAGAAATGCTGAAGCTGCCTTTGAAAATAAGTACACAATTGTCCTATCAACCTCTATTCATTTCTACGATCATACCGCCCAGAATTATATGCACAGTATTTGCGATGACTTAAGAATGAAGTATGTAGGTAATTATCCTGCAGATAGTTGGGATCTTCTTTACCCAAAGCGACGAGCAAGATGGCTTTTATTCGTTGAGGAATTTATAAATCACATCGAAAATAAATATCCTACGTCAAAACACTATGCTCCTTTAAATGTGAGAGATTTTCAATATACTCCCGGTAAAACTGTAGCAGATTCAGAGAAAATTGATACACATGGCAAGAAAATTCTTGTTGTTAGTGATGAAACTAATGAAAACACAAACATAGGAAAGATGATAAAGAGGTTCACAGAGTCGTTTTCAAGCGAGATTGAAATCGTAAACATCTACGACACCGATGTTAAAGGTGGATGTATTTCGTGTTTACAATGTGGTTACGATCATAAATGCTCTTATATCGGAAAGGATGGCTTTTTTGAATTTTGGGAAGATGTAGTAATGACTTCGGACATCCTTGTTTTTGCCGGTGCTATTAAAGATAGATATCTTTCATCCAGATGGAAGATGGTTCTAGACCGAGCTTTTTATATGACGCACACACCAACTCTAACAGGAAAACAGATGGGTTATATTATCTCTGGACCCGTAAACCAAATCCCAAATCTTTCTCAAATGTTTCAAGCTCACATTGAAATTCAAGACTCAAATTTTGTGGATATTATTACTGATGAATTTGGGACCTCAGAAGACATAGATGCCTTACTCCACGATTTTGCTCGTAAATTAATTACATTTTCCAAAGTAGATTACTTCAAGCCAATAACTTTTTTAGGAGAAGGAGGTAAAAAAATATTTCGAGATGATATCTATGGGAGAAATCGATTTGCATTTCTAGCAGATCACGAATATTACGAGACTCATGGCTTTTATGACTCTTTCCCGCAAAATGACGAGCGTGCAAAAAAATTGAATGAAAAATTGATTCCTTTAATGAGAATAGATAAGCTTAGGAATAAAATCAACATGAAACAAAAATTTCTTCGTCCATTCATGAGGGTACTTGAAGATCCAAATAAATAAAAATTAAACATATAGAGGGTATGACAATGGCATGGGGTGGCTCGTTAAATAAGGATGGCTCTGATTATGTAAGAAATCTAAGAGAAGCTGATAGGGCATTGAAGTTTCTTGAAGGTTTAAAGCGCGAGTTAAATGAAGAGGAAAAACAAATTGTTTCAGACACTATCAATATTATTGTAAACAATTACGCTAAAAAGTCAAAAAATGATTCTCAAACCTTAAAGTGAGTCAATTAATCTCTTAATTATTTCTATTAGTTTATCTGCTTCCGTTTTTATTGTTTTAGTCAGATTTATTTCGAAAAAAGGTAAATCAATGTTATTTGATCGCTCCTCAAGAGTCAGCTCATCTTGTTTGTAAAGTTTTAACTCGTGAAAACCTTCAAGACTTTCAGGAACAAACCCAATCATAAAAACATTCAGAGATGGTAATTTATCAACAATTAAATCAATAACAATGTGAACTGGTATTGTGTGAGTAGATATTGGTACGTATTCTTTAATACTTTCACGCTCTAATATCGCAACTGTTCCCGGAGGTTTATTTAGAGTACAAGTATCTATTAGAATCAAGTAAGAAGGTTTGAAATTGACAACATCATCAATTCGAGCCATGGGATCTGTTCCAGCGTTTATAAATAGAACTTCTTCACTTGAATATTCTAATAGCTCACTTATAATATAAGGTCCTAGACCGTCATCACTTAATTTCTCTTCTCCAATCCCCATAAAAACTAAGCTTTTAACGCCATTTAGCCTATTCAAGAGGCTTTCATATAAATCTTCCATGGTTAGGTGATAAATTGAATAATTGAACATTAATTTTTGCATTTCTATCAAAAAAAATAAAAGCATATAAACTCAGAAATGGAGATTAAAATATAACTTTTTAAAAAAAAGTATAGGGGATTTATGTTGTCAAATAGCGGAAAAGATAAATTAAGTTCTCGTAATTTGTGGGGATATGCAATTGGGGCAATACCAGCAGGACTATTAGCTTACGTATTTAGTCTCAAATATGTGGAGCTTTTTTACGACGATTTGCAATTACTACCAGGATTGTTTATCATTGGACAGATTATATACATGACAATAAATGCTTTAAACGACCCATTCTCTGGACAACTGTCTGATCGAACGAACCGGAAAAAATGGGGCAGTCGTAGAATAATATACATTAAATATGGCGCACCAATATGGGCTCTCACATTCTTATTAGTGTGGTTTCCTTGGAGCTTTGATAATCAGATAGTGATCTTTATTCACTATGTTATAAGCATTTGCTTATTTGATACTATGTTAACTCTTGTTGTTCTCGTGTGGATGGCACTCTTACCTGAAATGACTTCAGACCTGGATGAAAGGAACAAAGGACACTTTATCTCACTAGTATTTGGAGCTATATTTGTAGTACCCTTCTTTCTTATCTTAGGGGATATGAAGCCAACATCTCAAAGTTTTCAATTTTTGATGATTACAATTGCTGTTGTTTCTACTCTCTTCCTATGGCTTACAGCTTATTTATGCGAAGAAAAACCAGAATACCAAAAAGATGAGGTATTTCCTTTTTGGAAATCTGTTAAAGAAACCCTAAAATTAAGGTCTTTCTTAATTTTTGTAGGATTTAGCTTTTGCAGTACGTTTCTTAGCTCAATTGGCCTGAGTTATCTGTTTTTATGGGCATTTATTCTTGGAGATAATTCCACAATCTTATACTTCGTAATATTTATCCTTGTAGGGTATGGTTCAAACATTCTATGTATGAAACTCAGACCAAAATGGGGGATGCGTAAGATAATTTTAAGATTCGGTTTAGTTAAAGTCGTACTGTCTCTTGTTTCATTTCTCTCGTTGGTATTTATTCAAAATTCTATGATAGCTATTATAGGTTTAATTATTGCGACATTTTTCGGAGGATATGGTGTTTTCGTAGTTCCTATTATGTATTTATCTGCTGACGAGGATGAGATTAATCAAGGAATACGTAGAGAAGGGATGTTCTTAGGAATGAACGCTCTTTTTACAAAACCAGCAAACAGTATAGGACCAATTGTTGCAACACTCATATTAGAAATATTTTTATATGTTCCCGGTTCAGACACTCAATCAGCAACTACATTGATTGGAATTGACATTTTGTTTTTGTTAATACCCGCAATTGTCACCGCCATCAGTCTTGTTTTTATGTATTATTACCCTCTCCACGGTGAAAAGCTTAAAGAAATGCGAGAAAAGCTGGAAGTAATTCATATGGACAAAAAACAAAAGATTAAATCTTAAATTAAAAACTAATTTTAGTTAATTTTTTTTTTTACTCTTCTATTTTTTTATTATATGTTATTAAAAGGGAAAACTATAGTAATCACAGGTTCGGGAAGAGGCATTGGAAAATCTGTAGCTATCGCTTGCGCAAAAGAAGGCGCTAATGTTGGTCTTACGGCAAGAACTCTTGATGAATTAAATGAAGTTAAAGATGAAATTATTAATTTAGGTACTGGAGTAAGGGTATCAGTTAAAACTTCAGATGTGACTAAGTATGAAGAAATTGAAAACGCATTTAAGGTGTTTCATGAAGATTTAGGGGAAATTAACGGAGTAATTGCTAACGCTGGATATTCAAGAATGTGGAATAGCCATGAATTTGATAGCAATAAATTTTCTGAGATAATGACTATCAACGTATCCGGTGTATTTTTTGCTTTTAAAGCGGCTTATCCTTATCTTAAGAAAGATGATAAGAATAACAAATCAAGATTCATCATCACTGGAAGCGCAGCGTATACTAGTCCTATGCCAAAACTTGCTGCTTACACCGCAAGTAAATTTGCCGTAGTAGGATTACAAAATGCATTAGCATTAGAATATAAAAAAGAGAACATTAACTTTAACATGGTTCTACCGACTCAAGTAGATACACGCATGCTGAGAGGACGTAAGGCAGGAGATGGAAACAAACCTCCAAACGTTTTGAACGCTCAAGAGCTTAACGATTATTATTTATTTCTTCTGAGCGATAAAGCAAATAAAACCGATAATGCGCTAATTTTTACTAACGATTTTGGGGAAATAAGAAATCTATTATCTAAGGCTCCTCCCGTAAAACGAGAAAATTGGGAAGTTTTTAAACCATACTTAGAAGAAAATGCACCCAAAATCTATTCTAATGTTAGGAAGCTTGGAAAATTAGTAGAATTTATAATAAATACTATTGAATAATTAATACAATAAATCTTACACCAATAATTGGAGTCTAGTTCATTTAAAGCGTTAAATTCATTAATTATTAACTGCTAGGTTATATTAGAATATGAATGAAACACCAAATGAAAAGGTAGAAAAAGTCCAGTTCGAGGGAGTAATTGACCACGAAAAGGTTATTATTACTGATAAGGATTGCATTGAAGAGTTTTATAGAAAAGCATATATTGGCACACTCGAAAAAAATAACGAAGGTGGAGAAATATTAGTTTTTGGTCCTTTAGAAGTTCTATTACTATGTGAAAGAAATCGGATTTTATTGTACAAAAACAATGATAGTAATAGTGATCTATTCGATTTTGAAGGTTTACTAATATATTTCACCCAATTTGATGATAAATTATGGCGAAAGTACATTATTTACATGGATTTGCGAAAAAGAGGGTATATCGTAAGAACAGGATACGGAGAAGGCATAGATTTTCTGGTGTACAAACGCGGGGCTGATTTTGAGAAAGATTCAGCTAAATTCTTGATATATCCGGTATTTGAGGGTACTCCTATAGATTTAAGGGATTTGGATAAAATGTCTCGTGTAGCTATGAGCTCCCGCAAGGACCTCATTGTAGCTACCGTCGATAGGCTAAGTAAGCCTATATATTATAGTGTGAAAAAATTTGAAATTATGAACAAAATAGAGAAAAGCGAAGACTGAAATGTCAGACAAATATGCTTGTGATACTTCCGTTATTTTTAATGGTCTCGTCTTAAATTTAATTACAGATGGAGAATTGGGGGAAAAACCCGAAATTTATATCCCAAATGTGGTTGTTGCAGAAGTTGAATATCGTACAAATGTTCAAAAAGAAATAGGATTCTACGGTTTAAATGTATTAAAAGAATTACGAAAATTGCATCAGGAAGAGAAAATAACGCTTAATATTGTAGGAAAAAGACCCACGAGGGAAGAAATTAAAATGAGTCCCGGAGGGGAACTTGATGCGCTTATTAGAAAATCTGCTTTAGAATACGACGCCACTTTAATTACAGCAGATAGAATACAGGGAGACGTAGGAATTTTCGAAGGTATCCAAATAATGTATGTAAAGGAAAAAGCCTTCCCAAAAGAATTTGACCCTTCTTCTCTTAAACTGCTAGAATTTTTCGATGAAACCACAATGAGCGTGCATCTAAAACAAGGATTATCTCCTTATGCCAAGAAAGGAAGCCCAGGAAATTGGCGTTTAGAAAAGATTGGAGAAGAACCATTATCTGCTAAACTTATTGAAGAATTAGCAATCGAAATAATAGAGATGGTTAGGGAAGATGATCACTCGTTTGTAGAAATTGAGAAATATGGTGCCGTAGTTGCTCAGTTGAGGGAATTTAGAATAGTTATAACCAGGCCTCCTTTTTCAAATGATGTTGAAATAACTGCTGTACATCCACTTGTTACGCTTACATTAAAGGATTATTCAATTGATGCAAAATTAAATACGAGATTGCAAAAAGCAGAAGGCATTTTAGTAGCTGGTGCTCCTGGGGCAGGCAAGAGTACTTTCTCAGCAGCTCTAGCAAATTATTATTTAGAACAAGGAAAAGTTGTGAAAACGCTAGAGAGCGTTCGAGATTTACAAGTCAAACCTGAAATTACGCAATATACCAAATTGGAGGGAAGCCTTGAAAATTCAGCGGATATTTTACTCTTGGTCAGACCAGATTTCACGATTTTTGACGAAGTACGCACTACAAAAGATTTTCAGATCTACGCGGATTTTCGTTTATCCGGAGTTGGAATGGTCGGAGTTGTTCATTCTTCGTCCGCTATTGACGCAATACAGCGTTTTATTGGCCGTATAGAGCTTGGTATGCTTCCGTCAATTATTGATACAATCGTATTTATTGAAGGAGGGGATATATCTGCCGTTTTGGTTATAAAAATGACAGTTAAAGTACCTCATGGATTTAGGGACAAAGATTTGGCACGACCCGTTGTTGAAGTTAGAGATTTTAGGACAACTCGTCTTGCATATGAAATTTATTCTTTTGGTCAAGATATTGTCATTAATCCAATTAACCCTATAGAACCTAAGGGCTCTTTTAGGCGTGAGGAGCAATTAAAAAAAGAGTTTTCGAGTAAAAAAAAAAGAAATAAAAAAATTGAGTTAGATATTAAAGTTAGTAAGCAAAAAATACTAATAACAGCAGATCCAGCATACGCCAGTAGTAATATTATTGTTTATGCAGATGATTACGAAATCTTTACTGGGTCATTGAGTCGATCAAGCGTTATAGCGCTTTCCCTCTCAAATAAAGAAGGCAGAAAGGTTCTAAAGGAGTACGACAGAGATAAGCATATTTATGGAATTATAAAATAGATTTCTTTTTGTTTTATCATTTTAAAAGAAAAATTTTAGCCTTAACCTCGGCTAATTTGATTATTATTTTGCCAGTGCTACTCGAGCTCTTTCGATGTTGTCAACTCCAATAACGATTTTATTATTCTCAGCAAAATAGATCAAGTCAATATTCACTCCAAGATTACCTATTTTGCGAGCCATTTGCCCTCCTGTCCCTGGCTTTCCCGCTATATTACTGAAATCATGCACGAGAACTTCACGAACACCACTAATCTCAAATCCTGCTTGTTCAAGTACAGAGCATGCAACAGTTTCTTCTTCAACCAGTATATGTATAACTGCCTCATCTTTTAGAGGAATTCCACATAAACCTTCCATGTTTATACCATTTTTCCCTAAAAGCTCACCCAAATCAGCTAGTGCTCCAGGTCGATTTTCTATAATAACTGCTAAATCTTTCATAATTTTTTACCTCCCATATTTATTATTTTGATATCAAAAATGGAATCTAACGAGGTACTTTTCTAAAGCTTAATTATGTTTACTCCATATTTAAGCTTTCTTCGAATTTTAAAAATGTTTATTCTCTTGAGATCAATTCATTTTGAAATATCAAGTGTAAATAGAACTTCTCCATATTCCACACTTTTTGATTTCATCGGGTATCCGCTGTTGTTAAGAAAATGAAGCATTGCTTTGTTTTCAAGCAGAATTGAGCCTGTAAAAAATTTGTAATTTAATTCTCGAGCAATTATCACTAAATAATTCAATAAAAAAGTAGCAATTCCAGTTCTGCGAAAATCTTTCTTCACAACTATAGCTAACTCAACTGTTGAGGGTTTGTTGGTTTTAAAAAACGCTGCTGAAGCAACTATTTTCTGTTCACCTTCTTGAAGAGATTCTCCTACTAATATCATATCAGTTTGATAATCTATATTTGTTAAAGGTTGTACAAATTTGTGAGGAAATTTTCGATCCCGTGAGAAAAATCTCAGATATTTATCCTGATCGCTCAAAGAGTAATAAAATCCTTGGAGCATCCTCTCATCAGTTGGTTTTATTGGACGAATTTTGATACTTTTTCCATCTTTCATTTGAAAAGTCGTTTCATATTTATCCGGATATAAGCTCAACCGACCACTTACGGAAAGAGGAAGTTTTTGATCTACGTAGACATACTTTACCTTTTTAGCTTGTTCTAAAAGTTCCTCTCTAAAGTCCGGGTGGGCTATATTTATCATTTGTAACACTCGCTCCCTAATGCTCTTACCAAATAAATAAGCAATCCCCCATTCGGTAACGACATAATGAATATCTCCACGTGTAATAACAACTCCAGAACCTGGCTGCAGATTTGGAACAATTCTGGACACTATAGTTCCATCTTTTAAAGTCGCAGTGCTAGGAAGAACGGCTATAGGTTTTCCATCTTCAGAGCGATTAGCACCTCTAACGAAATCTACTTGACCACCTATACCACTATAAAATAACGGTCCAAGCGAGTCTGCATTAATCTGTCCCGTTAAATCTATTGTTAGCGCCGCATTTATTGCCACTTGCTTTTTGTTTTGGCTAATAATGAATGGATCGTTGCAATAATTAACGGGATGAAATTCTACAAAGGGATTGTTATCCACAAAATCGTAAAGCCGTCGAGAGCCCATGACAAAAGAACAAATTATTTTCCCTTTATGAAGTGTCTTTTTTTTGCATGTGATTACCCCCTTTTCAACAAGATCAACAATTCCATCTGAAAAAACCTCACTATGCACTCCTAAATCTTTCTTATCTTCTAATGCGATTGATAATGCGTTAGGAATTTTCCCAATTCCCATTTGAATAGTAGATTCATCTTCAATAAGAGATGCTACATATTGTGCAATCTTTTTAATGGATTCATCTGGGGGATCATACTTAAACTCAATAATATCGTGATCGGATAAAATATAGGCGTTTATATCGTTCATATGAATGAAGGAATCACCAAGCGTACGTGGCATCTTAGGATTAATTTCAGCTACGACAAATTCAGCCACCTCTGCTATAGGTTTTGCAATATCGACATTAATACCATAACTACAAAATCCAAATTGGTCAGGAGGGCTAACTTGAATAAGAGCAGTCTTCAAATGCATTTGTCCCCTTTCAAAGAATCCTGGAATGTCTGAAAGTAGCATTGGTGTGTAATCGGCAACTCCCCTTTTTACAGCGTCTCGAAGATTTTCACTAATAAAAAAAACATTATGCCGAAACAAATCTTCATTACCTCCCGCAGTTTTATAATAATCGAGATCGGACAGACTTATAAAATGAATCATCTCTACATCTGAAAGCTGTGGTCCGAGTTCAATAAGTTTTGACGTAAGATCTATGGGTTCAGAACATCCAGAATCGATAAAAATACGATCTCCAGGTTTAATGTATCGTTTAATTGCTTGCTCTACATCAACATGTTTCTGTTTATACTTTTTTAAATTAGGAAAACTATTGTAATTCAATTCGTTTGACATCATCTTCACCCTTTATTAATGATACTAATAACTAATTTATGTTCATCATTTCTTTTACTTTCATAATAATTATGGGAAGAACATCTCCAATTTGATCAAAGAACCTCAAATCTGCTTCACTATCGTACGGGGTTTCGCCCTTGTTAAGAATAATTAATTTGGCACCATTTCTCCAAGCAATTCCAGGCATGTTTGCAGCAGGGCTCACAACTAAAGAAGAGCCGATTACAAAGAAAACATCGGCACTTTCGGACATTCTCATAGATTCTTCAAGTTCGTCCAGTGGTAACGGATCACCAAAATTAACAATACTTGAAATAAGCCTTCCACTACAATTTGGACATTCAGGTTGCTTGTTTCGGACCCGATCTGTTCTATATCCATTACCCCACTTTTTTTTATCCCATTTTGCCTCTTCAAACGTTAATTTTTTTCCACACTCTAAACATTTCATAAAATAACGATTTCCATGAAGTTCTGCTAATTTTTCAAAAGGGATTCCAGATTTAGCGTGAAGTCCATCTACATTTTGAGAAATTAAATAACTCAATTTACCCATATTTAATAGGTCTAATACAGCATCGTGTCCTTGATTTGGTTTAACTTGGTCATATGGTACAGACATTTTAGGGGGGGGCAAACCCTTATCGCGGCGTGTCCATACTCCATCTGGACCTCTAAAATCAGGTATCCCACTTTCAGTAGAAACTCCAGCACCAGTGAATATAACAAGACTATTTGATTCATAAATCCACTTTGCGGCTAAGTCTATTTTTTCATCCAGTTCCATATTAATAGGAAGCATTTTTGTAAATAAAAATATATTTCATTTGGTTTTTCGTATCATATTCACTCTGTTCAGTTAAAATATTGATAACCTATTCTAAAAATACCAGTTACTTTATAAAGGTGAAACCTTATTTCTTTTTAGGTATAGGATTTTTGTAGATCTTTATAATCTTTTAAGTTGAAATATTATTAGGATAAATTAGGTAGGATATATCTTGACATATGCGTTAAATTTTAATAAAGAAGAAATTTCATCGAGACAAATTGATTATGCAAGAGTTAATTTTAAACCAGAACAACAAAAGTTAATTAAAATAATCTCTAACCTCGTTTGTGAACAAATAAAAATTCCCGAATTAGCAATGCGCTGTGTAACTTGGTATGCACTGAGTGATTGGCAGAAAATAAAAGACAAACAGATTGGCGAAATTGCCAATATGGAGATATCAGAAAAGCTAACTACATTTAAAGAAATATTTAACATAGGAAAAGTTCGATTAAAAGAAATGTTATCATATCCAAAAGAACAGAGTGAATTGCTTCTTGATATTGCCATTGAAAGGGCATTTAAGTATTATCTTCAACACCTTCATAAAATGCAGAGATAAAACCTCAAGTTAAACTTTCTTAAATCCTCTTTTTATCTAGAATTTGAATTAAATTTAAGAGGTTGCTTTCTAACTCGTAAAATTTTATCCTATCGTAAACTTCTTCTATATCTTTTAGAGTTGATATGTGATGAGAATCACAACCAATTGAAACTAAAATGTTTCTTTCTTTCAGCTGGTCAAAAAAAGAGCGATATTTCTGAGAATAAAATTGGGGATAACTTGAATTAAATTCAAAGAAAATTTTATTCTCTGTTAAGAAATCAATAAGAATGTTCATACCGTTAATAGCGAAAAAGGAGGGATCAAAGTGTGCTAGACCTATTAAAGGAAAAGCCTTTGAGTTTTTAATATTTCTTTTCCAATAGTTAATGATTTTTTTCATAAAGGATATGCCTTCAATGCTTTCAAGATATTCAAATAATATGATATCAAATTTAGCAGGCGAGATACTATTAAGAATAAATTTTTCCGTACTACTTAAATCAATTTCTATTCCCTTAAACAGAGCCATTTGCCTTTCTTCTTCAAGAAGATATTTTTGAAAGTGATCAATTTCCTCTAAGTACATTTCAATTTTATTAAGACTGTTAAGATTAGGAATTATATCGTCTTTCCAAGAATTTGTAAAGTGATCCGTTATACATATATAATCTAAACCCTTTTTAAGGGCAGTTAAAACTATTTGAGATATAGAATTTCTTCCATCAGAGAATTTAGAATGAATATGTAAATTTAGCTTAGGTAATTCCATTTTCTTAAAATAATATCATACCGTATTATAAAATTGTTAATTCTCAGCTGATTAAATTCCAAGCGATTTTATTTCTTTATTCCGGTACCATGACAACATGCCACATATGAGAAGAGTTAAACCAAAAATAAATAATATTATTGTAAAAAGTGTTGATCCCGCCAAACTAGGAATATTGGAAACACTAACCCCTAAATTAAAAATAATATCTTGGATAACAATGTTTTGATTTACAAATACAAAAACGATTATTAGTATCACACCGCCAGTGCTAAATTGCATGATGGCTATCAATAAATTTATGTAATGAATAATTTTAGATCTTTTTTTACCCAAATCTATAATCTGAGCACTACCAATATTAATTGCGACTTTTTCCTTATCTACAAATTTAACATAATAATAAGCCATTTCTCTTAAAGGCAATAAATCAAAAATAACTGTAATTATTATGAAAACACACACGGTTATTAAGATTCTATTAATAAATATTAACTCTGGAGAAACAACTGAAAAATTGTTAATAACCCAAATAAAAAGGCCTATTAGGATTGAAAAGAAAAATTTAATTCCCGATAACGTAAAATTAATTGACGCTTTGTCACTAATCACTAATAATTCGTAAGTAAAACCTATTGTTAAGATAATCAACCCCAATATCAACGCTTCCAAAGAGATTATTATGCCCAGTATAACAGCAAAAGCTAAGAAGCATATAAAAAGAAAAATGGGTAATATGGGATAGAATGGAGCTTTAAAGGGACGATCTAATTCCTTTCTTTTGCGTCGTAGTTTTACAGCAGCATAATTTACAAATGCAAGTGCAAAGAAATAGATGAAATTAGTAATTTCGGCAGTAAATCCAATACCTGCAAAAATCGTGAAAAGAAGAGTTAAGATCACAGATATGAGTAATCCAAAAACGGGCATATCAGATTTTGCTTTTTCTTTTGTTTTTCTTATTTTTTCCGGAAAAAATCGGTCTCTTGCTAAAGCGGATATAACACTAACCGCAGATCCTAATGACGAATTAATAGCTATTAACGTTGAAATAATAGCCGCTATAACCATAGTAAAAAATCCTAAAGGTCCAATCACGCTTTCAAATACGTCCGCTAACAAGATAGGATTTCCACTTACACCCGTAGAAATTTCTCCAAGATCTATCAACACTACAAATGTAATTGAAATATACAAAACAAGTGTTATTAAAATAGCATAAATAATAGTTTTAGGAATATTTTTTGATGGATTTTTTAATTCTGGATTGAGATACGCTAAATTTGAAGTAATTGAAGTAAATAATATAAATAATAATAAAAAAGCGGGTATTATCCCCTCAAATTTAATTTGGGGCAATGCAAATGTTGGATTAGTAAATGGAGCGTTAATTAATCCTGAGACAATAAAGAATGCGAACAACGCGATTAAAATAAACGTGAAAAGTATTAATATCCTAATTGCTATTTTCTGTGTTCTAAAAATAATTAAGCTTGTTAGTAGTACTGGTAAAATTGATATTAAGGTTAGAACGGTGTCCGGAATTAGTATGTTAATTTTAGCAAAAACTTCATTAAACACGAGAGCAAAAATTTGAGCTGAAAATGCACACATAGCAACATTTGCAATCCATAAGAAGAAGCCAATTATAAAAGCTAAGAACCCCCCTATTCCTTCTTTTCCAAAGTTATAGGCACCACCTGCCATAGGTAAGCTCGTTGAGAGTTCAGCATAATTCAACCCTGTGAAGAATATTAAAATTCCACCTAATAATAAGCTTAAAAGTAAACCTGATCCAGCAATTTCAATCCCCAATCCTAACAGTACGAAAATGGAACCACCAATTCCACATCCTATACCATATACTACCGCTTGGGACAATTTTAGTGTTCTTTGGGGTAGAACTTCCTTGGGTTTGGTTTCGTTCAATTTTCTTTTTGGAATTTATTATTTTATAATTAAAGGATATTATTATATAAAATGCATCCAATTAGGATTTCTCCAAATGAAAGATTCCACTAACAACTGAGAAGATTCCCGCTATTATAAGTATGATAAAAAGTAATATTTCAATATCAGCGAAATTTAATATTCCCGTAAGTCCGAAGAGTACTACAATTATTATAAGAATTCCTACACCAATAAGAATCCCCCCAAAAAATTTTGACAATCTGTAAACCAATGAGAGGAACTCTAAGCGATGAATTCTACTTTCTTTATCTCGAATTTCTTCCTCTTGAGTATCGAGCTCTAGTTTTAAGGTTTGAAGAATCTGTTTAGCATCATTTGTACTTTGATCTATTACTTCCTTAGATTTTACAAGTTTTTCATGCTCTACATTCATGTATATTAATTTATCGTTGAGAGAGTTCATTCTTTCCTCTCTTTCAACATACTCCAAATTAGAAGCCTCAATATCTTTTTTGAGATCTTCTAATCTTGTCTCATTAGCTTTTATTAGGTTTTCTTTACTTGAAATCTGTTCGTCAATAGAGGTTATTACATCATTATGCTGCTGAATTTTAGATTCAACATCAATTAATAGCTCTTGTTTTTCAGAGAGTTGAATTTTGTATTTTGCAATTAGTTCCTCGTACGTTTCTCTTTGTTTTTCCATTTCAGGAAAACCATCTTTATAATCCTCTATGTTGTTTTCTATAATTTTAATGCGAGTTTCGTTTTTCTCAATTTGCTCAGATAATAGCTTTTTCTCTTCTTCTTTAGCTTCAATTTCGTTGTTTGTGTGGTCTAATTCAAACTTATTTTTAACAATTGAAACTTTAAGAGTCTCATTTTCAGCGGTTAGACTTTTGATTTTTTTCTCTAGAGCTTCCGCATTTTCTCCTTGCCTCTCAAGTAAAGACTCTTTCTCTTGAATTTCTTGATTTAGTTTGATAAGTTTAGAACGGAATTCTTCTTGATTAGAAACTTTCTCTTTAACACTATCTGTAAGTACAATTAAATCAACTTGTCTAGTTTCAAAAGTATTTACTAATTGCTCGTTATTCCTTAAGAGTTCCTTATACTCCTCGTCTAAAGTATTCTTACTTTCCTCAATAATTTCAAAACGTTCCTCTAAATTTTGCATATCTTCATTTTTATGATTATATCTCTCTTCAAGTACTTTAATGGTCTCCTCAATCGCAGTTAAGTATTCTTCCTTATCATCAATTTTTGCTTGAATCGACTCTAACTTTATTTGCGCTTCTCGAACTTCTTCGCTTAATGTCTCAGTTTTCTTCTCCTTTTTCTCCGGTTCAGCATCACCATTTTTTATCGTGTCAGAGATGTTTTCAATGCTATCTTCAAAGGTTCTAAGTTTCTTATCAATGAGATCTCTAGAATTTTTAGCTTTTGATAAGTATTCTTTATCTATTTTTTCAATATCTTTTTCAGACTTATCTTCTGCTTTTTCCGTTTCTTCTTTGATCTCGTCAGTCATAATTTTTAAAATTTTTAGAAATAGTTCTGTAAAATTGTAATAGTTAAACAAATATATTTATTTGTCTCTCTCTAAAAGATTCTAAGAAAAATTGTTATGTAAAAATTATTCTAACTAAATTATTTTAATATAAGAAATCAAATAATAATTATTAACTTAATTTCATCAAAGGTTTATTGCGTTTTATATGATTGATCTAACACTAGGAAGTTATCCTATTATAATTTCTCCGAATATAGGCAAACCACTACTTCTAAATATGAGAGATTATAAACAAAGAGCTCAGTTTCCAATTAAGAATTTATCGTTCGAAGCCCTCATTATTGCATCTAAACACCATTCAACTCAAAACATTTTGGAGCATTTTCATCAAAATTTATTTATTCAGCCAATTTTAAAAGCGAGTGGCGATTTTGAAAAGAGAAGAGGACCTTTAATCGACTTACATTTAGTTCAAATCGAAAAAATCGAAAAATTAGATTTCAGAGATCAACCCGTTTTAGAAGAAGAAAATTGCATTGTATGGGATATTAACAATTGTGTATTTCAATTTGACGATGTATTTGGAAAAAGAAAAGAGCTCTATAGAATTAAGGTCGAAATTCGGGACATCTTAATTATTGAAAAAATGTTAAAAAATATTGATAGAGATTTTCTTTTATTTGATATCGTACATGACATCCCTAATTTCACAGAGAATAAAATAAATTACCACAGTATCGCTATTTTTAATAAAGATTGGAATGATTTCAGTTTCATTCACGCTACTGACTTTCATATTGCTCGGAGAAATGACTTCATCTTACATTATTTAAAAAGTAATGTAAGGTCTAAGATCGAGCGATGTAGAACTAATGAAAAGAAAAAAAAAAAAATAGATACATTTGTTCTCACAAGAGATTTCGAATTTAAAGAAGAGTTTCAAGAAGAACGATGGGACGTTTTAAGAAAGGCAAAATTTAACTTTAATTCCAATTTAAGAAAGCTAATCAATTTTGCAAACACAAAATCCTCGCAAAAAAACTTAGATTTCATGTTAATGACAGGGGATTTAATAGATTACCTAAAGATCGCAAGGGGCAATTATCAATATAAGAACAATTTTCTTGTTTTTTTAGATATTATACTTGGAAGAAATAAAGGATTGGACAACCCTCCTTATTTAGATTCTGATGATGAGTTTGTTAATTCCCAAGAAATAATGGTTCCTATTTTTACAACAATTGGTAACCATGACTATAGGTCAAACCACTATGGAATGCGATTTGGTCAAATTCATAAAATTTTCGGGATGACTCATTCAGATGTAAAGGGATATTACGATACTAAATTCTTTAACTACTTCACTGCTCTTAGATCTAAAGACAAATATCTTAAAGATTATTTTAGATATATCAATCCTAATC
>JAGXNS010000032.1 GCA_019894855.1 Promethearchaeota archaeon
GATTAAAAATCATAGGAAATACTTGAAAATAATCAACAAGAACATTAAACTTGTTTTAAAAGAATCTCAGATATATCTATTTGGGAGTATAATTGAAGGAAATTTAGTAGCTGCTAGTGATATCGATATTTTAATTATTGCGGAGGTCCCTAAAAAACATCTAAAAAGAGCAGAGATAATTGCAATCATAGAAGAAAAATCGGGATTACCGCTTAGTCATCCGTTTGAATTTCATTTATTGACACAAGAAGAATTTGATCGATGGAGTGAAATTTATAAGATCAAATTTGAAGATATTTCTTCTTATATTTAGATAATTTTAATATTAAAAAGGTAAAAATAAGGTTAGATATATTAAATTACATCAACTAATTAATCTTCTTTCTTAACAATTCCTTTAAATGATGAGAATTGAATGAATAGCTTCGCATCGCCTTCTATTTTAGCAAAAATATTTACTGGAGATGCTGCTTTTGGTTTACGATCCTTACTTACTGGAGTTGGACCAAAAAAGATACAAAAACTCTTTCCATCCGGCCAGTATCCAATATCACCTACTTCACAATCAACCTGTGAATTCTCTTTTTCAATCGAGATAGGGATTTCTCCATATAGTTCTTCACCCCACCTAGATAAATTCAATTCAAAAGGGAGATTTTCCCATATTGATTTACAAGTTTCAGGATTTTTGTCAGTGAGTAATTTTGCTTTAATTTGACCAATTTTTTCGTTTTCAATTATTATGTAATCCATAGAATAATCACTAAAATAAGGAATATTACAATAGATAATTACCTTTCATATTTAAACAGAGTTTTAATAAACAATAAGATTATTAAACATAATAAAAAGAAGATACTAAGGGAATATAAGGTTGAAATTTTTTGATCTTAGAGAGCACCGTTAAACTTGTTTTAGATATATACAAATACCATAAAATCATACCACCAAGAGTCAGTAAAGTAGTTATTGGGTTGGGATATACGGGAGTTGAATTAGAAGCGTTAGCTTACGATCCCTTTTTAGGGCTAGCAGCTACTTTACCGACAATTATACAATCAACGAATTGTACCAAAATCGATTTTGCAGGAAACTTAACTGATAAGTCTTTTAAAGAATTAATGAGTTGGTCGTATCAACCTCCTAGTTTAGAAAGAATTATCGGTATCGCAGCTTTAAATGCTGCATCTCAACATATTTTAGCAGTGAAAACCCCATACAAAAAGATTGAGGGAGATTTAGTAGATTTTTTAAAAATAAAGCTAGATACAAAAATACTCTTCATTGGTTTCATGAAACCTATGATAAAAAAGATTTTGAATAAAACAAAATTCATTAACATAATTGATAACAATCCTTTGATTGAGAATTCTTATCAAAATATCCCAATACTAAAAAATATTGAAGATTTAAAGGAAAACGATTTATCAATAGATATTCTTTTTTGCACTGGGACCTCGTTAATCAACAATACTTTAGAGCGGATATTGTCCGTGTTTAGAAAGAAAGCTAAATGCATTGTTTTAATAGGGCCTACAATTAGTTTCTTGCCTGACATTTTATTTGATAAAGGTGTAGATATCGTTGGAGGGATGACTTTTACCGATACTGAATCAACAGTAAAGGTTTTACAAGAGGGTGGCGGAACGAGATACTTTAAGAACTTTGGAAGAAAATACAATTTTATTAAACAATAGAAACCTTAAGTACATTTACTAAGGTTGATAAGATAATGGTTCAAAAGAATTCAGAAAAACTGCCGAGTAATCCAATAGAAGCTCAAGGTTTATTGATAAAAGAAATTTATAAAGAATTCGGAAAGGAAGCACTACCTATTATAGAAAAGGTTTGTGGAACACAAGGTCGTGCATTAGGCTTAAAAGTAATGAAAAATTTGCCAGATAATAAATTAACAACTGTAGCACGGGCTTTTTCAAAGAGCTTTGATCCTAATTTTGTTAAAATAATTTCTAGTTCAGATGAAATTTTTCACATTCAAGGTACCAAGTGCCCTTTTGGACTTGAAAATACATCTAGGGAGTTATGCGAAGCCGTTATGGCAATCGATCACGAATATTTTCGCGAAGCGGTTAGCGATAAGATCGATCTTAAGATTCTTAAAACTGTTGCAGCAGGAGATATCCATTGTGACACAATTTACACTCTTAAAGAATAACTTATACATTTAGAATTAAAAAAAATAAGTAATAATTAAAAAAAATTAAGTAATGTTTATTGAGTTTCTCCGTATTTCTCTTTCCAGATTGGATCGTTGATCTGTAAGACTCTTCTCTGTACTTTTCCAACCATAGATTTTGGAATTTCGTCTATAATTTCAATTTGTTTAGGGCACTTATAATGCGTAATATTTTCTTTACTCCAAGCAATTAGTTCTTCAGAAGTAACTTTACCCACTGATTCGTCTTCTAGTTGGACCCATGCTTTTACTAATTCTCCCGACTCAACATCAGGCAGCCCAGAAACAGCTACTTCCATTATATCAGGGTGAGACCCCAATAGGTCTTCCACTTCCTTTGGAAAAACAGAATAACCCTTATATTTAATCATTTGCTTCTTTCTATCTCTAATAACCACTTGTCCTTGTTCGTCCATGTATCCAATATCTCCGGTTAAACACCAAATTCGTCCTTCCCACTCCTTTAAAGTCTCTGCTGTGGCTTCAGGCCTATTCAAATAACCCTTCATTACTTGTGGACCGCATACACAGATTTCTCCACTAAAATCTATTCCGTAACCTTTTAATTGTCCCTTACTGAAATCTTCCGAATCGAATATTGCCCATTCAACACCCGGTAATGGTAAACCGATAGTACCCGGTGTATCTGTTCCGTCAAACGGACCTATACTTACCGCAGTCGTACATTCTGTAAGGCCGTAAGCCTCAACAAGTGTTCCATTAGTGATTGCTTCAAACGCATCTTTTACGGGTTTGTGAAGCGGTCCTGCACCACTGACGCACAAGCGGAACATATTTTCCAATCTAGGTTCGGGATTTGCCTTTAAATAGCGAGTTAGTCCAATGAAAAGATTTTCAACTCCTGGCAAAATAACTCCCCCCTCAGGACCAACCTCTACAATTGTATCTACAACTTCTTTTAAATCCAATTCCCTTTTTGCGAAAAGTATATTAAAGTCTCCTCCCTCTATTACAACATTTTGAACAATTGTCATTCCAAAGGCATGGAACATAGGTATGACACCGATACACGCCATAGGATGGGAAGCATCAGGCATCCACATTACGTTCTGTTTAGCATTAGTTACGCAATTATAGTGAGTGATAACAGCAGGTTTGGGGACTCCAGTTGTGCCACCTGTCATTAAATAGACTGCGGGATCATTTAATGGATCTATTTCTACTTCGGGAATATCGACTTCACCCCGTTTTTGACATACATCCAAAAATTCTATGGCTCCAGGAACGTCTCCTTTAGGAATTGTTCCGTCCGAGATTAGTTGTTCTTTTACGGCAGGTGGAATAGCTGCTAAATCAACTATACATGTCGATATAACAAAATCAAACTTATATTTATCCTGTATAGGTTTAATCAAACCATACATAACATCCATGCATATCAAACCTTTGGGTTTCACTTGCTGGAGGATATGAAGAATCTCTAGTGGTTTATATGTAGGATTAATTGGGATAACAATTCCTCCCAATTTAACAGTCGCAAAATAGGTGATCGTAAATTGGAAACAATTTGGAAGTAAAATCGCTACAACATCTCCTTTTTTTACTCCTTGACGTGATAGAGAGGTAGCGAGAGAATCCGTATATTTTCGCAATACTCTATAGTTCATGAATGTTTTTGAGAAATAAATGCACTTATTCTTAGCAAATTCCTCAGTCTTTTGGTCAAACCAGTCTCCTAAACTAATAACTGGAAACTCTGGATGTTTTGGGACGCCGTCTTGGTATTTCTTAAGCCACGGTTTACTTTCATCAATATGCCATTTAGGTACTGTCATATAAAAATCACTATTTTAAAATATTAAATTGATAGGATATATTTGATTTTGCCAAATATAAAAATATTATTCTAAAATGATTATTTCTTCTTTTTTACTTGGTTACTATAATAAGAATCTTTTGACAATCTAATCCTTGAAACAAAAAAGAAGGCAATTAGATAAAAAATACCCACTGAAATAAAAACAATAGTTATAGCAAAAGGATTTTCCCCATTTGCACCAGAAAGAATAATTCCTACAAAGAGAGAAGCAAATGACGGGCCCATAGATCTAACGAATGAAGCTAAACCATAATAAGAGCCGGAAATTTTAGACATAGCGTCGTCAACATTGGATTTATCTATCTTAACAGCTGCTTCATGAACAAGCGATGCCATAATGGGTATGGAAAACAGTGGATACGCATACATAGAACCTAAAACGGTACTCCAAGATATTATATATAATGCCATTTTTATCCCGTATGGAAGTCCACTAAAAAAGAAGAAGATATCAAAAAACGATGAAATAACAGCTATTAATATACAAATTGAATAAGATGAGAGTATATGATTTCTTTTAAGTAGTTTCTTCCAAATAAGATACCATGCAAATTTCCCGAAAATTGAAATAAAAATATAGACGTAAAATTCAGCTGATTCAAAATGCATAACATAAGTCTGAAAGGGGAAAACTAGGAGACCTACGATTTTCCCGCTAATACCAATAAAGAAACTTGAAATAGTTAGTTTAAGATAATTTCTATCTTTTACAGGCATAGCCATTCTAGCAAAAGCCTGAGTAACCGTAATTCGTTCTATCTTTTCATTGGATTTGTTATTATGGAAGCTTTCATCTACGGAAATGTAAATTAATAGCACGGTAACTACTCCAACAATCGTAAATGTGATTCCTATTAAAGGAATATAAAATACAATGACTTGTCCTGAAGGTTCCCACCATTTCACGTTTCTAGGATTCTCAAGAAAACTTTGTACTATTAATGGTAGAAGTAGAGCAATTACAGACGCTATTATTGCAAAGGCGGATTGGAAAGCAGCAACTTTTTCTCTATTTTTCAATGTTTGGGACTGTTCAGGAAGCATTGATAGATAAACATTAAATATTAGAGATCTAGAAATTGATCTAACAATAGTTACAACCCAAAAGAATATTGCTGTAGGCAAATAAAGCGAATTATCCTGAGGACAATTTTGAGGGAACCAAATAAGAACAGATGTAATAACCCATACAGGCAACCCATATAGAAGAAAGGGCCGTCGTTTACCATATTTACCAGGTTTTTTATTATCAATTATGACACCAAAAATAATAGCGGAAATTGCTCCAATAATTAACTGCGTTGTTACTCCTACAGCTACAAATATGGCATCTAAATTTATTGTGTAAACATAATATTGGAATAAAAATACCCCAGTAAACATATTAGGTAAAGTAAACCCCAAATCTCCGAATGTATATCCAAATAATCGCTTTCCGTGTAATTCGCGACGGGTTGTCAGTTCGCTCATGATAATGGTGTATTCAGTGTGCATGAAAAAGTAAAGAAATTGAAATACTTTATGATTATTGACTCCAGCATTAATGAATTATTAACGTAAGTGTAATTTTAAGAAACGAGAATGTTTTCATGGTTAATTAACATTTTAGAGCGCTCCACAACAATTTTTATATTTTTTACCACTTCCACATATGCACAGCTTATTTCTGCCAAATTTAGGTATTTTAAATGGAGATATTCCATTTATGCTATTTTCGTTCTTAAATTTATCAGCAATAATTTTAAAACGAGGAAGTTTTCTTGTGTAAAATATTTTCCAACCTCTACATAGATTACTTAATTGCTTAGAATGCTTTGGTGTTCCATAACGAAATTTTTGGCAATCTCCATTACATAATTTAAGATAAGGGCATAAGTTGCACTCTTCGTTCCAATTAGATTTTTGATTTCCGAAGTAATGATAGGTCTGAGAATTATAAAGTTCTTCCCATGAATTAGTATTAACATTTCCCAATAATAGATTATCCTTGACAAAGAAATCGCATGGATAAACCCCACCATCGTATTCTACTACAAAATATTGGACACAGTTATCCTGCATATAGCAAACATTATATCTCCCATAAATTAAATATTCCATAATAGAGTCAAACAAACGGATAGAAACCTTATTTATATCCTCCTTTATCCACTCATCAAACAATTCGGATAGAAACACCCCCCACTCTTCTCCGGTAATGGAAAATGGCCTAAAACTACCATTTTCATCAAACTCAACGCAGGGGATATATTGATGGAAATAAAAACCATTATCGCATAAGTATCGATAAATTTCTTTAGCTTTTTTTACCGTTTGATTGTTAATTAAAGTTAAAATATTAAATTCAACACCATTTTGCTTGAGACGCCCTATACCTTGCATCACTAGAGCATGACTCGGCCTCTGACCAATGGTTTTCCTGTAGTAATCGTGAAGATAATCTGGTCCATCCAAGCTTACGCCAAGGAGAAATTTATATTCCCCAAAAAACTTAGCTAACTCTTCTGTAATCATTGTTGCGTTAGTTTGAAGTCCATTACTAATTGAAGAACCTGGTGGAGCGTATTTCAGTTGGAATTCTACGACTTTCTTAAAGAAATCTGAACCCATTAAAGTAGGTTCTCCCCCTTGCCATCCAAAAGCATATTGTTTGTTCTGATCCGTACTCATATAACTTTTTATCATGATTTCTAATGTCTCAACAGTCATTCGGGGATTTTTGTTTCCATTTTCGAGATGATCTATGTAAAAACAATATTCACATCTTAGGTTACAATCAGCGGAAGCTGGTTTGATTAATAAGGAAAAAGGTTTCATGATATCTTTCTAATATCTCATATTAGTAGAGTAAGTGTAGAAATTCAAAAAGAATCTTAAATCTTTTTCAAATAAATATATATACCAAATTCACATAAATATCAACTATTACAATAAATCATTACAATTTTGCTTGAAATCTAATGTCATCTGAATTTGAAAAAAAATTAGAAAAATATGCGGAAGTTATATTAAAAGTAGGATTAAATCTCCAACCTAAACAGAGGTTACTTATTGGGGGGCCTAGCGCTTTTAGTGATGGTATACCTTTTGGAGCAGCTCCGTTGGTACGAATAATTGCGAAAAAAGCATATCAAATGGGAGCTAGGTTAGTTGATGTGATGTGGGCAGATGAGCAAATGCGCTCGATTCGATTGCAATATGGTCCTAAAAAATCGCTTAGAGAATATCCAGAATGGAGAATAAATGCGAAACTCGAGATTTGTAAAGCAGGAGACGCGAATCTTAACATTTTAAGCCCGAACCCTGATTTATTGAAAGATGTGGACCTTAGTGTTATTTTAAAATATACACTCTTATTACTTAAGCATCTCAAACCTATTTCAAAACTTGTTCGTGAATATGCTTTAAACTGGTTAATGATTTCAACGCCAAACAAGGCTTGGGCAGATAAAGTACTTCCACATATTCCTTCGAATGAACGAATTCAGAAATTGTGGGACATAATATTCGAAATCTGTCGTATAAATGAAGAAAATCCTGTTTCTGCTTGGCAAAATCATAATGAAAATCTCAAAAAGCGATGTAAATATTTAAATCAGAAGCAGTATAGGGCACTAAAATTAACTTCTCAAGTATCATCTCTAACAGTTGGGTTACCAAAGGACCACATCTGGCACGGTGGAAGTGTGACATCACAGAATGGAATTGATTTCACACCAAACTTACCTACTGAAGAGATTTTTACGCTCCCAGATAGAGATCGGGTTGATGGGTTTGTTAAAATTACTAGACCTGTTTTAATTCAAGGACAATTAATCGATGATTGCACTTTTAAATTGTCTAAAGGGCGAATAATTGAGGCAAATGCTAAGGTTGGTTATGAAGTTATAGATAAAATAATTAATATCGACAAAGGAGCTCGAGGATTAGGAGAGATAGCTTTAGTACCCCATAGTTCTCCAATATCAAAGACAGGATTGCTTTTCTATAATTTATTAATTGATGAAAACGCTTCAAATCATATCGCACTAGGTCAAGCTTACAGAGGTTCATTAAAAAATGGTATTGCTCTTACCGATGAAGAATTTATGGCTGCTGGAGGTAATAATAGCTCTATCCATATTGATCTCATGGTTGGCTCAGGAGAAATGGATGTAGATGGAATTTTAGAAGATGGAACCATAGAACCAATAATGCGAAATGGAGAATGGGTTTTTGAGGTATGACATTTATGGAAGGGTAAATTTTTAAAAACTAGAAGAAGCGAATAACATTAATTTTATACCATTATTTTTAAAAACTATGTTCTCAAATCTAATTTAGAAAAATAAATTATTTTTTTATTAATTATGAAGCGAATTGAACCTAAAATTTTAACTAAGGAAGAAATCGAGCGTATTCCATCTGGAATTAATGAGGAAGAACTTATAGAGTTTGACAAACACGCACTTAATTCTTTTTATGAAGCTTTAACTGCTATAGAAGCAAAAGAACCAGGATCCTCGTGGGTAAAGGTAGTGGATAAAGAAGGCAATGTAAAAGAGATTCTTGATGCTACATCCATGAATTGGACATTATCTCTTGGATTTGCTCACCCGGATGTTAACTATGCAGCTTATCAACAAATGATTAGACTAAATCATGTAAGATATAACGTATTAACTCCTGCTAGAGTAAAATTGGTAAATAAAATCGCAGAATTAGCTCCCGGAAAACTTAAAGGAGGAAGGGTTTCGTTAAATAATCAAGGTGGCGGATTAGCAAATGAAGCAGCAATCAAATTAGCAATGATGTCATCCAGAGGGGCGGACCACTTTGGAGTTTTTTGGGGTGGTTATCACGGCTCCACTTTAGTAATGGCTACAGCCACTCAACCAATGCATGGAGTAAACCGTTTCACTAGTTTTGGACACGAACACTTCACCAGAATGCCTTATCCTTATTGTTATAGGTGTATGTGGAATTATAAAGGAGGAATAAACGGTAAAAAAGACCCTAGCTGTAATCTGGAATGTTTTGATCTAGTAGAAAATTATATACTTGGTATGGCACCAAAAAGATTTGCGGGAATTATGCTTGAGCCAATTCAAGCAGCTGGAGGCCAAATACCGGCACCCCCCGAATTTTTACTTAAATTAAAGGAAGTTTGTGAAGAGGAAAAGGTCTTTTTAATCTACGATGAGTGTCAAACGAGCATGTGGAGATGTGGAAAATATTTCACAATAACCGAGCGATATCAAAAGGAATTGAACATGGATGTCTCCCCAGATATGATGACATTTACTAAAGGAATCGGAGGTGGGTATCCGTTAGGAGTTTTAGTTGCATCTCCAAAAATTAAGAAAAGATTTGGTCCTTCAGAAGAGCACACCACCTTTAGCTCTGATCCGTTATCAATGGCTACTTCCCTAGCAGCAATTAAAGTTATTGAAAAAGCAAAATATGGTGAGAACTGCGAAAAAATGGGTAATAAGATCACTAAACGATTATTCGAAATGCAAGAAGAATACGAAGAAATTGGAGATATCAGAGGACCAGGATTATTTATTGGAATAGAATTCGTGAAAAACAAAGAAACTCGCGAACCTTTTACGGAACTATCCGAGGAAATGATTTTACTCGCACCGAAGCACAACCTATATTTAGGACCTAGTATGCCCATCTTAACCGCCACAGGTAAACTAAGACGAAGGAATGTAACGAAAATCAAACCTCCTTTAGTTGTTACGGAAGAAGATACTGATTTCATTTTAGAAAAGTTTGAGCTAACTCTAAAAGACGCTCTAAAAAAAGTAAAGTAATAAAATCTTAACTATTTCTTTTTTCTAATTAATTATAGCATTGAATTCTATCTGAAAAATTCATTTTTTTAACAAGATATAACCGTTCCTTATCGCTTTTTGATTTTCGTGATTAAAAACCTCAAAGAAGATTTCTTTACTGTTTCCAGTTTCTTTCTTCTTTTTCACCTGAATAGATATGTTTGAATCAGGATTGACCATACCTGAGAAATTACATGCAATCTCTCGCACTCTACTTGGGTCTCTTTCTGATTCGATATTGATAATTTCTTTTACAGCAAAAGCTAATGTTGCAGTACCTTGCAGGATAATATCTGGTAACCCGACAAAATGAGCAAATTTTTTTGATGTATGAATGGGGAAAACTATATCAGTACAACCATCGTACACGAAAGATCTTAATTTATCAATATATACGCTTTTCTTCCAAATAGGATCATCATCGTTTTTAAGGATTGTGCGTATAGGAAGTGATTCTTCTCCTTTACCATCTCCCACGCATTTTACACCTCTTAGCATTCCTCCAATATACTCCGTGAATACTAAATTATTGTGTTTGTCTATAGCATCTAGTCGAAGTATAACGTGAGTTCCTGCTCTGTGGGGTATAATAGCGGTAATTTTACCTTGGATTCTAATCTCGTCATCAAGTCTAATCAAACGATAAATTTTCAAGTGTTCGTAATAGTGAACAATAGTAGCAAATACTCTTATAGGAAATTTTTCTGAATTAATATAATGAGATAAATTTTCCATTATTGGCCAAGTTACTGCCACAGGAAACATAGGGTGCGCTACAATACCACTTTCGCTTTCATCATTAAAATATCTTGGATTATCATCATTTATAGCAGCGGCATAATTCATAATGCTCCGCCAATCAACTTGGACCCTATAGTCCTTTAAAGGAGTGTTGATATATTGACTACTTATTTTCATAATATTTAGAGCGGGAAATTATCGTTAGTAAATAATAGTGAAATTCATTTAAATACATTTCTTGGTCTTCTTAAAATCACGTTTAGCCAGAAAAGATAATTTCCGTTACTCAGAAAATCGAACGATAGCAAAAGCATCTAAATTAGTATAAAATTTAGCTAAATTCCTCTTGTCCATGTCAGTTTTTAAGTCGTTGTAATCAAAAGCTAAATTGTCTAATTTTATTTTAACTTTTGCTATATCCTTTTCAAGAAAGCGAATTTCTTCTTTAATGTTATTGATTTTATCTAGGCGTTCTTGCCTTTTTTGCGGGTCATCTATACTTTTAATGTTTAATAGTTGCCGTTCGGTTGGTTTTTTACTTTCTTTTTTCTCTAATTTCAATTTTAAGGATTCGAGTTTAAGAGCTAGTAGTTTTTTATTATGAGCAAATATTTTTTCTTTCTTCCTTTGCTCTACTTCGAAGATTTTATCGTTTAAAGCTTTGATTTCGGTTTTCCATTGGGAAGTTTTCCATTTGACAAGTGATTTTGCTTTTTTTCTTAGATCCTCTATAAAAGTTATGTTTATATCGTTTTCAATAAAACTCTCATTTCTGAAATCATACAGTTTTTCAAAGGCATTAATGTCAAGTATTATATCAGCTAAATTTTCCAGCTCTCTGCCGTTTTTATCAATAACGACAGCGGAATACTGATTTTCTAAGATGTAACCTTGAAATTTAATAACAAAGATAAATAAATAAATTTGGTTTTGAGATCCTAAAGTTTTTTTAAAATGCTCAGGTAACATCTCTCTTTTCATGTGAAATCGAGTAAAAGTGCCAACGAATTTATCTGATCTACAGAAATTTAATAGTGCATTAATTAATGGATGTCCTAGGGCAAAAAAATCGATTTCTTCTTTTTCTTTAGCTAAATCTAAATTAAACGTACCAAAATAATTTTTGAATAATTTAAAATCTTGATTTTTATAAAAAAAGTCGTTACTAAGTTCTATTTCTGTTAAAAATCCAGTATTTTTATTGAGTCCTTCCTCAAGAATATTTAATGAACCATATTTTTTATCATTCAGTTTAAAAAAACCGTTTACTAAAAGATATAATTCGTTATGAGTTAATTTAACTTCTCGACACGCGTCCAATGATGTAATAAGGTCGTCCATTTTAAATGATTTTTTGTCTATTAACAGATCATCAAGCTGCATTTCCATCTCTTTTGCTTTTTTTACTTCAATATCTAGTTTTCTATTAAACTGATTTACCTTTTTTCTCCTTTTACCCTCATTTTCGGTAAAAATGATGTTTTTAATGTCTTTTTCAATAGTACCGATAATTGGTTCTAATTGACCAATCGATTCTTCAAATAAGTGAATTCTTTTATCTAAGGCAAAAATGATGTCTGTTTCAATGGTTCCCTCTATATAAAAATTATAGATATATACTTTTTTGGATTTTTGACCGATTCTATCGATTCTTCCTATGCGTTGTTCTAGTTTCATAGGATTCCAGGGGAGATCGTAATTAATCATAACACGGGCAAACTGGAAATTACGTCCTTCGCCCCCCACTTCTGTAGATATCAGGATTCCAAACCCCTCGCTTGTTTGAAATCTCTCAACAGCTTGTTCTTTTTCCACCTTATCTAATCCACCGTAAAAAGTTTCTATCAAGTATTTTTCTTCTTGAGCGTTCAATAAATCCTTTAAAAATAACAAAGTGTCGACAAATTGAGTAAATATTAAGACTTTTTCGTTTGGATTTTGAAGATAAATCTGGTTAATCAGTTCTACAAGTTTTTGACACTTTGAATCATATGGTAAAGCAGCTAACTTATCATAAAATTCTTTTAGTATTTTTTCATGGTTAATTAAGTTCAATGAAGGGCTTAAATCCTCGGTTCTTGAATTACTTCCATTATCTAGAATTAATTCTGAATCTAAATACTCGTCTTCCAAGCCTAATTCATAATATTCTGGATCAATTTTTTTTAGAGCATCTAATTCGAAAGAAATGCTTTTTTGGCGTTCTATTTGTTCGATTCTCCTTTTTAAGCTTTTTAAAAATGCATATTTAGAACTAGTTAATAATTTTTGAAGAGTAGTAATAATAAATCCAATTCCTAGATTTTCTTTATTAGTTGATAAGTTATAGATTTTAGCGAGGTATAACCGAATTTCTTGATAAAGAGCTAGTTCTTGTTTTGTAGGATTAACTACGATGGTTTTAACAACTCTTTCGTTTAGAAATTCTTCCGAAAATATGTTCTTCTTACGATTCCTAATTAAGAATTTCGATAGGGTATGGTCTTTTTCGATTTTTTTTAGTAAATTTAGTTTAAAATTGTCATCATTCAATTTATTTAGTATTTCAGAGTCGCCATTATCTTTATTAACGTAATTCAAGGTTTTTAGAAGTTTTATGGTATTTTTTACTTCGAAATTGTTTAGATTATCTATTTGGTTAACATTAGCAATTAACATATTAATGAACGGCATGTCTTTTCGAAAGTGTTCAAATTCTGAAAAACTGTCAAACGATTCTCTCTGGATTAACTCGATCAGGGAGTATAATTCGAACGAATGTAATTGCAACGGGGTTGCTGATAGTAATAGTAGCGACTCAGAGGAAGCGCTTAAATTTCTCGCGAGCTCATAATTTAAAGTTTCTCGGTAATTACCAGTTGTTGCATTAACTAAATATCGCCTTAAATGATGTGATTCGTCGAAAATTACTACATCCCAAGATATTTGGGAAAGTAAATTTATATATTTCCTATTTCGTGCAAATTGTAGGGAGCAAATAATAAGATTATCGTAATAAAATGGATTTTGCAGTTTCTTATCACTTACATTGCTTCCCTTTCTAGTTATTTCCTTTATTTTTTTCCCATCGTAAATAGTAAATTCGATATTGAACTTGTTTTGCATTTCAAATTGCCATTGATTTACAAGCGTAGCAGGAACAACTATTAGAATTCTTTCAGCGAGATTTCTTGCCATCATTTCTTTGATATAAATACCTGCTTCAATAGTTTTTCCTAGCCCTACTTCATCAGCTAAAATTATGCGAGGAAAATATTCTTCAGATAATCTATGGGCTACATTTATTTGATGTGGCATTAAAGAAAGTCTAGAATTAGTAATACATTTAATTTGATAAGAAGTATAGTACGAATAAAAAAGATTAGCCCAATATTTTACTAGAAAATTCTTAGGAGGATCACTTCTCTGTGCTGCGATAATTCTTTTTATTGGAGTTTGGTATTTTGAAATTATTTCTGATTCGTAGATTTGAGTTACTTTTCCATTTGTGAGCAGAACTTCATAAGATATTTTACCATCTTTTATTAAAAAATTACTGGAGTTGATTGTTCCGATTAGGTTTTTAGTTACTACTCTATTATTAACCTTAAAAATAAAGTGGATAAGATCAAGAGGATGAATTACTTTTATTTTATTGTTATCAAACTTAACCTTGTATTTTGTTAAAAAATATGTATCGTCGTCATCTAAGGACCTCGATGCGGGGATTTCTATTATGTTTACAATTCTCCCAACACCCAACTCTGGGTTTAGCCTAAAAGTAACTAAATTATCTGTGCTAAATTTATGGCCTTGACAATAAACATTAAAGCATTTCGTCAATCTTGATTCTAACGAGTTGTTACAAAACGGACACTTATACTTAAGAGCCCTAATATTATCAATCATGTAATTATTATTCTCTATTTAATCTAAATAATACAAATAAAAGTAAAAATTTTATTATTATAAATTATTGAGGTATCTTTTATGGAATCTCTCGCCATAACTTTAATCCTTGCCAAAAGGAAACTTAAGAAGTAATTACCCATTTTTATTTTTATTTTTTTTAAATAAGAATTTTTTTATAGGTATCTGGATAAATATTAAAAATTGAAAGCATAGATAAAATTATAAAGCCACTTGACATATAAGTAGTAAAAAAAATGGATTTTTCTCATGAACGATATTTGGGATTGTAAAGCTGATGAAATGAAAAAAGGCGATAATCTTAGAATTATCAATTCAATAACGAAAGATACTTATGAAGATGTCGATGGTTTTACTCACTATGTATTTAGTAAAAAAATGTTCGAAAATTCAAGATATTCAATTCCTTTAAACGATTTTAAATTATTTCAGAAATTTATAGAGGGTGGGTCAAGGGAATATCCGTCAGACGGAAACATTCCAACAGATATAGTAGCCGCAGAAACAAGGATTATTTTAAATGAAATTGTAAAAATATCAAAGAATCCTAATGCGCCGTATCATATGGATGCGGTCGAATTAATGAAAAACAGAAAGTTTGCATTGGTAAGAGGAACGGTGAAATTATATTTGGGAAAATATACATCCAGAGATTGGAGAAGAAAAAGATTTACAGATGATATTGATCTTTGGGTTTACAAGATTGATTTACTCGAACATGTCCTAAAAAGGAACGGATGGATAAAAAATAAAATTACGAAAGAGTGGGAGAAAATAGTTCACTGGAAGAATCCATTTTCACTTGATACCAAGGAACATGTACTTATTGCATCCAACGATGTAAATCAGGGGCTTGATTTTGGAGCAGGGACATTTCTTGATGGCACAGAATTAAAAGATATTTTCAAGAAGAAACTGAATAGAGGCCATAATGTTGATCTCAGTGACATTATAAACGTTGCAATGGTATTCAGTAAATCAGAAGGATTCTCTATTGACGAATGGTATGAAAGTTGGAAATCATTTGAGGAGTGCGCGAATACTAGGAGTACCAGAATCATCTCAAATATGATCAGTCTTGTAAGACATTCTTACGCTATCGCTGATTATCTCGAAAGACTAGGTAATATATTAATCCAACTTCACGATTTGATTTTTGATAAATTTATTTATCCAGATACTAAAATCGAGAAAATTACTAGAGTATCGGTTCACTGGCAAAAATATCTAAAAACGCATGGACACGACAAAACCAGAGAGTTGATTCACTCGTACATCATCGAACAAGGTAATGAAAAAATCTATTATTCCAAAAACCTTAGACATTTTGGTGAAGATATATTAACACTTTTAAATAGTAAACTTAGGTATTGTAAAGTAGTGCTTGAGATATATTGCGAAGAAACCATCTCGTTGGGTCCTAGAAATTCTTTATCGGAACCCGTAGGGAATAGTAGTAACATTTTTGATTGATTTTATTTAGATTAATGTAGTTCTTGTTATTGCGTTGCTATAGTGAAAACTATAGTTAGGAAAGATAATCCCGAATAAATAATAATTAAAAACATTAGTTACTTAAGGAAAACATATAAAATGATTCTAATTAAATCAAGACCTTAAGATCGTTAATCATAAAATTATTATTCTCTCTATTAATTCAAAGTACGACAGAGTAAAGTAAAATATGTTATTATAATTTATTGAGGTATCTTTTATGGAAACTGAAAAAATTGAGCCGACTTTTGTTGGAGAGAACGACGATTTAGTCTTTGTTGTTCCAAAAGAGCTTTTTACAATGAAATTATCAACCGAAGAGAAATTGGATCGAGAAACCGCAAAAGAATACAGTAAGTATTTAACAGGAACATTTAAAGGATTTCAAAAGGCGAACAAAACGAAATATCAAAATGGCGATAATAACAAGATCGAGACGACGCCTGAATTTTGGACAGAGTTTGAGAATTTAGCTAAAGAAAAAGGTATTGAACTTATTGGTTATGCACCCGTGTTAGAAAACTATATTTTCAAAAATCTTCCAATTGTAGGAAAGAACACGATAATTCTTGGGATGGAAATGGATTGGGATAAGATCAAAACAGCACCAAGCATTCATGTTAGCATTGAGGCGTTTAGAGTATATTACGACTTAGGAGAAAAAACGATCGAGTTAACGCGATTTCTGCAAGAAAAAGGTTACAAGACGGAAGCTCATCACCCCTTTGGAGGAAAACTCTTGTTTACAGCTCACGCTGTAGCTGCGGGGTTAGGAATAAAGGGAAGGAACGGGTTAATTATTAGTCCCGAGTTCGGTATGAGACAAAGGTGGAGCGCTATAACTACGGATGCTAATATCCCCGAAACAAAGATAGTAGATCTTAGCGATATGGAAGATTTTTGCGAGAATTGCGGTGTTTGTATAGAAAATTGTTTAGGTGGAGCTATTTACGAAGAACCAATTGAGAAAGTAAAAGGTTCTGGCATTTTTACTCACATAGATCGTTCAAAGTGCATGGAAAGTCTGTTGAACAACAACTATTGCTCTAACTGTTTAAAAGTGTGTCCCCAAGGGAGTAAATAAGCTAACTTGTAATAAAAATCTATTTTTTATCTAAATATTTTTCTTGTAAATACTTATCAATTCCGCGAGCTGCTCGCTTGCCCGCACCCATTGCAGAAATTACAGTAGCGGACCCCGTTACGATATCTCCACCAGCGAATATCTCTTCGATGTTGGTTTGAAAATTATCATCCGTTTCGATGTAACCCCGTTTGGATAGTTTCAATTCCGGTATTGATTTAGTTATGATTGGATTTGCTCTTGTTCCTATGCCTATAATGATCGTATCTGTTTCGATTAGGTAATTTGAATTTTCGATTGGAATGGGGCGCTTACGTCCAGATTCGTCAGGTTCCCCTAATTCCATTTTAATAACTTCCATTTGTTTAAGATCGTCATTTTCATCTCCGATAAATCTCACTGGATTTGTTAAGAATTGAAAAACAACACCTTCTTCTAACGCGTGATGATATTCCTCTCTTCTCGCAGGCATTTCTGCTTCGGACCTGCGATAAACAACTATAACTTTTTCAGCATTTAATCGCAAGGCGGTTCTAGCAGAATCTAATGCGACGTTTCCCCCTCCTATAACAGTTACAATTTTTCCAATTTTGATAGGAGTATCGTAATCAGGAAACTTAAAAGCTTTCATTAAATTTGATCGAGTGAGGAATTCGTTAGCAGTTAAGACGCCATTTAAGGTTAATCCCTGCAATTTTACAAATATTGGGAGTCCTGCTCCAACTCCAATAAAAAAGGCTTTAAAACCTATTTCTTTTAAATCTTCAATTGTCAAAGTTTTACCAATAATTACGTTATATTCAAATTTAACATTGAGCATCTCTAAAGTTTCAATTTCACTTTTAATAATTTCTTTGGGTAATCTGAATTCGGGAATTCCATAACTCAGAACTCCGCCACTGGTGTGGAACGCTTCAAAAATAGTAACATTATAACCTCTCATCGCCAATTCTCCAGCACAAGCTAATCCTGCTGGTCCCGCTCCTATAACTGCTACCTTAAGACCTTTTGGAACTGCGCATTCGGGACACTCTTTAAGATTATTTTTTCTCTCCCAATCTGCTATGAAACGCTCTAGGTAACCTATAGCTATTGGCTTTCCAAGTTTATTCAAAATGCACGCTTGTTCACATTGAATTTCTTGAGGACACACTCGCCCGCAAATAGCAGGTAACAAGTTATCTGTCTTAATCTTATAGAGAGCTTTAATGAATTTTTTTTCTTGTAGTAACTTGATAAATTGAGGGATTTTGATATTAACGGGGCACCCAGAAACGCAGAGAGGGTTTTCACATTGTAGACAGCGTTGAGTTTCTAATTCAACCATTTCTTCCGTTAAGCCAAGTGCTACTTCTTCGAAATTTGTGATCCTTACCTTTGGATCTTGTAGTTTCATTTTAACTCGTTGAAGCTTTTTATGGCTTTTTGATTTGGACTTTGCTATTCTATTAGGTAGTTTGACGCTTTTATTATCTTCTTCGATCTTTTTCATCTTCCTTGAGATTCCTTGCTTTTAAAATCTTGTTCCAGTTATCAGTTAATATTTTAATTGTAGATCTTGTTATATTCTTGCTACACAACCTCTCTCTTCAGTTGTTCTAATGCTCTACATTCGTTGTTGTAACATTCCAAAGATTCCTTCTCTTGATCAAGAAATCGATGAGCGCGCTTTAATAAATTATTAAAATCAACTATGTGTGCATCGACATCTGGACCGTCAACACACGCAAACTGAATATCACCATCTATCGTAGAAAAACGACAACTACCACACATCCCCGTCCCGTCAACCATGATAGTGTTTAGAGAGACGAATGTTTTTACTTTAGGCAAATCTCCCGTCCCATTAGTAGTAAGAGCAACATATTTCATCATAATTAATGGACCGATTGCGATTACAAGACTTATTTTCCTCTTTTGCATAATTTTTTTTAGTGGATCAGTAACAACTCCCTTCATTCCTTCGCTTCCGTCGTCAGTAGTGATAATTAATTGATCGCTCACAGTTTCCATTTTTTCTTTCCAAATAAGGAGACCTCTGCTTCGGGCTCCTAAAATGGTAATGATTTCATTTCCCGCGTCTCTAAGCTCTTTTGCTTGAAGATAACAAGGAGCGATACCGATTCCACCCCCAATAACTACTATTGGATCGTCATATTTTTTAATATGTATTTTGTTTCCTAAAGGCCCTACGACATCAAGTATTTGATCTCCAACATTTTGATTACAGATTAACTTTGTACTTTTACCCACCACCTGAATTATCATTGTTATTGTCCCTTTTTCTCTATTATAATCGGCAATAGTCAATGGAATCCTTTCTCCAGTTTCGTTGATTCGTAGGAGAACAAAATTCCCGGCGTGAGCTTTCTTAGCAATTAATGGTGTGTGTAAAACCATTTCATAAATCGCTCCACTACTTCCTAGTTCCCTTTTCTCTAAAATCTCATACGGCAATTTTTATCGTGATACCTATTTAATTAATATATTTTTACCCTATTTCTAATTGATTTAAAGTATAGGAATCATTTAAGGTTGATATAATTAGGGGAAAAAGAATGGGTTTAGAAAAGAAATAAAGAATAATGACCGGTAAATGCTTACTACATAAAAAGCATCTTACCAATAAAGGTTAGTAGATCAATTACTTTTATTTTGTTTTTGAGTTCCTTATTTTCATTCAAATAGCAGTTAAAATGCGTTAAACACTTCGGGCAAGTAGTAATTAAATAATCCGCGCCAGTTTCAATTGCTTGTTTTATTCTTGATTCTTGTAGTAGCTTGGAATTTTGATTGCATGAAATATAGGCCGAAACACCACAACAGTCCGCATCTACCCTATTATTTTCCATTTCAAGTAATATTATACCAGGTATTTTGTTCAAAACCTCACGAGGAGCGTCGTAAACATTGCTCATTCTACCAAGTCTACAAGGATCGTGATAAGTAACCTTCACATCTCCCAGGTTTGGAAAAGAGATATCTTCTAAAAGATTTTCTTTCAAGATATATTCTGAAATGTGGTAAATCTCAAAATCGAAATCTTCGCTTTTTTTAAACAGTTTTTTATACTCGTTTTTCCACGTATAATACCCTTCAGGGCAACTGAATACAATTGTTTTTACACCAGCGTCTTTAAACAACTTGATATTATACATTGCTAATTTCTTAAAGGACTTCATATCGCCTTGCCATATTATATCGTGACCACAACATTTTTCTTCAGGCAAAACAACTGGCACGATATCATTTTGATTTAAGATTCCGATTACGCTCTTAGGGATAGTTAAATAATCTGTAGAGTTGTAGGAACTCATGTTAGCTTGGTTTCCATAGTTTGCAATCATTATTCCCGAGGAATCTAAAGCTTCGTTATAATCTTCAGGGATTTGATCGCTATTACTGCAACAATTACAATTCAAACATCTATTTGCTTCCTTTATTGCTTGTTCTTCAGAATATCCTAACTCCATTTCATCGAAACACACTAATCTTTCTTCACCCGGCATGAAGTCCATTTCTTGGCAAGATTTTACTTGAATATATTTTTTAGGGATAGTAGAACGCTTTAATTCTTTCTTTATAATCCTACCATTTTTTAAATCAATTCCACGGAAGAAGCGATCGATTGAGTATGCTGCTTCTCTACCATTTCCGATAGCATCAACGGCACACATAAGTGAGTCATTAATGATATCTCCACCAGCAAAAACGCCGGGAATATTAGTTTCAAAAGTTACTTGATCAACTATAATTCTGCCTCGAGCAATTTTTAACTTGTTTTCAGTTGCAGCATTAATAGGAACCACATCAAGACCTTGCCCGATAGCAGTGACTACATAATCAACAACGATTTTAAAATCAGATCCTTCTACTTTATTCAGAGGTCTTCTTCCTGTTTCAGGATCAGGTTCACCCCATTCAATTTTATAACAATTTAAGGCCAGATTTCCATTAGGTTCTTGGGTTATGTTTTTTGTCGAAGTAGTAAAATGATATTCCATTACTTCTCTCTCGGCTTCGTGCAAATCTTTAAGCACATTTTTAAGTGCTTCCTCCGTTAATATGTCTACAAAATCAGCTTTAGTAGCACCTAATCTCACAGCAGTTTCGCCTACATCAACGGCGACTGCTCCACCCCCAATAATTCCAAAGGTTTTACCTTTAAATTCTTCAGGGTCTTCTGCGCAACCATATTTTCGATCCAAGAGAAAATCTATAGCAATATGAACATTAGGTAAATCCTCACCTTCAAGTCTCAAGGTTTTTGGTACATACAGACCTACTGCAATAAATACTGCTTTGAAGCCTTCTTTTTTAAGATCTTCGAGAGTAAAATTAGCACCAAACTCTTTGTTTAATACAATTTCAACGCCCATACTTTTTATGAAATCTACATCGTGATCTAACGCCTCGTCAGAGAGTCTGTATTGAGGGACACCATATCTTACGACTCCACCGGTTTTATCACCTTTTTCATAGATCGTAGGATTATACCCCATTCTCGCGAGGTAGTAAGCTGCAGATAAACCTCCAGGTCCGGCCCCGATTATTGCTACTTTTTCTTTAGTTTGTTTAACTGGTTTTATTTTACTATTGTTTGGATGTGCAGCTTCATAATCAGATACAAAACGTTTTAACTCTCGGATTGCAACGGGATCATCGTGATGTTGACGATTACAGTTCAAAGCACATTGAGCTGTGCAAATTCTTCCACATAAATAAGGTAAGGGGTTCATTTCTCTTATTAAATCAATAGATTCTTGAAATTTTCCTTCGGAGATTAAGGACACATATCCTTGAACATCTACTCCCGCCGGACATCCTACGACGCAAGGTGCCGTTCCAGTTAAAAACGGTACACAACCCATAAAGTAAGCAAGCTCACCTTCGCTTTTTATTTTTAATCCAGTACCTTCTAAGAATCCAAGTTTATTGGTGAATTTTATCTTATCATCTGCCATTAATTTTGGGATACTTGAATAAACGCGATCGTGATTACAACTAAGTAAAGTCTTTTGTAAAGGCTCGTATTCCGAAGTTAATGTTCGAAGTTCCTTAATAATCTCCGTGAAGTTGACTCCAGTCTTATCTTTAGTCATTGGACAATATTCGGTGCACAACCCACAGGTTAGGCAGTCCCAAATATTATTATTTTGTAATGCTTCCTCTGGAGATAAAAAAGTTAAATCAGTAATTAAATTTCTTGGGTAAAATAAATCTAAGTAAGAGACAGGGCACACATTAACGCAACGATTACAATTATAGCAATAATTTGCGTTCGAAATTACATTTTTAATGATGTCACTTGAGAGTATTCTGTCGTTTTTCTTATTTACATTTTTATCTGTAGTTTCAGTCATGTGAATCATATTACGGTCTTTATACTATTGTTAAATATAATTTAAACCACTTTAAATATGCTATTATTATTGTTAAAAAGCATTTTAGATTAATCAATTACATAAGTTGACATAAAATCAATAGATCAAAATGTTTAGAGAAGCATTTCGGAATTTTATTTAGGGAAGATTTTCGGAAGAGAGGAATCAAGTTCTTAATTTTGGTTTTAATTTTGGGTAAATTAGGATAGAGGTTGTTTACATTAACAAATAACCTAATAAATGGTAATTTTTTATATTAAGTATTAATTCTCTATACTAAAAAATACAAAAATAAAAATTAGTGAAAAACATGAGTAAATCTAAAGAAATAACTTTGCCCGACGATGTCAAAGGATACTCCCAAGTGAGACTCGATGTCGACTTAACCAGTGGAAAAATTGGTAAATCTACTTTATCTGGAGAATTCTGCCGTGACTGGATTGGTGGTTATGGGTTTGGTGCAAAAATCCTCTGGGATGAATTAAAACCAGGTATAGACCCATTAGGTCCAGAAAACATATTTGTATGGTCTATAGGCCCTTTTCCAACTACGATACTACCTACTAGTTCAAAGTATGGCGTATTTGCTAAATCACCGTTAACAGGTATGTTTGGTATGGCTATTTCCTCAGGTTCAGTTGGAGCACAAGCGCGACGCGCTGGAATCAACGCGATCGTGGTTAAAGGAAAAGCTTCTGAACCCGTTTACTTGGTTGTAGATGATGACGATTACTACCTAGAGCCATGTGAAAAAACTGTTTGGGGAAAAGGAAATTTTGAAACGGAAGAAATTCTGAGAGAAGAATTCCAAGATCAAAGATTAGCTGTTATGTCAATTGGACAGGCAGGTGAAAGATTAAGCAAATTAGCGTGTATTACGAACGATAGAAACAGACAAGCTGGTCGAACTGGTATGGGGGCAGTAATGGGAAGTAAAAATCTGAAAGCAATAGCTTTTCGGGGCACGAAAGGCCTTAAAGTTGCTTATCCTCAGGAATTTTACAAGATAGCAAAGAAATTAATTAAAATAGCTAATGGTCCTGCAACTGCTAAATATCGTGATTTAGGCACTCCTGCAGGAATCACCAGTTACAATAAACTCGGAATGATGCCAACCATGAACTACCGCGAAGGCACATGGGAAGAGATTGATAATGGAGCCTTTACTGGAGATACACTAAACGAAGATTGGGTTGTTAAAAAAGTTGCTTGCTCTCAATGCTCAATCGCTTGCGATCATCTCGCGAGAGTACCTAAAACTCACCCTGAATATCCAAATTTAGTCGCTTCAATTGATGTAGAAATGTGTTATTCCTTTGGTACTAACACTGGATGCGCTGACTGGCCGACTATTTTCAAATGCGTCTCTTTATGTGATGATTTGGGAATTGACGCCATTAGTGGCGGTGTAACTGCCAGTATGGCTTGCGAGTTATACGATCTAGGACTTATAACGAAAAAAGACCTTGGTTTCGAACTCCCATTTGGTTCTACTACTAATCTAGCACGATTTACAGAAGAAATGATTCTTGGTAAAGGTTTTGCTAATGAAATCTTTGGAGATGGCTGTAGACAAGCGGGTATTAGATTAGAAGAAAAGGGAATAAAGAACGCTGGCTATTATGGAATGCATATTAAAGGATTAGAAATGCCTGCTTTTGATCTTCACGGAATGACGAGTTTTGCTGTAGGAGAAAGCGTATCTATTAGAGGAGCTTGCCATTTAAGGAATGGTGCTTATGGACTTGATGCTAAAGGTAAATTCGATAGATTCGGATACGACAAACCACTTGAACGCGGTAAAGCAATCATAGGGCTTGAGGATATCTATGCAATTATTGACTCTTATGTGATTTGTAAATTCACTCGTGGAATTTATGAAAACGATGCAGAGATGGCGAAAGTCTATGAGTTAGTAACTGGTATTCCACACACTGAAGAATCCATTAATAAAAGAGGAGCTGCTATCTTAAACCTTTCAAAATGTTTCAATATTCGAGAAGGGTGGACCAGAGCTGACGATCATCCCCCAGAAAGGTTCTTCAAAGAAGCACACACAAAGGGACCTGCTAAAGGAGTCACCTTAAAAGAAGAAGGATATCAAAAACTTCTAAGCGGATACTACGAAGCTCGAGGTTGGGATACGAAAACGGGAATTCCTACGGATGCAACTCTAAAGAGTTTGGGTTTAGATTTTGTAATTGGTAAGTTAAAACCAGCTGGAGGTAAATAGGAAAATGTCAAGATCGTCCTTAAAGAAGCGTGGCGGAAAGATGCATCAATTCATAATTATTGACCCCGATTTATGTACCGGATGCGAAACATGCGAATCAGTATGCTCATTTGTCCACGATGGCGAATTTAACCCTATTAACACCCGAATTCATAGAGTCCGTATCGAACCTGTTTTTAACATCGCTCTAGCGTGCCAAAAGTGCGAGGAAGCACCATGCATTCGAAGTTGCCCAGAAAAAGCTTTGACAAAAAATGAAGAAACTGGTTCTATAATAGTAGACGATGATAAGTGCAATGGATGTGCCTATTGTATTAGGGCTTGCGATTTTGGAGTTATAAACTTACACATTGATTCTCAAAAAGCCTTAATATGTGACCTCTGCGACGGTATGAAGGAAGATTTCATCGATCCTGAAGTCGGTAGAACAGAACCTCAATGTATTGCGGTTTGCCCGAAAGAAGCCATCAGTTTGAAAAATGTCGAACAGATTGGCGAAGAAACTAGATTGGACGCTATAAAGCGTTTATTTGGCGACGTTTCGGAATTTGGTGGAAAGTAAATATTTTTTTTATCTATTTTTTTATTAAATTTTTTTATTCAATTCTTCTTATCAAATTTTAAGAATAAGTTCAGGTGATTTTGATTTTTATTATTACTTCTTTAATCCCTAAAGGCGGTAATGGAATGACATTTCCATCAATTTTTTTGTCATTTACATAAATTATTGATTTATTACCAATGCCAACCCTTTCTACAGAAATTTGATATTTAACATTGCGAAAAATGCGAGTTGCTTTAAACCCTGGCCAATTTTTAGGGATTATTGGTGAAATACATAATCCGTTGTAAACGGGGCGTATACCAAGGATATAATTCGTTATCGCTATAAAATTCCAAGCTGCAGCTCCAGTTAACCAAGAGTTTTTGG
>JAGXNS010000033.1 GCA_019894855.1 Promethearchaeota archaeon
TTTCTTAGCAGGAATATTAATTAACATATAGTTTGGATGATCTGCTTCAGGAATATCTTTAGAATCGAAGATATATCTAATTCCTTCTTCACTAGCTACATTTTTAGAATTAAGAAAGTCAGGATCATCAACAGCTAAATTAATGATCCCTGATAAGAACGCAAGATCTCCATTTTGAGATTTATATGTTTTATCAAAAGAACCCTTTGAATCAAATGTAATATAAATTTCCTTTATTTCGTTCTCACATAACATATAGGTCAACCGACCAATACTATAGGAAGCAGCGGTATGAGAACTACTAGGTCCATGCAGAATTGGCCCTAATACTTCGTTTAATATACTTATTTTCATAAATCTTACTCCTTCTATGTTTTATAAATAAATTGTGATCATTTGAAAATCACAGATTCAAGAAAAAAAATAGAACATAACTTAAAATGAGTAACATCTATTAATTTCACGGTGAGGAATTCGTTGATCTTGAACTCTTTCATGTGATGGTATTTGGAAATTAGATTGGCTTTTCTGATCTTATTATTAATAAACTTTAAAGTTTAAATATTCTATTTAGGGATTTTTTCCTATGTTTTCACGAAACTTATTCTATTCAAATACAACTATTTATCATTAAGATGGTCCTTAATATTTAACTAAAGTATACCATTTTTAGAAATTATATTATATATTTATAATAATCACAAAAAGTGAAAAAACATTATGACTAATCAATATATTTTGTCACATGATTTGGGAACAACAGGTGATAAAGCTGTTCTTTTCGATTTGGAATTGAATGCTATTCATCGTGAAAAAGTATTATATCCAATTTATTATCCAAAAGAAGGTTGGGCAGAGCAGGAACCAGAAGATTTTTGGAATGCGGTAACGACATCTACAAATGAGATTATTCAAAACGCTAATATTAATAAACAAAACATTATTGCGATGGTTTTTGCCTGTCAAATGAATTGTACAATCCCAATCAACCAAGAAGGAAATGCCTTAATGAGATGCATAAGTTGGCTCGATACAAGAGCATCGATCGTGACTCGTAAATTTACAAAAGGAATAATAAAAATTGCGGGTTTCGGTTTGAGAAAGTTACTCCTATTCATTAAGGTTACAGGAGGGGCTCCTGGTGTGAATGGTAAAGACCCAATCTCTCATATCCTATGGATTAAAGAGCACAAACCAGAGATATATGAAAAAACATATAAGTTTTTGAGCGTGAAGGATTTTATTATTTATAGATGTACCAAAAAAGCAGTTACTTCCCGAGATTTAGGTCACACTTCTTGGATGATGGATAGCAATCCCGAAAAGTTCGTGTGGTCTGATAAAATTCTACAGAAATTTAAAATTGATAAGGAAAAGTTACCCGAGATCAGAAGGTCAGTTGAAAAGGCAGGAGATTTAACCAATAATGCTGCAGAAATGCTCGGATTGGTTGAGGGAATCCCCGTATTCGTTGGCTCTGGAGATTTAACTTCAGCAGCAATAGGATCTGGAGCGATTTTAGATAATCAACCAATCATATGCTTAGGAACTTCCGATTGGGTTGCATCACATACATCTGAAAGATTAAAGGATCTTATACATTATACTGGAAGCATTAGTTCGTCTCAAGATAACTACCTATGCATTTCCAAACAGGAAACGGGCGCTGCTTGTCTTGATTGGATTGTAAATCAAATGTTTAAGGATAAAGTGGAAGCTTATAAGGGAGATGTAAAAGGATTATACGAATATTTGAATTCACTGGTTATATCTAGTCCAGTGGGAGCTAAGAATCTAATATTTACACCATGGATGTTTGGGGAAAGAAGTCCTCTGAACGATCCTAAGGTCAGGGCAGGTTTTTATAATCTAAGTCTCAATCATGGGAGAGAAGATTTACTTCGTGCGATATATGAAGGAGTAGGCTATAACATTAAATGGGCCCTGCGAATTATTGAGAAACTCGTAGGTGAAACTAATCGTATCAATGTTATCGGTGGAGGGGCTAATTCTGAAATCTGGTGTCAAATTTTATCCGATATTTTAGATAGAAAAATAGTGCAATTGTCAGAACCAGATTTAGCTGGAGCAAGAGGTTCAGCTATAATTTCAATGGTAGGATTAGGCATTTTCAAATCATTCTCAGAAGCGATTCCTTTGATAAAAATTAAGAAAGAATATAAACCAAATTCCAATACTACCGAAATATATCAACAACTCTTTGCTGAATACATGAAAGTGTATAAAAGAAATAAGCAAATGTTTGAACATTTGAATAAATAAGACTTTCTCTAATAACTCACTTTTTCTTCTTGTTCTTATTAAAAATGCAATTTATAATATTATCCTATTATACTGAATATACAACAAATGTAGGTTGGATGATCGAGAGTATTGATAAAACACACAAGAAATTAATTTCTGTATTTTTTGGATTCTATTAGTTGAATTAGTGTTAAATTTAAATTTTATGCGTTTAAATAAATTTCTTAAGTTTTAACCATCCTTATTAAATAACTTAGGAATTGATCGATAGCACTTTCCAATTCTCCAGAATTATCAACGATAAAATCCGCGTCGGGAAAAGTTTGGTTATCCTTAGCTCTTTGGATTCTTTCTTGTAAAAGTTTTCCGCTCTCTCGGGCTCGTTCCTTTATTCTCTGAAAAGTTATTTCGAAAGGTACTTTGATAAAAACAACTAAAATGTTGCGGTAAATGCTACGAGCTTTTTTCACAATTGTTCGACTGACATTTACGATTACTGGGTGTCCTTTTTTTAACCAATCGTCAATATCTATTGGAACACCATAATCCAAATCGTAGATGTGCCACTCAAGAGAAAATTTCTTCTGATGAGACATTTCTTTAAATATTTCTGGCGTTATGGCGATATTATCTTCTGTTTCTGAAGATGGTCTGGTAATATATCGCTGAGTGAGATGAATTTCTTTTAAATTAGATGGAAATCTTTTAACTACTCCGGAAATTATTGAATCTTTACCTGAGCCTGAATTACCTACAACCAATACTAATTTACCAGGAAAATTTTTTATCATTAGCTCCCATCTTCAAAATTTTACTTCTTATTAAGGATTTAATTATTATAATTTTTATCAAAACTTGGTTAAAACATCGCATGATAAGTAATTGATAAATATCTCAAGTACTTTATACAGAAAAATAAATAAATTTTTAAGAATGATCAATGTTATGAAACTTGGCAAGGTAAAAATAATAACGATTATTTCTAATTAGAAAACGATGAGTGGTAAAGAAAAATTTTCATCAGAAATATCAGAGATACCAGAGAGTTATCAAAGATATTTAGATATAATCTATGATATTTCAAAGAAAAAAAAGGGCGGTTGGGTAACTAACAAAGAGATAGCAGAGAATCTACAAGTCGAACCGGCTTCAGTTTCTGGAATGCTAGATAAGCTAAAAAATAAAAAATTGATAAATTGGGAACCGAGAAAATCAATTAGGCTTACAGATAAGGGAAAAAAATATGCTATTCAGTTAGAAGAAACTCACGCTCTACTTCGGACTTTTTTCAAAGAAATCCTAAAAATAAACGATGAAGAACTCGTAGAAAAGATATCGTGTGATATTGAACATCACATAACTCAAGAAGTTAAAGAATCTTTTCGTAGTTTTATTTTGAAATATCACGGTTAGATTTAATTATAATTAATTCTTTACAGAACTATTATTATTATTAGATGATCTGACTATGTCCGAAGCGTTAAACAATAAAATTAAAATCGTTGACGAATTTTTTAATGGTTTTTCCAATTTTATCGAACTTGAAAATTTCAGAGCATTTCTCTTATTAACTTTAACGAGTCAAGGTCCAATGAACATTATGGCTCAACTTGGTCTGGGTGGCGATAAGAGTGTTATAAATCTGCCATATAACCCTGATTTCAATGTATATTTCCAAAAAATAAATTTGTTATCATCAAGTTCTATAGTGTTATATACCAAGTCTGATCCAATAACGGATGAATTTGTTTTAGAGAAAAACGACGATATTTTTAAGAAATTTTTAAGTTCAAGTGAAATAGATAGTGCCTTTCGAGGAAAGGAGAAATTTATATTTCCAAAAGTTAGCGATTGTAGCATCTTAGAAGATTTAAAGATCAGAGTCGATGACATGTTTGCAAATTTGGAATCGTTTATTTCTTACGCGCAACCAAACATCTTATTTGTATTTGATGCTGCTGAATCTTCAAAACCAGATCTACTGTTCACTTTTAATATGACGCCTCAGTTTCCTAAAAAGTTAGATGAAAATATATTACAAATTGATGTATATTTGGATTACGAGCATAAGATAAAAGACGTAAACTATTTGAAGCGGGAAGCAGATTACAGTCTAACTTATTTAAAAGAGATCAAAGAGATGAGCAATGCAGAGTTATACCAATCCTCTTTTTCGCTGGTATTACACATAAAATCCGTTAATAAACCATTCTGATTTTATATTTTCCCACATATTAAGGCAATAATATTATTTATTCGTCATCAATTAAGCCGTTAATACCATCAAAGCATTAATACTCTTTATTTATAAGTGATCCGACGAAATAAGAATAATAGATAGACGTTAAAAGCTATGATTTTTAAACTAAGGGTTGAGTAATATGAAAATTATAACAATAAACCTACCTGAAAAATATCTAGAAGCAATTCAAACTCTAAATGATTTAGGAGTATACGCGAGTCGAAGCGAGGCTATAAGAACCGCACTGGGCGCATTCTTGGGAGATGAACTTAAAATGTTCAAAAATTTAGAGGAAGAAACTTTTAAAATGCTTGTTAGAAGCAATCAAAAAAACAGGTCATAATTTTTTTTTTATTCTTAAATCTATATTAATCTACGTTAACAGGCACCTTGCATTTGTTGCACCTTTTTGCACCGCGAAATAGTTGATTTCCACATTCTGGGCAACGATATCTATTCATTTCTGCTTCAACATACTTTTCGGTTCCGTGTTCGCGCCAAAATGGAATTGCTCGAAGAATGACTTTTTTCCCAACAGGGATGGGAAAGTTATCAATATACTTACATGGAAATTCTTCACATTGGTAACAACCATCAATATTCTTTTCTATGCAACACTTCTTGACCGGACACGATCTACAAACTGGAAAAACAGTACCCTCTGATAGACAACCTGTGCAAGCTATATCGTCTAAATTTTTTGCAAAAGCTTTATATACTGGTAATAACTTCTCTTTAAACTTTATGTTGTTATTTTTATGGGCAATGTATATTGAACACACCCCACACCATAAACCACAAGGGGCTAACAACTCATTTTTTACTTCAACCATAATCTACCGTAATTAAATATTATTTAAAAACTATTTTTTTGATTTTAATAAAGATAATAGCTCTGTTCGATCAAAGTAGACTTCATTTCGGATAATTAGATCGCCTTCAAGTTCTAATATGTCCATTCCATATTCTATTATCTCTTCAGACTTAGCTGGTATAGTCGCTTTCCACTTTATTATGAAACCTTTTTCAGTAGGATAAGCCTCAATCATTCGCCATATCCATTTTGGATTAGCAGCCAACAATTTTTTAAAATAGGGAAATAAATCATCATGTCCCTTTAATCCTTTAGGATTTGCAGGATCTTGATAAAATGCAGTTTTTGAATAGAAAGAAATGAGTTTTTTTGGATTATTTCCCGTCCATGATGTTAACCAGTTTTGGCAAAAAGTAATGATGTCTTTCATTTCCATGTAAATTACCCTTAATTCACATAATAATAGATAATTAATTTAAAATATTGTTATTAAAATATATATGATATTAATTTTAGATAAAGAATTATATTTAGACATAACATAGTAAACATAAAAATAAAACTTAGGTTGAAGTAAACTCAATCATGAAGGTTGCACGATATTATAACAATAACGATGTGAGAATTGATGAAATCCCTAAACCAACGATTGGTCCGGGAGAGTTATTGGTGAAGGTCAAAAAATCTGGAATTTGTGGATCAGATGTCTTAGAGTATTATAGATTTGCTAAAATGAAGAAACTTGGGGTAGATAATTTAATTCTTGGACACGAAATCGCCGGTGATATAGTTGAAGTGGGAGATGGTGTTAAAGGTTTAAAAATTGGAGATAGAGTTTTCGTTTCACATCACGTACCATGTTTCGATTGCTATTACTGTAACCAAGGACATCACACAGCATGTGATCTTCTCCATAACACTAATTTTGATCCTGGAGGTTTTGCCGAATATATTAGAATACCTAAAGTAAACATTGAAAAAAGAGGCGTTTTTGTGTTAGATAAGTCCGTTTCCTATGAAGATGGAGTACTTATTGAACCATTTGGCTGTGTTTGTAGAGCACAAAGATTAGCAAATGTAGGCAAAGGTTTAACAGTCTTAATATTAGGAAGCGGAGTCTCTGGAATCTTACATGCTCAATTAGCAAAACTTAGAGGGGCAAAAAAAGTCTATGCAACCGACATAAACGATTATAGATTAAGGAAGATTAAAGATTTTGGAGCGGATGAAATTATTCATGCAAACGAAGATATTCCTTCGAAACTTCTGGAAACTAATGATAATAAATTAGCTGACATAGTTATAGTCTGCACTGGGGCTTTATCGGCAGCGAAACAGGCTTTAACTTGTGTAGCACCGGGAGGTACTGTGATATTCTTTGCAGTCCCAGGACCTGGTGTCAATTTAGAAGTTCCTATAAACGATTATTGGAGAAACGAAATAACAATCACAACCTCATACGGCGCTGCGCCTGAAGATCTCCAAGAGTCATATGTGTGGATATTATCAAAAAAAATTAATGTAACGGAGTTAATTACTCATCGATTTCCCTTAGATCAAGTTGGAGATGCATTTAAAATAGTTAATGAGGCTACTGAGTCTCTTAAGGTGGTTATTGAACCTGATAAATAACTTTTAACTAAATCACTAGTTAAGATATTCACTTCGTTCAACATGCTTACGAATGATTCCAGATTCCCAAAAATAATAAATTTCCAATAAATAACCCTCCATTTTTCTTTTTGGAAAGAAGAGGTCTAGATTAAGTAAATAGTTTATCGTATCAATAGATTTATTTGTCAAGTTATGAGATTTGATTGCATTATCAACAAGTTCTTGATTTTTCGCGATTTTACCTCTCATGTAAATAAATGGAGTTCTATCCGGGTTTTTTATAATATATGAGTGGCTAGATGTTAAGAAATTTGCCCGCTCTAGGAAAAATAACTCCGCTTGCGCAATATCTATTAAATACTGTTCAATTGAACACTCTTTGAATCCGTACCATGGGCCAAATCCATCTTTTTCAGGTTTATTTTTATCAAATCCTAAACAGCTTATGTGAAATAATCTTTCTTCAGGAATCCAAAAGCTTACATGAGCTTTGGAATGACTTAATAAAGGAATCGTTTCAATTATAAGACCTTCAAACTCAAAGGTATGACCTGGTTTGAAGGGGATAACCTTTTGACATTCTCTATAACCATTTTTTTCGGCAAATTCCTTAACAACCGAAAAATCCATCACATCAATGAAACCAAATCCCTTATAAAAATTATGAAGCTCTAATAAATACGTGTGTTCCGGAAAAGGAGCGTGAATTTTAGCTCCAAGTGACTCCCATTGATGGACATGTGCTATATGATCCATATGTCCATGTGAGCATATATAATCCGTAAAAGGGCCATAAATATCGTCTAATTCATCAATAAGGTGAGGCTCAACATTTAAATCTAACACAATCGAACTATCATTTCTCCTTTTTTTCGGCAAAATAATAATACCATCACTACAAGAGAAATAAAAGGGAGGTTTTTTCTGATGAACAAGTAATGTATCTTCTGTTAAGTTCCTAATCTCTAAATTATCTATTTTTGATGTAGTCATAGAATAAAAAAAAAGTATATAATTTAATTAAACTAAAAATCTAAAAAATCATAACCCTATTGGACCATCTTGATAAATGCCATATGCCTCATCCACAGAGGCATTCTCGTGGACAATTGCTCTCACTGCTTTAATCATTCCGATAGGTTTATCTGATTGGAATATATTCCTTCCCATGTCAACCCCTACGGCTCCAGCATTGATGGCGTTTTTAGCCATTTGCAAGGCATCCTTTTCGGGTAATTTTTTACCACCAGCAATGACAACTGGTACGGGACAAATGCTCGTAACATTTTCAAAATCATCACAATAATATGTCTTTACAAAAGTAGCTCCTAACTCGGCAGCCATTCTACTTGCCATACCTAAGTATCGGTGATCTCTTACCATTTCCCTACCAACAGCAGTGACTGCTAATGTTGGGATGCCATATTCTTGCCCCCAATTTACTAGTTTAGACAAATTCATTAAGCTATGTTTTTCGTACTCGCCTCCTACGAAAATTGAGCAAGTTATGGCTGAAACATTTAACCTTATAGCCTCTTCAATCGTAATATTAATTTCTTCGTTTGAAAGCTCTTTTAGCATACTAGCTCCCGCTGATGCTCTTAAAACAATTGGAACATCGAAATCAGCAGAAACGCAGCTTCTCAGCATCCCTCTGGTTAACATTAACGCGTCAGCATGTTGAAATAAAGGGTTCAAATCTCCAAAACACTTAAGTGCCCCAGGAATATTACCAAAATATCCATGATCGACAGCAAGCATCACACATCGTCCAGATTTAGGTTTAATTATTCTTGCTAATCGATTTTGCATTCCCCAATCCATATATTCTTCACTTCGAATATTTAATTATTGAATTAATTAATTCATGATCTTTTTTGTACTTTACCTAATTAGGGTAAAATCTTAAAAATAGGTTTTGAGGGCTTTTGATGCTAAATTTCCAAGTAGCGATGAATTTTATTAATTTTTAATCTTACGACCTACTTCCTTTGAGATTCTTCTGGTTATGAATTCTTTTATTAATAGGATTCGGTTTTTATTAATCGGAGATACGATCCGTTTCTCTTTAAGCTTCTTAATTAATTCCTTTTCACTAATGTTCCTAACATTTTCCAGAAGACTTTGTGTAAATTCTACATCGCTGATGAATTGGTTGATATCTTGAGCCAAGTATTGTAATTGCTCGCTTTTATCCTTTTTACTTAGTGCATTGCTTAAAATTGACTTCTCAAAATCAATTTGTACCCGCCAAGGTACTTGAATGACTAATTTTCGATTATTTATTAAAAATGCACCAGTGTTTTCTTTTTTAATAGTTGAATAATAATAATTAGGATTAGGAAACACATAAGAGTCAAATTCTTCGTCCCTTATGGCATTTGTAGTTTGATATTTCGGAGGAATTAGATTATCAAACAATTTATTTAATTGCCCGATATCAAGGGCAAATTCTTCGTTTCTTATAATAGAAGACGGGTAATCGAATAATTTAGCGCGAATAAAACCCGCGACACAATTAAATCCGAACGCATCTATAAGTTCGTCCAAAGTCAGATCAATTAAATCTTCAGGACGCTCTTCTTCCTGGTCTAATGACACAGAAGCGTCTATTATGTCATATCCAATTACTTGACCTTTAGTAGAGATAAAAACTATAAAATTGTGATCTTTACATACCGCACCTTGAGGTACTTTAATTTTTACAGTTCCAAACTTTTTTTGGAGAAATAGTGAATCCGGAACAGATATTTCTTTCTCAATTCCACATTTTGGGCAAGAAATATCAAATTTCTTTAATCTTGAGCTTTCCATTATCTATATAAAGCCATTTTGTAATGCTATATCAATTAGTTATTAAACTGAATTCTAATTTAATTACATGTGATATATTCAATTTTTTTTTTCTAAAAATACCAAAAAAATTCTAACTAAAAAACTTAAACATTTAGAAAAAATTTATATGTAGTAGGAATAAAATTAAACTTAGTTTTACTTAATTTTAAGTTTAAAGTAGTGAATAGATAAGCAACAAACGAATTATAGTGAATTTCTTTGAATAAAATTATCGTTGATAATATTTTATGTATTAAATGTAGAGATTGCGTAGAAGTGTGTCCTGAAAACCTATTTTTTTCTCCTCCTACTCCTATAGGCGAAAAGCGTAAATTGAATTTCATTGATCCACGCGATAAATGTACACGTTGTGGATTATGCATTGATGTCTGTCCTACCAATGCACTTGAACTCAAACCCAAGAACCACGTAAATTTTAATTAAACATCCTTAAATGTCAATACAATTAGTTGGTTGAAGAGTTCAGAAGGTCATCAAACAGACCCATCCATTCTGAAAAACCTACTACATAATCGAACCCACAAACTTTTTGGTAATGTCGATTTTTAAGTAATTTATTAATTATTTTTCCACCTTCAATCGTTTTTCCATGTGGACCATAGGGATTGAATTTCATTTTCCCATCCGATATAGATACATAATCACAAACGAAAACTATATCCTCATAAGTGTAAAAAGTAAATCCGGGTGTATGACCGTCGATATGAAAAGCCTTAATTCCTGATAACTGAAAATCTGTATCAAATTTCTTATCAAATGGGTGCTTTTGAGACATGATATGTTTTGAATCCTCAATGTGAATCCAAACAAAAGCTGTATTAAAGCTTCGATATAGATTTGACGCTCCAAGAAAGTGGTGATGCGTAAATATGATTTTATCCATTCTTTCTAAAGAACTATCAAAAGTAGACGGACAATCTATCCAGACGGTTTGATTTTCTGCTTTTATACTATAGGCTGTGTGCTCTAAGCCTAATGGTGGTTTAGAATTCAGCCGTAAAACGTTATCAGTTATTTTCGTTTCTAAAACTTTATAATTTTCAGAACAATTCTTTGCTGTAATGAAATTTATGTTTAAAGCGCCGCAGAAAGGACATTGTTTAGGGAAATGCCCTATAATATTAAAACCACATACTTTGCATACATACTGTTCGTTTTCAAATAAATTCATTACCTACACCATTAATACATAAAAAAACAGACGCTTTTGTAAATAAAAACTATAATGATTTTTAACGCAATAAATCAATTATTTTATAAGATATATCAATCAATATTGATATATAATTTATAACTTAATACTCAAACTTAACTAAATTCACAATTCAGAACGCAAGGGGGTAATTAATTTGGAACTCAATATCAGTAAAGAAGATTCAGAGTATATGTACGAAATCATTAAAAGAATAATTGAGGAATGTGGGCCTAGAATGCCTTGTAGTTTGCAAGAGGCTCAAAGTGCTGAAATTATCAAAAAAGAATTAGAAAAAACGTGTGATGATGTAGCAATAGAACCTTTCTCGTGCAACCCTCGAGCGTTTTTAGGGTATATTAAAATTGATATAATATTAGTTCTTACATCCTTTGTAGCGTTTTTTTTGATACCACTTAATCTGACAAATTATTGGGGGTATCTAATGACAATTTTTTCCTTCTCTTTAAATTTAATTTCGTTTTTAATTTTATGGAACGAATTTTTCAATTATCGCGAGTTCATTGATCCTTTATTTAAATCTAAAACCTCTCAAAATGTTGTAGGAAGAATATATCCAAAAGAAGAGGTTAAAAGGATTTTAATTTTTTCTGGGCACCACGATAGTGCACTCGAATTTAATTTATTAACCCGTCTAAAGTTAGGTTATCCCGTACTCATTTTACTTGGCATTGGTATAATGATTATATGGCTTATTACCTCACTAATAATAGTTCTGTTAATTCTGGTTAATTTATTTTTTTACGAATTATTTTTCGTATTTATCCTCACTCTTTTCGTTATTGGGATACCTGCGTTTTTAGGCTTGTTTTTCTTCGTATCATTTGGAGAAAAGGCAAATACGGTACCGGGTGCTGTTGACAATTTAAGTGCTGTGGCAATCGTATTAGCTTTAAGTAAATATTTGAGCTTACATAAAAATATCGTCCCTAAAAACACTGAAATCCGATTAATTTCTTTTGGTTGTGAAGAAGCTGGTCTAAGGGGAGCTTTCAGATATGTTTCCAGTCATTTTAACGAATTAAAGAAGTATGACGCAGAGTGTGTAAATATGGACGCTATTCAGAGCAAAAATAACATTTCTATCATAGATTTTGAGCCTTCTACGAGAACTAAGCATTCTGATGTAATGGTTAGAAAATTAACAGAAGCTGCAAAAAGTGCAAAAATCAAGGTGAACGAGTCTGCTCTAGGAGGATCGGGGAAAATTGATAAGATCTTTGGTCAAATTACCGGTGGTACTGATGCTACAGCATTTTCAAAAGCAGGAATAAAAGCGCTCAATATTTCAGCAATGAATCTAAAAGAAATGCTTCAATTTTATCACCAACCTACTGATACAATAGATAAAATTGAACGCGGGAGTCTCGAAGAAGTGTTAAAACTATGTATTGCTTATATCACCAGCAATTTATAGATAATAAATGGAAACAAATCTACATTACATTATCTACCTAGGTTCTTCTTTTACAACTAATTTAACTAATATCATCCCGAAAACTACAGGAAGTATTCCAAGACCTAATACTGCAAATAAACTTAAGTTAATCATGCTATCAAATGAAACGGGTACAAATAATTGTCCTACAGTATTTACAAGATAATGTAATATAATTGAAGGTATCAGACTCTTTGTTTTTATAAACAAATATCCAAGTAGAAAACCAAACAACGCTGCCCAAATCACCTGCAAAGTAGTAGCAAATAAATCAGAACCTCCTAGTAAATTAAAATAGTGGAAAAATCCGAATAGAAGTGATACGACTATAATTACAGTTGTGCGAGAGTACTTTCTCATATTCAATGTCATCATTACACCTCTGAAGGAGACTTCCTCCCATATGCCTGGAATTAGCATAAGTATAAACAAGAACCATCCATAAAAGGAAAGGCTTGAACCAGGAGTCCCAAAAATTACGTCTAGATCGAAAAAATAATTTCCAAATATATTCGCAGTAATAAATCTGCAAATAAAAGCTATTGCAGAGCAACCTACTCCGAGTAATATATTGCGAATAAGTTTCCCGTCGTTTTTTATTCCAATCGTCTTTATGTATCCTTTTAAATGTTCTTCTCCGTTTGGGAGACCTAAGAATCTTGGAACAATTACCAACCATAGCAACATCATCAATCCAAAATTAACAAAGAAATCAATTAACAATATAGCTATAGTAGGGAGTGAATCGACAAAGAATAGTAAGGGTAGTTGAACAAACCCGGGTAGGAGTAAGAATCCTAACATTAAAGCTAAGAGACTTAATGTTCCAAGAAAAGTGTGCTTTCTAAAGATTTCTCTAATACTTATAGTTTGTTTCTTTCCCAGTACTTTAGGAAACATACTATTGAAAGAAAGCAATAAAACACCTAAAGCGAGGATTCCACCAATAAAAGATCCTAAAAACATAATACTCTGACCAAAAAATAATAACAAAATGGCACCCATGAAGTTGAAAGCAAAGTAAATTAGATATTGAACTACTACCATTATGAACCATTTTGTTACCTTTTTCTCTGGATTAAATTCTTCTACAACAAATTTATATTTCATTCTGCCAAAAAATCTAAGTTTCATTTGAAACATTGATAATAGCAGAACTACCACAACGGGATAATAAGAAATAAAAGAAAACAAATAACTAAGGAATTCTGGATTCGGAATAAATAACACTAGAGGAAGAAAATACGATAATGTTTGAATTGAACCTAATAATAATAATTTCGCTTTCGCTTGATTGCGAGTACGTATTGGTAAGGACGAGAGAATCGATGAGCCAGAATCTTCCATATTTAAAAATCCCGAAGTCAGCATCATTGAAATCATAGGTTGATAAAGAGTTACCATAGCCCAAACCATAACGAAATCTTCAGTAAATGAATCCATAAGTCCTGATGGGCTGATTAATAGCGGGATTAACACCATAAACGGAAGAACAAAAGGCATTATAACGAACATAAAAGTTTGAATATCTCTTGTAGTAGTAGATAAATCTTTACGGATATAGGCTTTAATAGGCGTTCGGGGCTCGATTAGAACCTCAATAGGTTTTTCAGAGGTTTTTTTTGATGATAACGATTGTTTTGCTTCAAGAGACGCTGATGAAGTTACCGTCCTCATCGCTCTTAAAGCCCTTGTATAAGTAAAATAGGTTAATAATATAAAAAGACCAACTCCAATTAAAGCTGAAACCCATAGAATTGGACTAAAACTTAATGGCTCCATAGCCATAGTTATTAAATATCCAGACGAAAAAGGATACGGCATTAAACTCATGATTATATTAACTATCAGTGGAATATCTGAAGATGTCGTCAAAGCAAAAAAAGCTCCTGCTGATGTGATTATCCATTGTAAGAAAAATGAAGCAGAAAAGATGACTATCATATAACTTAACATCGTGAAAATACGAATGAGAGTAGCTTTCTTAGAACCTGCTTCACTAATTTTCAATACGCGACTAATTCTTCCTGCGATTAATACAAGTATGCTAAAAGAAAACATAACGTTAATAACTGAAGTCATCAAAGCGACTAGTGCTAATATTATATTAAGAGAGATAGCGAACATTATTATCGGAAAAGCAAGCATCATCACAATAAGCCCTACATCTAAGTTTCGGAAAACGGTCATAAAACCTAACTTTCTTAACCTTTTCTTGGATAACGGAAGCGTTTCATACCATCTAAAAGTATCTCCAGACATCATGGCGCCGATTGCGAACATACCGAGCATGATAAGGTAAAGTAATTGCATTAAATTAAAAGATCCAAATAGGATGCTTCCAGGAATCAATATAGAATCGGGAATTACAAGTGGATCGCTAAGTATGGATATTACCTGAAAATAGGTACTAACTGGTAAAATAGCTACAAATAAAAGCATCATTGCAAAAACAATTTTCATTGCAAACGCTTGCTGTTTAATTGAGCCTTTATTTTTCCTATATTTTTCTAAAACACGAGCTTGGTTAGCTCCACTAGATTGAACTTGTGCCTCCATTACAATTTCTAGATTAGTATACTTTGCAAGCTTATAAAGTCCCATTTCTTTTTCTGTCATAATTGAACTGCCCTTAGTCTCTGCCGCTAAAAGATTTTCTCAACTTTTTTACTATCTCGTTTACGCTTACATCTTGTTCTGTTAATCTTAAGAACACATCTTCTAAATTAGCTCCTAGTTGATCCGCTTGCTGTCTTAATTCCTCCATAGTTCCAATTCCCACTATTTTTCCTCTATTTAATATCGCTATGCGATCACACAAATCCTCTGCAATCTCCATAATATGAGTTGAAAATAATACAGCACCACCATTTTCGATGTGGATATCTATAATTTCCTTTACAACTTTTACAGATTTTGCGTCAAGCCCCGAAAGTGGTTCGTCCAAAATGAGTAATTCGGGATCGTGGAGGATCGAAGATATTATCTGAATTTTTTGTTTATTCCCATGGGAAAGAGTAGCAACTAACTGCTCGTAGTATTCTAAAGCACCCAAGCTCTCCATATATTCTTGAGCTCTTGTTGAAGTTTCTTCCGCGTTCATTTTGCGTATTGACGCAATAAAATTAAAAAGATCTTTTGGAGTAAGAGATTTAAAAATTAAAGGTTCTTCACTAACATAACCCGTCCGACTTTTTATTTGAACTTCATCTATTTCGGGATTTAAATCCATAATTTTAATGGTGCCTTCGTTTGGTTCTAGTAGTCCTAACAAAAGTTTAATAGTAGTTGTTTTTCCAGCGCCATTTGGTCCTAAAAGGCCAAAAACTTCTCCCTTTTTTACATCGAACGAAATTCCATTGACGGCCTTTACCTCTCCGAAAAATTTCTTTAACTCACTTACAGATATAACAATATTATCGTTCATTCTACATCAATATATTAAAATTTTTTAAAATTTTTATCGTTTATTAATTATAACACCTTTATTAAAATCTTTCCAAAAAACCAATTTTGTTAAGCCAATATTCAGAATTGCGGGAATAACGCCTAAAAATACAATTAAAAATACTCCCCAGAGAACTATGTTTTCGATATCAACATTTAGAAAAATCATTCCCACTGTATCAATTAAGTAATGATATATAATGCTTGGAAGCAGACTTTTTGTTTTTAGATACATATATCCCATTGAAAAACCGATTAAAGTAGTATATATCACCTGAAATAGCGTAAAAATGTGAGGCCCACCCGCTAGTAAAACCCCTATAATTTTAAATGCGTGTGCTAGTCCAAAAATTACGCCACTTATTAAAATCGTCAATAGTTTTTTATATTTTTTTGAAAGAAGAGGAATAACAACACCTCGGAATGCAACTTCTTCCCATAATCCTGGCCTAATCATAAAAATCCAAATAAACCAGCCAAGACTGGCAACTCCAAAATAAGAAGGATTTGGATCTCTAAACAAGAACTCCGGATCAAAATAAAATACTCCTAGGAGATTAGCCCCAATAAATAAAATACAACTAAAAATAGCAAAAGAGCCAAATCCAACTAGGAGGTTTCGACCTAAAGGTTTTACCCTTGTTAAACCAATTGTTTTAGTATAACTTAAAATTGTTTCATCTTTACGAGGTAATTTCATTCCTTTTGGAACGATAAGGAGAAATAAAAGTATAAAAAAACCTTCAGTATAAAAAAATTCGAAGAATAAGATTCCTGTAAATTCTAACTCCATTATGAGAGGAAGAAAGATAATCTCTATAAAAGTTGCAATCCATGGAAATAATTGGAATAAAAGCAATATTACTATTACACCAATAATAGGTTTATTTCTTAGTAATCCTCTTGTTTCAAATTGCGGCGTCCTATCAAGCTTAGGGAACATTTTAGTAAAAGTGTAAATTAGCACAGATAATCCAATAAATCCTAAGAAATATAGTATGAGGATAGCGGGGATAATTCCTAGAGTAATAAAAAAAGTAAATCCAAGTATCAGAATAAAAATACAGACACCTATATCAGCGGCAACGATAGATACCCATTTTAATAATTTATTTTTTACATTAAATTCCTCAAGCACGTACTTGTATTTCATTGTACCAAATAATCGCACCTTCATTTGAAACACAAACAAAAGCAAAGTCCAAGTAATCGGTAAACTACCTAATATTAAAATCAAAACCATTACAGATTGGGTTAATATTGTTAGGACAATAGCCATAATACTCATAGAAATTCCGTGTATGATTAACATAAGTACTAATTTCGCTTTCGCTTGATCACGAGGCAAAAGAGGCAATGATGCAAGTGTCGAGGAACCAGATTCCTCCATATTTAGTAAACCTCCTACTAACATAAGGGGTATAAATTGACTTGCTATCATAATTATTGCCCACAATATCATAATACTAAAAGTTGAAGATACTTCATCAGTTATAACAGCTTGCATTGATAAAATCATAATTACAGGGTAGAGGAGAGGCATGAGAACAAAAATTAAAGATTGATAATCGCGCGTCGAAGCTATTAAATCCTTACGAATAAACGATTTTATGGGGGATGTTGATTTTACTTCTATCATGATTGGTTTTTCTTTTCTTTTTGCATCTTTTTTAACCCTTGAGGAATCCAATTCAAAAGTAGCAACGCTCGATAAAGATTTGATTGCTATTTTGTAAGTTAGAAAAGTTATCCCCGCTAGAAGTACCATGCCCACTATACTTGAAGCCCATAGACCTAACGGAACTTGGTCAGCGACCAGACTTAGACTCACCAAATATGCTGGTGCAAATGGTAATGGGATCATACTTAATATCATGTTTAAACCCATTGTAGGAGGATTTGAACTAAATTCCTCTACAAGAGTAAACAGGGCGTTTATACCGAAATTCATAACAAAACTCGAACCAAAGGCTATGATGAAAAAACCTATCAATGAGACCATTCTTAAAAGATTAGCTTTACTTGATTGTCTACTCGATTCTGAGAATACCCGGCTGAACTTTTCTCCAACAATAATTAAAATACTCGCTCCAAAAATAGTTATAAGAAACGAAGAAATAAGACTCATAATAAATGTTAAAAGATTTTGTGTTATAATAAAAAACATTATTGGAAAAGCAAAAGTCATTACCAATATTTGTATGTTTAGGTTTCTAAACAAAGTCATAAATCCTAACTTTTTTAAATCTTTTCGAGATAATGGTAGCGTATGCAACCATTTAAAAGCAGAACCTGACATCAACGAACTTGTTGTAAACAACCCAAAAAGGAATAAATATAATATTGAAATAATTAGAGCCAATAGGATAAAAAAACTAAAGATGTATATTCTACCCTGTATAGGAAAGGACGGGCCAATCTCTTCAGTAATTCCAAAATACATTATGACTGAAAGTAAAGGCATAAACACCATCAAAAAAGCTGAAATAATTTTTATCGATATTGCTTGTGTTTTTATATACTTATTGTTTTTCTCGCACTTCTCAAGTACTTTGGCTTGATGAGCTCCAGAAGAAGCAAGCTGAGAATCCATTATCATTTCAAAATTAGTAAATTTCGATACCGAATAAAGTTTTAAACCTTTTTTCTCTTCCAATTTAAACAGACTCCTCTATCTTTTTCTTATAAGATTTTCTTAATTTCTTCACAATCTCTTCTACTGAAGAATCTTGCTCAGTTAATCTGAGAAAAACATCTTCGAGACTTGCTCCACTTTTTTCAGCTTGATTTCTAAGATCATCAATCGTTCCAAGACCTACTAATTTACCTTTATTTATTATAGCAATGCGATCACATAGATCTTCTGCCACTTCCATAATATGAGTAGAAAAAAGCACTGCTCCACCTTTTTCAACATGCATATCTAATAATTCCTTTACCACTCTTACAGATTTCGCGTCAAGTCCTGCTAACGGCTCGTCTAATATCAAGAGCTCTGGGTCATGTAGTAGTGAAGCAACGATTTGCATTTTTTGTTTGTTTCCGTGCGATAAAGTTGCTATCATTTGTTCGTAATATTCTGTCGCTCCTAAACTTTCAAGGTATTCAGACACCCTATTGGTTGCTTCGTTAGCATCTAATCTACGAATTGATGCGATAAAGTTAAACAAGTCCTTAGGTGTCAAAGATTTGAATATCAAGGCTTCTTCAGAAACATAACCTACTTTCTTCTTCATTACAACTTCTTCGCGTTCTGGATTTAACCCAAAAATGCTGATCTCCCCTTCTAAAGGCTCAAGCAATCCCAATAGAAGTTTAATCGTGGTAGTTTTTCCAGCCCCGTTTGGTCCCAGAAGTCCAAAAATCTCTCCTTTATGGACATCAAAAGAAACGCCGTTAACCGCTTTAACTTCGCCAAAATACTTTTTTAAATCTCTCACAGAGATTATACTATCATCTATCATTTTATAACTTCCTTTATAGTCTAAACTACTGTTTAAGCAAGAATTTCGATTCTTTAAATATATCTTTTTATATTTATAACTATATTACTTCAATATATAAATGTTCTGGAATACCTTATTCCTTTATAAATTGACACATGAACCATTCTTATAGAAGATATAAGCGACATATAAGAATATATTTTTTGAATATCATTTTCCTTAAATATATCTATAAACCGTGAATAAATGAAATATTGGAAAAAAGGGATATATTTTCAATTTTTTTTTTGTTTGATAATAATAATAATAATAGAGAAGATAACTAATACTGCTCCAATTAAATGAAAGGGTGTAAATAACTCTCCTAATATAAAAGTAGCAAAGATGGCGGTAACTATTGGAGTGGGAGATAATACAATGGTTGCATTCGAGACATCTAAATACGATAATGTCTTATACCAACAGAATAATCCTAAACCATATACAGTTCCCATTATTATAAAAAAGAATTGATTATATGGATTAAAAAAAACACTTAAATCAACAGGAGAAAATGTAAAGTAGGTAACTATTAATATGACTCCACTTAACATATTTCGTATGAAAACCATTTGAGTTGGGGTTAAGTCATTTCGACTAAACAATGGTTTCGTCATAGTGTGGCCAAACATCCATAGAGCTGTAATCAATAATACAATTAACACACCAATCAAAATATTAGTGTTAAAGGTCAGAAAATTCAACGAACCCTGAGTTATTGCTATAACTAAACCGAAAAATAACACGATGGAAAATACGATTTGAATTTTTGAAATCTTTTCTTTTAATAACAAAAAGCCATACAATAATCCAAAGAAAACGGAAGTTTTTTGAGTTAAAGATCCATTTATAGCCCCAGCTAATCGATATCCTACAAAAAATAGAAGTTGATTAACGCTAAAGATTATCCCGATAAAAAGCAATAACCAAATATTCTTTTTTATACTTGTCAAAATTGAGTTATTTGACATTAAATCCGGATTTCCCCTTTCTTTCCTTTTATTCATTCGCATCTCTAAAATCATGAGAGGAAGAAATATTGTTGCCTCAATCAAACATGTCATAGCTGCAAATACATGAGAATCGATTGATTTGGCCGAATTTGCTATAATTGGTTGAAATCCAACAAGAATAATTCCAATTACTCCAAAAATTAAGCCTTTTTTTAGATTATTACTCAAGTTATCTAAGAAAAACTAGAAAAAATTAAAAACTTTTATAATGAAGAAAAAAAGGAGAATTCACTATAAAGAAAAATATATTAATTTATTCAACCCTTAAAATATTGATTATGAAAAGTTTCGAACGGATATGGACAGCATTAAATCTCGAAGAACCTGATAGAATTCCAACGCATACTATAAATATCGATGGAAATGTCGCTGATCAAATTTTAGGTCGTCCGAAGCGAAATGCTTTTGATATATTTGATGATCTGGAAAAACAATATCCAGATGATTGGGTAGATAAAATTAACGAAATTCTTCTTGATATTGAAATCTCTACCTTTTCAAAAGCAGTAAGAGCAGGTCTTGATCTAGGATTTGATGGAGTGGGAGTACAATACATCCCCTTTATTCTTGAAAGTCAGACTGAAATGACAGATATATTTGGAAAGAGACATAGGGTCCGAAACATTGATGGAAATCCTTATCCAGATTACTACGGGGGATATATTAAAAATCGAGAAGATTGGGAAGCGTATCCTAAACCTGATATGAAGGAAGAATACAATAAGGCTAAGAAATTTTACAAGGGAGTTTTGAGAAAATGCCGCGATATAAAGGATGACATTTGCATTTTCGCTCAAAATGCTTTAACTTCGGTTTTTCCCCCCGTTTGGCAGGGGATGGGGATGGCTTATTTCGCTCGGGCTCTTAAGAACGATCCGAAACTAATCGAAGAACGATTTCGCTTTTGTACTGATTACACATTAACTGTATTTAAGGCATACTCTGATTGTGGTGCTAAGATCTTTCTTGAGGGCGGAGATATAGCCCACAAAGGAGGACCAATGATTAATCCGAAATACTTTGATAAGTATTTGCTTCCACGTTTCCAAGAGGTATCAGAAGCGATTCACGATTGGGGTGGGAAATATATATTACATACTGATGGTGATGTTACTGATCTCTTAGACTTCATAGTTGAGTCTGGATTTGATGGTCTTCAATGTCTTGAACCACCTTGGGTAGATCCGTATTTAGTTAAAAAGAGAGTTGGCGATAAATTATGCTTATCTGGCAACATTGATACAAAACATATTTTAGTAGATGCTACCAAAAAAGAAGTTGAAAAAGCAGTCGAGGTTGCTATAGATGCTTTGGGTAAGGGAGGCGGTGGTATGATATCTCCTGCTAACTTTCATCCGAGTATGTCAGTTGAGCATTTGAGATGGATGATAGAAGCCGCTAATAAATTTGGTGTATACCCTTTATAGCATGTTAATTATTTTTTTTAACTGCTTTTAATTTCCTTTTCATTTTTTTTTTCCCGAATGATCATGTAAATCGAAACAATTACTATCGTTATACCTATGAGGTGGAAATATGTGATCTCATCCCCGAGAATGATCCAGGAAAAAATTGCAGAGGTGATTGGTGTTAAAGACATAATAACCCCCGCTTTTCCTATCTGTAGGTAAGACAATGTTCTGTACCAGAATAACAGAGAAAATCCCCAATCTAATGCCATAACAAAAGGATATATAAGATATTCTGGTTTAAGCACGGTTATCAATCCTTCTAAAGGAAAAAAAATGAAATAGGTTACCAACAATATTATTCCACTTAATAGATTCCGTATAAAAACTACTTGAATAGGACTAATCTCGTTTCTATCGAATCCTGATTTAGTAAATGCATGTGTAATAGTAAAGATAATAACCGCTAATAAAATAATAAGAACCCCGAGGTTAAATTCAAACAATTCTAAAAATCCTTGCGTAATTGCGATAAATAATCCTAAAATTAAAATTATACAGAAAAATATCTGGGTTTTTGATATTCGTTTTTCATTTAAAAAGATATAACCTGATAGTAGAGCAATGATAACTTCACTTTTTAACGCGAGTGAGCTATTAACTGCTCCAGCGAGATCGTAACCCACTATTAATAATACAGGAACAATAGAAAAAACAATTCCAATTCCAACAAGTAATCTAATATTCCTCGGTTGCTTCCAGCCACTCAATAGAGAACGTATCCTGTCATTCGGTTCTGTTTTAATTAAATTTTTCAATTTAAATCTTTCGATTAAGAATAAAGGAAAAAATATAATCGCCATAAATAGTACCGTGATGGTAGAAAAGGAAAAAGCATCAATTATTGGCGGTCTTGAAAGTGAAATGACTGGTTGTAATCCTATTAACAGTACGGTTGTAATTCCGTTAATCAAACCTTTTCTAAAATTGTAATTTTCCATTATCTATCAATAAAATCGTATTCTTTAATAATCCTCTAATTTAAGGAACGAAGAATAAAAGTTAATGAGTAATTAAATATATAAGTAAATGGGATATAATAGATAAATTTGATTTAAGTAAGGTTTTACTTCATTATGGGGATAAATAAAGATTGGTTCGTTGAAAAGATAAATTATTTCTTAAAAAATGACGAAAGTAATAAAATGAAAATGGTAGATAACTCTTTCATTTTTGATCCTGATGTAATTGTTGGGTTTGTTTCTGGAGATGATCCCATTTTTAGCGAATATAAAAAAATTATAGGTGAATTTTATCTCACTCCAATAGAAGCTTACTCGTGGTATTGCGAAAGAAAAGGTATACCAATCTCAACCGAAAATCTAAGCGTAGTGACCTACATCCTCCCGATAAATAAGAAAACAAAGGAGGAGAATTTTGAATACTCTAAAGTTAATCCTTCAGAAAGATGGGCTAATACGCGATTATTCGGAGAACAAGCTAATGTGAAAACCCAAACACATTTAATTGACGAGTTAAAAAAGTTAGGAATAAATGCGATGGCGCCTACCCAGGAAAAATGCTTATTTAAAATCAATCCTAAGATTTGGGCTTCCAATTGGTCTCACAGGCATTGCTGCTTTGCGTCTGGTTTAGGATCGTTTGGTTTATCCGATGGTTTTATTAACTCAAGGGGTAAAGCAATGAGGTGTGGGAGTATAATTGTTGATTACACTTTGCCTTCTGACGCTGCCAAAAGACCTTCAGATCCTTACGAATATTGTATTAATTGTGGGGATTGTATCGACCGTTGCCCAGTTAACGCAATTACATCCAAAAAACGCCACGATAAAATTATATGCTCCAATCACGTTATGGGTACCATTCCCTATATAAAAAAAAATTATGGAATTAACATTTATGGGTGTGGATTATGCCAAGTAGGGGTTTCGTGTGAGAACGAGATTCCTAAAAAACCTTCTTAATTTTGTAGTTAACTTCTCAACTTTAGCAGCGTAGTAAAATAATAAAGAAAATTAATTAATTAGAATAAGTTCCAAATTTAGGAAATTTTTTCAATTGATCTGAATTAAAGACGGGTCCATCTTTACAAATAGTAATGTTGTTCTCTACTCCTATGCAGCAAGAACCACATAAACCTACCCCGCATTTCATTTTTCTTTCCAAGCTGGCTTGAAGTTCAATATTCTTTGATTCTGCTAATTCAAGAACCTTTTTCATCATACTTTCAGGACCACATGTAACAATCAAATCAAAGTTTTCTTTATTAATTAGCTCTTCTACGGGATCAGTTACAATGCATTTCTTACCAAAGGATCCGTCATCAGTAGTACACATCGTATTTGGAATCAATTCCAATAATCTCTCAGCGAATATTAATGAATCTTCATCTTTAGCTCCAATTGCTACTTGCACATTTGCCTTGTTTTGTTTAAGAATTTCTATTAAGGTTGTTAAAGCTGCAATTCCCATCCCTCCTCCTACGACAAGAATATTTTTCGATTCCTCGTAACTAAACGAATTCCCAAAAGGACCTCTTATTCCAATTGAATCTCCTTCAGCTAATTCAAATAATTTGGAGGTTCCCTCTCCTATTTTTTTAATTGTTATTTCTATAAGGTCTTCTTTTATGGCTGAGATGGACATTGGTAAAAAGTCAACATCAGGAAGCCATAAAATAACAAACATCCCAGGTTTGTACACGCCTGCAATCCTCGAGTTTCTGATCATAAAGCTTTTGATTTCGGAGGAATGTTCAGTTATTGATTCTATCTTGACTATATCAGTTTTGTTCCGGGTTAAATCCAAAATAAGTTCTTTCATATCGTGTTCTAATGGTATTGTTTCTATGAACCCATGTTCAAGGGCTAAATCATAAACTTGCTTACCTCTTTCTGTTCTTACAATTAACGTATTCCAGCCGTCTTTACTACCAAACTTTCCGATTGATAAATCTGCGAATGAAGCTGTGTAATCAGAGCAAGAAAAACAAGCTTTTCTTATTGCTCTTTCGTATAAATAATTTAGTGGTATTTCTTTTACAGTCGAATTACTTTGTATTTTCATGTTGAAGTTATCTTTATCGGTACTAATTTTATCAATCTCGTTTGAATTGACCCCGAACTCTTTAAATACCATATCTAATAATTGATTATAATACGTTCCAAAACAGAAGGTTCCGATGGCTAAAGATACTAAATCGTATGCCTCGTAATCAAATGCAGGATGGTTCTGTAACTTCTTTAGAGCCTGAATCTGACAAGGAGTACCTACAACTGCAATATCTACATTTTCGTTATTAATAGCATCTCCTAAAAGTG